>CAMDTO010000004.1 GCA_945907765.1 Thermoflexus hugenholtzii JAD2 | reverse complement strand
CGGGTCCGTCCATCCCCGCAGTACGTATCGTCCAATCAATCATCGGCGGCGTCAGCGTCGGCCTGGTCGCGCACGTCGGTACCCGTCTTGGCAGCACTGGCACTGGCCTGATTGCCTCGGCGTGGGCAACGATCTACCCGTTCTTCTTTTACTACACGGGTCAGTTGCTCACCGAGACCCTCTATATCGGACTGATCCTCGCAACAGTTGTTCTCGGCATCGAGGCAATCAATCGCCGGCACGCCGGGTGGTTTGTCGCCCTTGGCGTTGCAGGTGGTCTCGCCTCCCTCGGACGCGCCGAGGCATTTGCATTCACCATCGCGTACGTGGGGTGGTGCGCCACGCGCAGCGTATCTGAACCGACGGCGATGGGGTTGGGCGGTTCGGAAACAGGCAAGAACCCATCGCCATTTGAAGGGCAGCACTCCTCGTCCGCAGGCATCCGAGCCCGCATCTCCTCCGGGTGGGTCCCCTTGATCACGGTCGGATGGTTGGCCATGGCAATCCCGATTGCCCCGTGGGCAATCCGGAACTACATCACATTTGACCGGCCAATCATGACGACAACCAAGCTCGGCTACAACTTGTACAAGTACTACCACCCGTTGATGACCGCGGATCAGACCGTCCGGACCGTCCCGTTCCCCGAGTTCGGGACGATGACCGAACCTGAACGCGCCGACCTGTTGCAAACCATCGGCATCGGATACATGCTCGAAGACCCGTTTCGAACCGCCACGTTCATGGTGTCGAAGTTCTTCCTGCTGTTCAAGCTGACCCCATCGAACGACGCAACCCGAGGCTACGCGCTTGTCAGTCTTTTTAGTTACGCAATCCTCCTGCCGTTCATGGCCGCCGGTGCCGTGATGGCCCTCTTGCGTGGCAAGGCGTGGTGGCCCCTTCTCGGGTACGTCGCTTTCAACATCGCTTCAAAAACCGCAGTGTTTGCGGGAATCCGATTGCGGATGCAGATCGAACCGTTCTTGCTCATCCTGGCGGCCGTCGCGGTCGTGAGAATTGGCGAAGCCTTGCGTACTGGTGAGGCAGCGTGGGTACTTGGTGCGCGGCACCGCATTGGTTTCGCCTCGCCACCCCGATGACCGGACAGGCTTCGCCAAGTACGCCCCCCGTTCCGGACTGGACTGCCGAACGTAGAGCATCTACGCCAGGCATCAAAGATGGCGAGCCGGGTACAGGAAGCCCTCGTGGGCATCCATCACCATGGCGATTGGCAGGGATTGTGTTCCTGTTCTTCACCTGTCTCTACGCGTCCACCGCCGGGGCCGTTGGGTATTCCGTCGATGGCCAATTCTCTTACCGTGTCGCCCGAGACATCGCCAACCGAGGCGTGGCGGCAGCTTTCGAGAAGGAACGCGACCTCTTGCGCCGTTGGGGGCCAGGCCTGCCTCTCATTGGCGCACCATTCGTGTGGCTCGGCGAACGCATCGCCCGCGCCATGCCTCCAATGGACAGCCTGGTTCTGGCAGACCTTCCGGGCGAAACCGGTCCACGTCTCGTCTTGCTCACCGACGAACCTCCAGTCAGTCGGGATCGAATCAACGCGCCACAGGACAAGTCTTCACTAACCCTCCCCATCCCGGCAGGGACCGGACAGGTTACTGCGTTAACCCTCATTTCCTATCTCTCGTTCGCCCGCGACATCCCGACGGGAACGCCAATCTCGACTGCCACCTTCCTCGATGCAGATGGATGGACCGTCGGCGAAGTGATCCCCATCAGGGTGGGCGATGACACCTCGGAATGGGCTTACGACGATCCAATCCAGGGCACACCCGTCCATTCTCGGGCGAAGGTCGCCGGGATGTGGACCGGCAACCCGGATGCAGGCATTTACCGGATGACCGCTCCGGTCGCCAAACGCGATTCAATTACAAATCAGGCGGGGTGGGACGGTGGTGTGGTCGCATCTTCGATCAGGTTCGACGCCGTCACCGAGACCGGGCGGCTTCATTTGCGCGCCGTCCTAGTAAGTGGCGAACGCGGCACGAAAGCAGTGACCGAAGTCACGAGTGGCTCCACTGACGAGACGGCGGATTGGGTGACCCGAGCCGCCTTCGGGTTTGCGAACGTGATCCCCGGCGCGGCAACTGTCGGACTTCTCGTTCCGATCGCCGCTTGGTACGGGGCGTCGCGTCGAGCCGCCCTTTCCCTGGCATTGCTTTTTGGGGGTGCAACCCTCGCATGGCCGTATGCACGCTTTGACTTCTCGGAGACGCTTGCCGGAGCGTTTGCCATCGGGGCATTCACCGCCCGCATCGCCTCAATCGAAGCCGCGACTACTCGTCGGACCATGATGTTCAACCTGGCTGCCGCGCTTGCCTCCATCGGGGCCGGACTTACCAAGTACACCGCTCTCTGGTTCATCGGCCTGATTGCGATTGACGCCATCGTGCACCCGGGGCGCATTCCCCGGACCGTCACCGCAGTCGCGATCGCTATTCTAGGAATGCTGGTCGGGATCGTTGCCCTGGCCGGTGGGGTGTCGGCGCCAATCCTGGTAACCCAGTTGTGGGACGGACTGACGCGCGGTTGGCTTGGCTTTCCGCTCTGGGCGGGACTTGCCAGTCTGGTGCTGTCGAGCGGCAAGGGATTGGTCTGGTTCGCGCCGCCCGTGCTTCTCGCCGGTATGGGTGCCATGTCGTTCGTTCGTCGTCACCGATCTCGGGCCTGGATCCCGGTCACGGTCTCGCTCATGTACCTTGCGACCTTTGGCAGCAAGGGGGGGTGGCATGGCGGCGGTTGGGGGCCGCGCTACCTGGTGCCGATGGTCCCCTTCCTGATGCTTCTCTCGCTTCCGGTGATCGGGGCCGCCGTTGATCGCGAACCCGACGCACCTCGCGCTCTCGGGGAGGGCCAAGCCAAGGGTCTACCAATCAGGAGTGATGGGGTGGGGTTGTTGAACGTCGGAGCATCCCGGCAATGGGGACGGCGTGGCTGGATCCGTCTTGCGCGGTGGGCGACCATCTTGACAATTTTTGCAGGGCTGGCTGTCCAAATGGAGGTTGTCCTGAAACATCCCAACGCCTACTCGATCATGTTCCGTGACCACATATCCCCGGAACTGGACGGCTACGGGATTGCAGTCGGCCGAACATTGGCATCGACGTACGCCGAGTACTACCGTGTCGAGAAGGCGCGATCCGAACTCGTGTCCCCGCCCGGCGCGCCAACGGACATCCACGGCAATCCGCTTCCGCGGCGCGGCCTTGGGCATGTCATCGACCGAGATAGCCCGATGGTGCTGAAGATCTGGCCCGAGCGCACGGGACGCTTCCGCCTAACGGTCTACCTGTGCAACTACGATGGCCTACCCGAGGAAGACCGATTCCAGAACATGACGGTTGTCGACACCTCTGACATCCAGTCGGTGATGGTCACGGATTTTGCCCGTGGTGAATACATCACTTGGGTGGTGGATGCACGCGTCGGCGACCCAGTCACCCTTCTCGCGTACGACTCCGGTTCGGCGTTCCCGGTCGTTTCCGCGCTCTTTTTTGACCCGGACACAGAGACGAGCGGGCCGGTGTCACCATTCCAGGACCGGTCGACTGGCGGCGACTGGGTTGGCCGGTATGGCCGCGACGGTGCACTCCTTTTTGCATGGGAGATGGGGCCCCACGACGTTGGCAAACTCCCGTCCTACATCAATGCGGTCACTGGAGGCGAGCGGGTCTGGGTGGACACCGGTGAGGCCGAGCGGTCGGAGATCGCCATGCTGTACGCACCCGGATTCAGCCCATTGGTCGCCCACGCATGGTTGCTTGCCAATGACCTGATCCGCTTCTTGCGACCCGCCGATGCCGCGTTGCAGCAGCGAGCCCTCGCGTCACCACCCTGGCGCTACGTGCATGGATTGGAAGTGCACAGCCCGCATCCGGAGTACGGTCTTGGCATCGACCTGTGGCCGATCGAGGCGCGCCAGATGTTCGCATCGCACTCCGGTGTGATGGCTGCGGTGTGGGTCATTGAGGGACTGTTCCTCATTGGACTGGCCGTTGCGGCGGTCATGGTGGTCCGCGCGTGGAGCGACAGTGGTGAGGCTGCTCCCGGAGAAGGGAGGGACCGCTCGTGATTGCCTTCCTGACGGCGCGACGCCACGATGACGCACAAGCGACGCGCATCTCCACCTGGCGTCGTGGGGTGGGGTTGAACCTGACCGCCATCGTCCTCGCGATCTACCTAATGACCGGCGGTGGCCACGGGTACAGCATTGACGGCGCCTTTGCGTTCGAGATGGCCAAGACTGCCTTCCTCGATCCGGATCACCAGTACTTCACACGGTTCAAGACCGCGTTTGCCCGGTGGGGAATTGGGCTGCCGATTCTCGGGCAACCATTCATCCTTGCCGGGGCGGCGCTTGGAACCATTGCTCCCGAACGCGACGACTTTATCGCGGATGGGCATCGCTTCCGTGTTGAAGAGTGGCCCGTGGTGTCGGCCGGGATGACCGAGACCTTCCCGGTGCCGGGTTCCATAGTCACTGGCTCCCCGGTGACCACGTTCACCATTGTCAGCTTTCTGGCCAACACGGTGGCGGTGCCTGACGGGACGACGGTCGCCGAACTGCGCCTCGTAACCGCCACGAACACGGTGACGATCCCGATTCGCGCCGGGATGGAGACCGCCGAGTGGGCGTGGGATCGACCGGATATCCGGGGAACGGTCGCTCACGCACGCGCACGTGTCGCCGGACACTGGATCGGCCAACCGAGGGGAAACCTTTACATCGCCTCGATACCAGTTCCGGTGCCAGTCGCGATCGACCGATGGGAAGTTGCCGGGTCCGGTGGCCTTGGTCAGGCCGGTACCTTTTCGCTTCGCGCGGTCGCCATCGGCACGATGCCTGCCCGCACACCTGGTACATCAGCACCCGTGACGTGGCATGACGCACGAACCGGCGAGCGATTCTGGTCCGAACGGCAGACGGGCGACTTCTTTGCTCACCTCGGGTTCAGCGTCACCAATGCCGTGGTCACCGCCTCAACGGTCTGGGCGCTGCATCGCGCCACGCTGAACTTCGGCTACCGCCCGGTCGTCGCCCTCATTGTCGGTGCAGCATTTGGTTTGGGCACCCTCGCGTGGCCGTACGCGAAATATGACTTTGCCGAACCGACCGCATCACTCGCCTTGGCATTGGCGGTGCTGGCAATCCAACGGATCTTTCCGCCAACCATCACTCCCAGCCCGGCAACACCAGCATCGGCACGACGTTCGACGTCGGTCCCGCCTACCCCCCTCCCGACTAGCGAACCGGGAGTGGGCGTTCTCTCGGCCATGCCGGTGACGGCGCCGGCGCTCCCAGGGTTCGTGGACCCTCTACCGCCGCGTCGCAATGTACGCCTCATGGCCTACACGACGATGCTGGCCCTGATCTTCGCCATCGGGGCGAAATACACCGCCATCCTCGGGGTCGTCGCGGTCGTCGCCGAGCTTTTCGTCACATCGCAACCGTGGCGACGTGACCGGCGACGCGATGCCCTCCGGTTTGCGGGAATAGTCGCCTTGCCGGGCGTCGCCGTCGCCACAGCTGCGATCGGTGTTGGCCTCTGGACGACGGGTGAGACCCCGATCGTGCTTACCTCCGACCTGTCGCGCCTCACCAGTGACTGGCTCTCGCTGCCATTCTGGACAGGTTTCCGGGGCCTCGTATTCAGTTCAGGGAAGAGCCTTTTCCTATACGCTCCATGGCTGCTGCTCGCAATCCCCGGGTCGATCCTTTGGGTCAGGCGCCATCGCTTCTCTGGATCCGCGCTGACGGTGGTGTTTCCAGTCGTCACGATCCTGCTCTACAGCATGAAACTCGTCTGGCATGGCGGATCATGGGGACCCCGCTACCTGCTGATGACCGTCCCATGGTTGACGCTCGTTACCGCACCAGTCGTTGACACGGTTATCACGCGCCGTTCCGGACGTGTGATCTTGGGCGTCCTGGCAACTCTGTCTGTCGCAATCCAGGTGATCGCCATCGCCAAGCATCCCGAGCAATACCCGGCGATGGTTCGCCGCCATGTGGTGCCAACCATGACGCGGTTCGGCGCAACGTACGGAGGCCAGGATTACTGGGATGCGCGCGATGGGGACCGCCTTGTCTTGGCACTCCGCGACCCTGATCCGGAAACCGGCAGGTCACGCAGCCTCGGGTACCTATGGGGGCTTCCGGATGCTTCGGTGACGATCACCGCGCCGGATAGCGAGGCGCCGATCCTCCGGGACGTCACCCTGAGCCTCTATGTCATCGACTGGGACCGGCAGGGGCGGACGGAAACGATGACGATCACCGACGCGATCGATACGCGCCGGATTGACCTCGACCAGGGTCTGGACGACGGCGTCTGGGTTCGCGCGGTGATCCGCATCGACCCGGCCAACCCGGTCACCGTGGCTATCCGGCAGACCGGACCTGACACGGCGGTGGTGTCGGGAATGGCGTTTGATCCAATCTCCCCTGGAATAGCCGCTTCCTCGCGGGAGGTCCGCCTTGATCGGCACACCCGTGGCGAATGGCCTGGCACCTACGGACGCGATGGGTATGCCTTCTTTGGGTTCCGGAGCTTCAACATTGACCTGGCGAAACTGCCTCCCTACGTCAAGGGATACGAACTCCGCCACGTGGGCGACCGAGAACACCCCACCATCCATGTCGAAGTCCCCGAAGACGACCTTCTCGATACCGCAATGCTGTACGCCCCACCGTTCAGTCCCATACTGGGAAACATCTGGCTCCTTGGCGCCGACGCGTTCCATCTTGTGATGCCATCACGACCGGACTTCACCCAGGGTGTCCTCCTGCGCCCGCCGTGGACGTGGTTTGGAATCAATGCACCAGTCCCACTTCACCCTGAATATGGACTCGGTCTCGACTTCTGGCCGACGTTGATCTGGACGGCGCATGCATCTCACACTGGCGTCATTGTCGTGTCGGGAATCGTCCTCCTTGGCCTCCAAGGGGTAATCCTGACTTGCACCAATCAGTTGCTATCGACACTTGGGGTGGTCCGTCGCTCTCGCCTGACCATAATCGGGGTTGTCACCGCGATGCTGGTGGTCTTCGACTGGCTACAGGTGCAGTGGTGAGTTCCGACACCCCGCGGCGCCACTATTCAGGTGCGCGTCGCAAGACGCAAAGCGGATATGAACCGGGCGGGACGGGGTGGTGGTCAGGGTTTGCCTGGATCCCGCTTTTGGTTCTCGCCGCGTGGTACCTCTGGCCAATCGCCGGACCAGGTCGGCTTCCCCAGAACCTCGACCTAATGCTTCAATACGTCCCGAACGCCGCGCATCTTGCCCGAGGCCTTTCGCTGTGGCACATCCCCTTCTGGAACCCATGGCAGGGCGGCGGTATGCCATTTGCCGCCGATCCCGGCACAGGCGCCTGGTATGTCCCGAACTGGACGCTGCTTGCAGGCCTGGATCTCTGGGGTGCTGTACGTGCGTCAATCTGGTTTCACCTCTCAATTGCGATTGCCGGCACGTGGTTCTGCCTTCGGCATGGCGTGCGCGTCGGCCCGATTGCCGCAATGGCAGGCACGGCGACATTCACCTTGACACCTTGGTTGCCGGGCCTCGCCGGGATGCCGGTCGTACTCACCAGTCTGGCCTGGATGCCGTGGGTCGTCTTCTCCGGACTGCATATGGCGTCACTGTCCAGACCGTCAGCCCGCCTCATCGGCCTCCTTGCGACATCCACGACATTGCAACTGGCCAGTGGATGGCCTGCCGGTGCCTACCTGTCGTGGTTGACCATTTGTGGCGCGGTTCTCCTCGGTCACGGACGCGCACATGAACGATGGGTCCAACGCTTGCGCCACCTCATCCCGAGTTACGTGGCCTCAGGGTTGCTTGCTTCGGTCATGGCAGCAGTAGTCCTGATCCCAGGTGCCGAGTTCGTCGCGGAGACGACCTACGCCACCACGAGGCCCCTCGAAAGCCTCGGGAGTGACGGGTACCTGACCCTCCTATCGTGGCTTCGCCCAGCTGCCGGGGCAGGTGCCGTCGAAGGTGGACAGGTCTCAGTCGGGATTGTGGCCCTCTGCCTCGCCGTGACTGCACCGGCCATCCTCTGGCGCACGGGTCATCACGACCGGTTGACCATCTGGGGTGGGGTGGCCCTGGTGTCCATCGTTCTGTCGTGGGGTACGCGAACCCCACTGTTCGGCCTTCTCTACGCGTGGCTGCCGGGCTTTCGCATCCTGTACCTGCCAGCACGCCTCGGGATCATCACTGCATTTGCACTCGCAGCACTCGCTTCATTAGTGATCGACGCCCTGGACAAGTCGCGCAGCGAGGGACGAGTCAGGCCCTCTGAGCCGCCCGCGACGCAAAGGCAATTCGCCACCACTCCGCCGCCCCTGATGTACACGCGCTTCGCTACGATCTGCGGACTTCTGACGGCCCTTCCCGTGATGATGATCCTCCAGTTCTGGCATTCGGAGGGGTACGACAACTTCCGTCGCCTCCTCACGAACCTCTGGCGCATTGCCGGGACACCGTTCCTCACCGTGGGCCAGGAATTCCACACGGTTGTGTTCGGACTGGTCGTCCTGACGATCCTATTTTGTAACCAGCGCCTTCCAGTCCCAAAGGCCGGGACTCTCTTGGCAGTTGCAGTGATCGCCGATCTCGGATCGCTGCGATTGATGACACAGAATGTGTTTTTCAACCCAGATGCTTGGTACGCCCCAGCCTACGCGTCAGCAAGAACGATCGCGCCGACAATTGGCCACGACCGCTATCTCGGACTTGTCTGGCATAGCGACGACCTGCCACGCCACTTCCTCGGTGACTTTCCGAGCGCTACACGAACTGGTCAACTTCCACCGAATCTCGGTCTCCTCACGGCGACCCGAGACGCCCAGGGTTACAACCCGCTCATCCTGCGGACCGCAGCGACTGCCTTCGCGAAAGCAGGCAACGACGACGACCACTGGCTGTGGGCCAACCGGTTCGACACCGCCGGGCTCGCACCCCTCGCCGTCCGCGCCATCGTCACGGGAGAGGCCGGCGCCACTTCGAGCAATACACCCCGAGTTGCCAGTGAATGGAGGGTGACCACCCTTGACCTCGGTCAGGCCACCGCGGACTGTTGTTCGGAAGTGCCAATCTGGTCGGCAACCGGCAACCCGGTATTCACTGGCCTCCTGGAGGCGATCACTTTTCTCGGGGAAGGTTCAGCAGTTGCGCAGGGACAGACCGCTGCTGAAATCCGCCTAACCGGCCCTGACGGTACGACGGCAACCTACCCACTCCGTGCAGGCGTCGAAACTGCCGAATGGGCGTGGGACCGACCAGATGTCCGCACGATCGTGACGCATGGTCAGGCCCCCGTTGCACTGGTCACACGCATGGTCAGTGCCGTTGGCGGAAGATTCGACACCTTCGAATACCGTGCCACCCTGCCAATAGCACTTCCGGGTGGGATCGTGAGCGCCACGTTGCGGTCAACGATCCCGGGAGTGCGCGTTCACCTGACACACCTCGCCATGCATCCTCCAGCCGACATGGAGCCATGGGTGCGAGAACCGTGGGGCATGCGCGCCACCAGTACGACCCCATCACCCGTCACTGATGATCGCTCCGTTTGGCCTCCAACGCGCCTTCGGGTTGTCCCGCCGGAAGCCGGAACCGCATCGTGGGTGACCGACGACCCAGAACGTCTGGTCATCTCCACGTCCCTTGCATCCGATGCCATGATCGTGATCGCGGACACCGACTATCCTGGATGGCGGGTTTCGATCGACGATGTGGCGACTGCGGAAGCTTTCCCTCGCACTTTGAGCCTGGTGCAGGGAGTGCGTTCACCAGACGTGCCGTTCGGTCGCTCGATCCCCGCCCGGGCCGGAAAACACGTGATCGAACTGACCTTCGATCCACCGTCGACGCGGCTTGGCTTGGCCCTCAGTTGCGTCGGAATCATGGTCGCAGGATTCCTAATCGTCGTTCGCCCCTCACCAATTCGCCGTGTCTAATCCCTAGACCCCTACCCACCCCTGACCCGTATCGACGGGAGAACACGTGCGAACCGACAGGACTGTCTGAGCCAGATGCTTTCAAACCCGTATCCTCACAAAAAATGACTACTGTTGAACCCTCCGTATCGTGGGACGCCCCCTACGACACGTTTTCGAGGAAATGGAACTACTATCCACGTGACGTGATCCCGATGTGGGTTGCCGACATGGACATGCCTCACGCCCAAGTGATCACCGAGGCGGTCATGCGCCGGATCACCGAGAACCGGATCGGGTACCCGGGTCAGGGTGGCAAGCGCCTAGCGGAAGCACTGGTTACACATCTGAGCGAACGCCACGGCCTGCATGGTCTTCCTGCGGAGAACGCAGTCTTCATGGCGTGCGTCCCGGGCCTGCACGCAACTGCGCGCGCCCTGACGGCGCCCGGTGACGCGATTGTGGTGCAAACCCCGCTGTACGGTCCGTTCCTCGATGCGATCTCGACCGCACGTCTCCAACGCCAGGACAATCCCCTGGTCCCCGGCCCAAATGGCTACGAGATCGATTTCGATCACCTCGAATCCGTCATCACGCCGGCCACCAAGGTCCTGATGGTCTGCAACCCGCACAACCCGACCGGCCGGGTGTGGCGCCGTGCCGAACTCGAACGACTTGCCAACGTCGTCCTCCGCCATCGCCTATGGCTAGTCAGCGACGAACTTCACAACGAACTCGTCTTCGACGGACCGTATATCCCGTTCGCAAGCCTTTCGACCGAACTGGCGATGCGCACGATCACCCTGACCGGCCCGGCCAAAACCTTCAACACCGCTGGTCTGAGCACCGGAATCACGATCAGCCACAACGCGGGGCTGATCAGCCGTGTGCGTGCCATCACGCACGGACTGGTTTCGGAGTACCCGAACGTCCTGTCCGAAGCGGCCTGGCTCGCCGCCATCACTACTCCTGAAGGCGATGCGTGGCAGCGGGCAACGCTTGCTGACCTCCATGCAAACCGTGACCAACTGACGGCATTCCTTCATGACCACGCCCCGCGCGTGGCCTATCACCCCTCCGAGGGGACCTACCTGGCGTGGCTTGACGTCCGCGCGTACGACTGGGGCAAGGAGAAGCCGGGCGACTTCCTGCTTGAGCACGCAAAGGTCGGGCTCAGTGATGGCCTCAGCTACTCGCCGACGGGCGCAGGACACGTGCGACTGAACTTCGCTACGTCCCGCCCGGTCCTCGACGAGGCACTCAGACGCCTCAAACCATTCCTCGCCTGAACAGTCACGGGAGGGAAGCCTGCTGACAATGAGTACCCGATCACGATCACGTAACCGGGCCATCACCTTCGTCGGCCAAGCGTTCGACCTGCCAGGCGGCAGCCCAGGAAGTCACCGAAACCACGAGCAATCCGGCCATGATCAGGACACCGGAAACTGCGGGGTTGCCATCTGCTCCCCGTAGCCAGTGGATGTCAAGGCTGGCATCGCCACCGCGAAGCCACAGGCGCGAGAGACGCACATGCGCGGTGACCCCCGAGAAGTACGGCACCCACGTCGTCGCCAGGTAGGTCGCCCCGAGTGACCAATGGTCCTGCCATCCCCGACTGAAGTCGACAACGATGGCCAAGGCATTTGCCACGACATTCAAAGCCCACGGCAGTCCAATCGCAAGCCAGGCAAAAGGGTTCCTGCTCATTCCACCCCGCCCACTCGCCCCCGATTGAGCGTCGCTCCGCTTCGCCCACCCCATCCGCTTCACAATCGCCGCGACGGGGAGGTACGCCAACGGTGCGACCCCAACCAAGTATCGCGGGCCCCATGTTGTCTGGGCACACCACGTTGTCTCGAGGCTTCCGTAATAGAGGCAAGCAAGACCAACCATGGCTGCAACCGCACCGGCCGTATCCGGGGCGTCCTCCCAGAGCCAGACGAGCCCCGCGAGACCAACGAACATCATTGGCGCATGCACGGCAATCCCGCATCCCGGACTGAACAGAAGCCCGAACCACCCATACCACGGCTTCTCCAGCAATGAAGAGAGGAATCCTTCTCCGCCATAGCCGAAATCGAGGGCCTGACCGGTCCGCATCAGGTTGTAGCCAAGGGTAAGTGGCAGTGCGGTCACGCCACCGGCCACCACCGCCAGTCCCCCCAGGAATGCCCCGCCTGCGAGTCCGGAGCGTTGGAAAACCACCCAGGCGAGCAATGCCCACAGTGGCAAGGCGAGGACCAGATATTCGTACCGCGCCGCCCCGGCGAGGCCGAGGAGGGCGCCGGCGAGGGCAGCCATGCGACCGGCGTCGAAATCAGGAGCTATGGGTTCCCGGTTGGGTCGGTCAACCCCAGTTGCGCGACGCAGGCACCCGATCACCGCCACGGCCGCCCCGGTCAGGGCCGCCGGAAGTGCCATGTTGAGAACAGTGCGCGAATACGGCCAAACCAATGAGGCCGTGGCAACCGCCAATGCCGGCAAAAGCGACGATGCCCCACGATACCCAAGTGAACGAGCCATGAGATAGGTCACCATCACGGTCAATGCGCTGAGGAATGGCCCGAACCCAAGTGTCACGAGGTCTGGTGCACGGTGGGCCAGCGGACCTTGCCCGGCAGTACGTGGTTCAGGCGCACCGAATATCCGCGCAACTGCCTGAAAGGGAGAAATCGCCAACGACGAAAGCACTGGGTACTTCGACAAGAGGCCAGAAGACTCTTCCTCGGGGTGACCAGGCCGACGCACAATTCCGACAACCGTGAACGGGTAGGGTTCGCCATCGAAGACGGCTAGCCGCCCATGTTCCACCAGACCGACCGCCGCACCGTGTGCCGTCCATTCGTCAGGTGTCACGAGTTCGCCGGACGCCGTCGCCACAAAGAAGGCAAACGCACCACCGAGGACAAGAAACGTCACCGTGGCTGGATGTCGGCCACTTCCCGACGGGCGAAGCACACCCACATCCGTCAAGACAGGATCGGATTGCCGTTGGTCGCGAGTTGGTCCGTAACCGGTCCGAATGCGCCATTCCACCGCAGCGATGGCCAGCCGCGAAACTAGGATGGTACCGATCAGCAGCGCGGTAGCCCCTCGAACACGGGGCAAGGTCGCCCACGCATGATTCAGGTTATCACTGACCCACAGCGAGCCAAGCAATAGTGCGAGCGCACCAACTTCCAAGAACAGAAAAGGTTTTGAGGTACCGCCGCCTGGCACTACCGTCACCAAACCATCCGGGCGCGTGTCGCGACGCTGATGAAGCCAACTCGCAGCGATAACGGCGAACCCGCCACCAGCGCCGACGATCAGTGCTGGCACAAGCCACGCAAAACTTGCCCCTACCCCGCGTTGGCCGGTCGCGACACCTCCACCAAACCACCCGGCGAGGACCGCACCAAGTAGGACACTCCACGGGGCCGGCAATGTCCACCGCACCTCACGCATGCGGGTTGTCGCCCATCACTCCCCGCGCCCACTCGGCACGGGCCCGGCATTCCCGGCTCCCCCTTCCAGCGTCGGGCCAAGAGAACCATCCTGGTATCCGGCAGGATGCGGTGGGAACGTACTCCCCTCTCCCGTCGCAACGGGGGAGGGGTTGGTGGTGGGGGTCTCTAGTTGAACGGGAATTCCGAGTGAGGCGTATTTGAAACCGGGTTGGGGCGCAGGATGTGCCGCCACCGGCGTGTTAGGCACGGACAATGGAGCGGAACAGGCCCGAAGACCGAACCGTTCAACGATCCCTTGCAACTGCGCGGCGAAGACGTCCTCACCAAAGTCCCGACTTCGCATCAGGGCGCCTGCCCGAAGTCGCGCGGCGAGTGCCGGATCATTCGCAACCTGGACCGTCATAGTCTTCCACGCGTCACGTGTCGTCCATGTGAACCCGGACACTCCGTCCGCCACTATCTCGGATTGCGCACCCTTTCCGATCACCACCGGCACGCACCCGGCGGCCATTGCTTCGACCGTGGTGATCCCGAAGTGTTCGAACAGGATCGGATCCCGGTTCTCATCGTTTCCGAACCCAGTCGCGTGCCAGAAGACCGTGGCGCGTTCGTAAAGGTCGGTCAGCACGTCCGCCAGGGCGTCAACGTGAAGGTGAACCGGCAACCCGGACGCTAGCACCCGGCATCTGGCGAGGTACTTCTGATGGCGCGCTTCCGGCATGGACCCGCCCACGAGGTGGAGTTCCCAACCCGGCAGCACACCCTCGCGTACGAGTTCCCCAAATGTGCGGATCATCTCATCGTGCTTCTTGTTATGGCTTCCCTGGAAGAACCGACCGACACCTAGGATGATCCGGTCCCTGGACGCCCGTGGCGTGAATTGCGCGACATCGACGGGCGGATAGAGGATGTCGGTCCCGCGCACCGACCAGTACCTCGCCAGCCATAGGTCGGTGAACCGGGAAATCGGGAGGACTGCGTCGTAGGTCGACAGGTATTCCATCGCCCGCGGATCCGGCAGGCCATGCAGCCTGCGCGAAAGTTCGGGCACCAGGCGTTCGAACAGGAGTTCATAGAGGTGGTGGCGCGGATGGCGAACCATCACCCGCGCTACTGCCACCCCCAGTTCGCGAAAGTCATCGGGGTCGGACGCATCGCCTCCGTTCTCGAAGGGACGGTACACCGGTGATGAGATGGTTATCTCAACCGATCCGGAGGCCGTCAAGTGGCCCGGGATGCGTGCGTCAATCGTCTGGTAATTGCCGGGTGTCGTCGCAACGTCACCACTCCAGAGGACGACCTCGCCCCCTTCTTCACGTGACGCGTGCTCCACTCTCCCATCACTGCGAGGTCGTAAATCTCCTGGCGCGCGCGCGGTGATCGTGACCCTCACCGGCGTTGTCCCCGCCGGCCGGAAACTGCCAAGCACGATCCGCGCGTCCAGTTCGCGCCCCGGCCACGGAGTCTCCAGAACCACCTGTCCGTGCCCCGCCGTGAACCGGTAGCGGCTACCAGCCAGTTCCTGTGGCCCGAAAAAGCCAGTGCCGTAGCGCGGGATGAGAAGTTGCCGGTGCAGGCGCGCCCCGACCCATGCCTTGAACCCGCCAAACGCAGACATGTCAAGAGGAAATGGGAACAGCACGAGCAGGATGGACCGATGCGCCATCGTCGGCAGGCATGACATGAAACTTGCGTTGACGAACAGGTCGTACTCCGCGGTCAACTCGCGCAATTGATCGAATGGGAGCAACGGTGTCGTCCGGACCGTCACGCCATCAAGATCGAGACCAAATCGTGCACTTAGGCGGTCAATCGAGACTGGCACATGGGTGATGAGTTCAACCTCAAAACCCGCCTTCGCAAGGACCTGCGCCGCCATTCCCATGTGGCGTTCACCGCCACCCATCGTCGCGAGGAACTGGTTGTAGATGCCTACCCGCATTCCAGACGCAGTTCTTGGGCTACGCGCGACCTGCCCACGGATCCCGGCCAATCCCGGTGCCCGGACCGCACCCAACCATTGAGTGATCACCGCATCAGGCACCAGCCGGGACGCATTGATGGCACCACGATCCCGTAACACCCCAGGCAAATCACGCAACCAGGACCACACCACGCGTGCCTGCATCCGTGTCCGTGAGGCATGTGGACCGGGTTGGCGGTGCCGGATGGCCCAGTAGGCGACACGGGCGACATTCACGCCTAATTCAGCAACATAGCGACCCGCCTCGGTCATCGCGAGGCGCCACGGCGCCAGTTTCATCAGCATCAAAGGCCGGTTGCGCTCGACGTTGTAGGTGAAGAGGGGCGACCACTCACCACTGCTTGCCGCATGTTCGTGTTGGACCACGGCGTCAGGCGCGAAGACAACGGTCCACCCGTGGATCCGCAGACGCCATGACAGGTCCAGATCCTCGTAATACATGAAGTAGCGTTCGTCGAAGTAGCCGACCTCTTCAAGCGCCGCCTTCCTCAACATGACGGCGGCCCCGCAGAAGAAGAAGACCTCTTCCCGCAGGTCATACCGACCGTCGTCGGGTTGGTGCGAGACTTGCCCGGCATCCACGACCGTTCCCCGGTCCCGTCCACTGCCATCCGGCAGGAGCATCCCACCAGCGTTCTGGATCTGGCAACGCCTCGCACCGTCATCGGGAAAGAGCAGTTTTGCGGTCGCGGCGCCCGCGCGCGGTTCGGCTTCCATGGTGTCCACCAAGGCCCGTAACCAACCCGGGCGAACTCGTGTGTCCGAGTTCAGCAGCACCACAAACGGACCCGGCGCATCGCGCATCGCCGGGTTGTTGCCCCGTCCGAATCCCCAGTTTCCGGGGTTGCGCCGTACACCGACCCACGGATGGTTCGCCTCCACCCATTCGGCGGATCCGTCCGTCGAGGCATTGTCAACGACCACCGTCTCCCATCGACCGGCCGGATAGTCCGTCTGCGCAACGGCCTCGAGGCACGGCGGAAGCAGGCGTCGCCCATTCCAGTTGAGGACAACCACGGTGACGAACGGCAGCACCGTACCGGTCTCGCCCGTGGCCGTCATTCGACCCAGACCTCACGCACCGCAACCCCGAGGATGCGACGATCGGTCCCGGCGGGGTCAAGCAGGACCGGTCGTTCCACCTCGATGGAAACCGTGATCTCGCGCGGGGTATCCACTGGTTCGATCGGGAAGGTATAAGGTTCGAGGAGCGCCGCGCCGAGGGTCAGACGTCCGACCTGTCCACCGTCCACCCGGATCGTCACGATCACCGGGTCAGCATCATCGGCACGCGCGTGGGGTCTGCACAGGGTCACTCCAAGCGCCGTTGCCCACTCATCCTGCGTCAGGAACATCGTCCCGACCGGCAATCGCCGCATGCTTCCCTTTCCCGTCGCAACCGGGGAAAGCGCCTGCCTGCTTCGGCCGTGGGCATCACCAGCGACAGCCCCGGTTGTAGAAGGGTGAAGAAGTAGGCGTCCGCCGGCATCTGCGTCAGCAGTCGCACCCAAACAACCACCGTCACCATCAATCCAGCCGGTCCATCTGATCGCCGGAGGCCAATCTTCTGGTGCGTGCCATCCTGGTCCAAGGAATTCATCCTCGCCACCGCCGACTGTCAGTCGTGATGGTGCCGGAAGGAACCGCCCGTGAAACCCGCGACCCGTTCGCGACTCGTGTGTCGGCATGGAGGGTGTGGGGTCAGTCCGGACAAGCGCATCGTCGGGCCACTCCCACTCAAGTCGTGGGGCGAGCAGTCCGGCAGTGAAGATCCTAGGCTTCTCGACGGCGACACTGGCCGCCCGTGTCAGGCGGTGATCTGGCGGATCGCCATCTTCCGGTGAAGCGCCATCCAACCAGAGGCCGGCCGAAACGGAGTACAGGCCGGGTGCCAACGGGAGGCCCTCAGTCGTCACGACCACCGCGCCATCGCCCACCAGGAGGTCATGCCTTGCCCCAGTCGATCCGGCCCCAAGAACGTACGTGCCACCGTCGCGATGCACCGCCACACCGAACGACACCCCAGACACCGTTTCGCGCACCGAGTATCGAAGTCGCATCCGCCACACATCGCCCGGCGCGCGGACCGTCCGCACATCGCGGAATGGCGTCTGCGTGCCCTCACCATTTTCGAGGAGGTCGACACCGGTAAGCGCGACTGGTCCACGCGGCGTCCCGTATGGGTCAGTTGGGGGCCCTTCCGGAACAACACCGGTGCCGTGGGTCGTTGTCGTTGCGAGGTACGCCCTTAGCACGTCGAGGGCGGGACCGGCCGCCTGCACCTTGCCTCGTTCCAGCCAAACCGCGTCGTCGCAGAAACGGCGGACTGCACCCGGGTCGTGCGTGACGAACAGGATCGTCCGTCCCTGCGCCTTCGCAGTCGCCAGCGCCGCAAGGCATTTCTGACGAAACGCAGCATCGCCAACGGCAAGCACCTCGTCCACGATCAGGATGTCCGGTTCAACCGAGAGGGCCACCGCAAACCCGAGACGCATGTACATGCCCGAGGAGTAGTGCTTGACCGGCTGGTCGATGAACTGTTCGAGTTCCGAGAACGCAATGATCTCGTCAAGGCGCTTCGCCATGTCGCTATGCGAACGTCCCAGGAATGCGCCATTCAGGAACACATTCTCGCGACCCGACAGGTCAGGATGGAACCCAGCCGCCAGTTCGAGCAGGCCGAAGACCTTGCCATTGGCGATCATCCGTCCCGATGTCGGTTGCATCGTCCCGGCAAGCAGCTTGAGCAATGTGCTTTTCCCGGCACCATTGCGCCCGATGATCCCGAGTGTCCGTCCCGCCTCGACTGAGAAGGAGACCCCGTCCAGGGCCCAGAACTCGTCACGTTGCCCAAACGCCTGTCCACCCTGGAAGAGGGCCAGGGCGGCTTCCTGAAAGGTTCGGGCGCGCCCGCGCCGGATCACAAACCGTTTGCGGACGTCTTCACACCGCACTGCGACACGCGCCATGGTGCGGTCAGACCTCCTCGGCGAACGCTGGGGCAACCCGGCGGAACGCCCACCACCCTGCACCAAGCAGCGCGATGCCGATCACGAACGGTATCAGCGTATGCCGGATGATCGGCGTCTCGTATAGCATCACGTAGCGGTAGTCCGTTATCAGCGTCGCCATCGGGTTCAGCGTGTAGACCAATCGCCACACGTCAATGCCGAGGAACTGGTTCGGCAGCAACTCGAGTTCGTAGAAGACCGGCGTCAGGAAGAACCACGCGGTCAAGGCAACCTCGAGGACCTGTTCCGTATCCCGGTAGAAGACATTGAGCGCCGCCAACATCATGGAGATGCCCGTAACGATCATGACCTCGATCAGGATCACGAGAGGCAAGGCGAAGATCCATCCGTTCCACCGCGCCCCAAGCAGCAGCGCGAGTGGGAGGAACACGGCCAAACTCAATAGGAAGTTGACGAGGTTCGCAATCACCACGGAGAGTGGCAGGATCTCCCTCGGGAAATAGACCTTGTCGATCAGGTGGGCATTTCCAGTCACACTGCGCGTGGCGCCACTGATTGCCCCGGCAAGAAAATTCCAAGGCAACAGCCCGGCGAGAACAAACAGCGGATAGTTCCGCACCGACTGGGGCTTCACGACCTGGAAGACGATCGTGAAGACAAGCATCATCAGCAGTGGGTTCAGAAGCGACCAGACGAACCCCAAGGCGGATCGTCGGTACCGCACCGCAAGGTCACGTGAAACGAGACTTCTCAGCAGATCACGGTAGTGCCAGAGTTCGCGGAAAACCGAGACCACCCCTCCCAATCGCCCCTGATTTGAAGACCGTTCGCTTGGCCCACCCCATCGCCCCTGATTAGAAGGCGTGTCGCCCCCCATCGGGTCCGCGGGCATCCCCGCCCGCCCGTTGGATCCACCCCATCCACCTGATGAACCCGCCCCAGTCAGCCCGGGTAGAGGTACATTGGGACCGTCTTCAGATGCTGAAAGCGCGGGCGTGGGCACCAACGTCGGGATCCCACTCATTCGCCGATCCCCGTCCCCCTGCCATACGAACGCTGCGCTTGGTAGTACTCGCCACTAGCATCGAACGGTGCGGCAAATGTGCGGGTACCGCGAGACGCACCCGGGAGGTCAGTCCGATTGCATCGCACGTGCCCGCGCGACCTCGTCCGGTTCGGCAGGCGCTACACCATCGACTTCTGCGTGGGCCGCCTCGGATTCAAATGCAAGTTTCACGTGATAGGCGATGTCGGGCGTGAACCACTCGTCGATCGTGCGAGCAAGTTCGCGCACGCGCATCGTCTCGAACTGGATTTCCAGTTCCTCGCGTGTGAAGAAGCCCTTGGCAATCAGCACCTCGGCCATTGCCCGCATCTGGACGTAGGCAACGATGGAGTGGCCTGCCACGCTCATCATCATGCGCGCAATCGGCGCGTCCACCTCGTCAGACATGCCGGTCGCTCCTGTGTCATCGGCGACCAGACGCGCCTTCCGGACGGGCCAATCGCTACCCTCACCAGTGTACCGTCCAGTCGACGCCCGCCGGCGATGATCTGGTGACGGCAAGATGAGCGGCAGGCAACCTCTGATGCACACCTCTCCGCCAGGCCCGGAACTCAGTCAGGTGCACAAGTGAACCCACGAACGACGGTAATCATCGTCACATGGAATGGCCGGACCCATCTGGACGGACTGATGCCTGCCCTCCTTGCCCAAGAGGCACCCGGTGGGTTCGAGGTGATCGTTGTCGACAACGACTCTCGTGATGGCACTCCCGAAGTCATCGCCGACCTCGCGTCCCGGGATTCCCGGGTCAGACTGATCCGCAACCCCACGAACGAGGGGTTCGCCCCAGCCAACAATCGCGCCACCAGTGAAGCGCGAGGCGAGTTTGTCGTGACCCTGAACAACGACACTGTCCCCGAACCAGGATGGTTGGACGCCTTGGTCACAAGCGCTGCAAAGGACGAGCGGATCGGCAGCGTCGCAAGCCAGATGGTCTTTGCCCACGACCCGGACACGATCCAGTCTGCGGGGATCCGGATCGACCGTGCCGGCATCGCCTGGGATCGTGGATCCGGCGAACCCCGCGTCAAACCGGGGCCACCAGTCCCCGTCTTCGGCGCAAGCGCAGGTGCCGCCCTCTACCGCCGGGCAATGCTTCGCCAACTTGGTGGCTTCGATCCGTCGTACTTCATGTACCTCGAGGATGTCGACCTCGCGTGGCGCGCCCGACTCGCGGGATGGGAGAGCGTCGTCACCCCCTCGTCGGTGGTCCGTCACGCTCACTCTGCCAGCGCCGGAGAGGGATCTCCGTTCAAGAACTGGCACCTGGGGCGAAACAAGGTCTGGACAATCGCGCGGTGCTACCCGGCACCCGGGCTTCTGGAATACCTGCCAGCCATCATCGGCTACGACCTCGCATCCTTGCCCTACACGATGGTCACCCGCCGTGACCTGAGTCCGCTTCGCGGACGCATCGCCGCACTTCGGGGCCTCAGGCCAATCCTTCGAAGCCGCACCCGCCTGCACCAGACCTATCCCGGGGGATGGAACCGCACGCGCGAGTGGATGGAACCGGTCGAACCGCCCACGCGCGTCTTCGCGAGGTACCAGCGTCTCCGAGACATCCTTTCCCACCGAGACACCAGATAACACCGCGGCACGACGGCGTCGCCAACCCTCATGCCATGGGCGATTAGAACATCTGTACCTCGATCATGGTACACTTGTTCGAAATGATCCGCCGACGCTTCATGCGTGCCCGACGCGACCCGGACGCACCCGCCCCCATTCCACTTTCCATCTCAGACCTCTCCCCTTGGTCGGATGAACCACAGGGTGACTGCATTTCCTTCATTCAATCGCACATCAGTCCTGTCCAAGTCGTCGGGCAGCAGTCTTGGAGTGCAGATACCAGGGGGAGACCAAGTACCGATGAATCACCGCTGGGTCGGACTCGGTCTGGGGCTCGGTCACCCGGCACCCGCCGACGCCGTGACGCAAATGGTCCGCCAATCGAACCGGCTGGTGACCAGCGTCCTCGTGCCTCCGCCCGTGCGTTTGACGCCCTCACCTCACGCGCGCATACCGTGAAGCAGATGCGAACCAGATTGACACGCGCCGGTTTCGACCGCGACGTGGTCACCGATACCGTGACACGATTGCTCGAACTCGGATACCTGAACGATGGGACATACGCCGATGCGTGGGTTGCAACCCGGCGTGAACACCGCCTGCATGGCGAGGTTCGCATTCGCCATGACTTGGCGCAACGTGGCGTCGCCCCCGAGACCATCAGCCTCGCCGTCGTCGACGATGGCGAGGAGTTGACCCGTGCCAGGACCGCCATCGAGAGACGGGTCGGATCCCTTGCCGGTTTGGGCCGGGACGCATTCTCGCGACGTCTAGGATCGTTCCTCGCCCGTCGTGGGTTCCGCGCGTCCATCGTTACCACGGTTGTCCGCGATGCCTTCGCCTCATCGGTAGACGACAGCGAGTGATCCCAGCAAGTCGGGAGCAGCGCGAATTCTGCAGTGGCCTATGATCACCAAATGGAAATGCCTTAGGAATGATCCGGGACCCCAATGCCTCGGGTGACGGCTACCCGGAGACGGTTCGAATCGTCAACAAGATTGAAGGTGAGGACGGGCTGACCGTCGAGGCACTCCGTGCCCAGGATGCGGGATGGCCCGGAGACACGTATCGCACCCACCGGTGGGTGGCAGTATCCGACGTCGGCGACGTGATCGGATGCTGCGATGTCAGGCGCGTGCCCAATCAGTTCGACCAAAACCGGTACAGCGTCCTCGTCTCACCAAGCTACCAACGGAAGCAATGGGGGACACGCCTGCTTGGGCATGCCGAGGTGTTCCTGAAACCGCTGGGTGCGCGCGAACTGGTCGGGGCGGCGAAGGCGAACGCGGTCGGCAGCATTGCCTTCCTTGAGAAACACGGGTTCGAAGAAACGCACCGCCTATGGGAATCGCACCTCGATGTCACGATGTTCGACCCGTCACGGTCCTCCAGTGAACGTGCCCGGACCGACGCCGCCGGCATGACCATCAGAACATTGGCGAACGAGCGAACGCGAACTCCCGACTGCATCGAAAGGCTTCACGACCTCCATGCCGGGATTGAAGCCGACGTACCCCGACCGGTCAAAGCGAATGCAGTCTCGATCGAAACTTTTGCCTAGCAAGTGACCGATCACCCGACGACCATCCCGGAAGCCTTCCTGATCGCGTGCCGGGACGAGGAGTACATCGGCCTCACGTACTTGCGTCGCGTGCCCGGACTTCCCCACATCCTGTCGCAAGCCTTGACCGGAGTGACCCGCGACGCGCGTGGCCTGGGCGTTGCGACAGCCCTCAAAGTGGCGGGCATCGAATGGGCACGGGTACAAGGCATCGCGGAAATCCGGACGTGGAATAGTCAGCACAACCCGCGAATGATCTCCATCAACGAACGCTCTGGATTCATTCGGGAGATCGCGGTGTGCGAGTTCCGCAAGGACCTCCCCGAATGACCGACTTGGCATATTTGGACGCCGGACCATCGCCGACTACGGCGTCACAACCACGCGAAGTCCTTCGCCTCGGCGGGTGACATCGAAGGCTTCCTGCACCTGCGCAAGAGGGAACCGGTGCGAGACCAGGGAGGACGCATCGAACCGGCCGCTCGCCAGAAGGTTCAGCGCCACCCGGAAATCCTCACTCGTGCACGCACTCGTACCGGTGACGATCAGTTCGCCGTAATGGATCACGTTGGCCGAGATCGTGGCATCACCAGACCCGGCGTACCCTGCGAAAAGATTCACCCGTCCCCCGGGGCGCACCCACCGCAACAGGTCGTGCACGAGGCCCGGCACACCGATGGCGGCAATCGCCACGTCGGCACCATCTCCCCGGGTTACCGAACGCACAACATCCAAGACTTCATCATGGGTCGGATCGAGAGCCATTGTCGCGCCCATCGCCATGGCCTGTTCACGTCGCGCGGTCGATGGCTCGCTCACGATGATGGACCGTGCCCCAGCCAGACGGGACATCTGAACGTGCATCAGGCCGATCGGACCGGCCCCCGCCACCACGACCACGTCCCCGACACCCACCTGACTCTTTCGCTGCCCATTCACCACACACGCCAGCGGTTCGGCAAGCGACGCCTCGGCATCGGCAAGCGTGCCCGGGATAGCCATGAGGATTCCCCGACGTGCCGCATGGGCCGGGACAACCATGTATTCGGCAAACCCGCCGTCGTACTTGTAGCCAAAGGCTTCACGCCGCTTGCAGTGGTTTTCCATCCCGATCACGCAGAAGCGACAGGCGCCGCACGTAATCCCTGGAGGAAAGACCACCCGCTGGCCGACAGGCAGTCCAACGACAGTCTCTGCGCCGTCGCCAAAGGAAACGATGTGCGCCGCAATCTCATGCCCGAGCACCCGCGGCGGGTAGACGCCACGCGTCTTGCCTCCACCGAGGATCCGCAAGTCGGTTCCGCACACTGCGCAGGCGTTGACCCTCAGAAGGACCTCTCCCGGACCGGGCACCGGCACCGGAGCCTCGCGCAATTCCATCTGGTTCGGACCAAGAAAAAACGCGGCCTGCATCAGCGCCCCATGCGCAATCGTCGTCGCCACCGGAACTCCCTCATTCACCCGTCACACTCTTGCGAACCCACCGTCCGCACCGGCAATGGCACCCTCGGCAAGGGTCTGCCTGACCGGCCTTCGCAGTGTACGCACCGTCACGCGAACCCGCCGACTCGACCGGGACGGTTAACATCTCTCCCCGGAAACTGCGGGAGCGACCCGTAGACTAGTGGCACAGGCCCGATATGGAACGTACGTACGAACCCACTCCCATGCCGGCACCATCAACGGACATCCGGCAATTCCTTGCCACCCAACTCAATCCACCCCAGATGGACGCCGTCACACACGGGGACGGTCCCTTGCTGATCCTTGCAGGCGCCGGATCGGGCAAGACCAGGGTCATCGCCTACCGGATTGCCTACATCATCCGGGAACGCCAGATCCCACCGTGGCAAATCCTCGCCGTCACATTCACCAACAAGGCAGCTCGCGAACTTACCCACCGCGTGACCGAACTTACCGGCGAGGATCAGGCACGTCAGGTCAGGATGGGAACCTTCCACGGACTTTGTGCCCGCTTTCTCCGCGCGGAGATCGAACTACTCGGTCGGCGCTACGACCGGAACTTCACCATCTACGACACCGACGATCAATTGCGCGTCCTCAAGAGGCAGTTCGCCGAGGCCGGCCTCAACCCGAAGCTGGTCAGCCCGAACGCAGTCCTGGGTGCGATCGGTCGACTGAAGGACCGACTGGTCAGTCCGGCGCAGGCCGCCAGCGCGAGTGAGGCCCACAACCCCTTCGAGACCGCCGTCGCAACCCTCTACCGGCGGTACCAGGACGCCCTCGAGGCGGCCAACGCGGTCGATTTCGGCGACCTCATTAACCTGATGCTTCAGTTGCTCGAGAATTTCCCGGACGTTGGGCAACGCTACGCCAACAGGTACCGGCACGTCCTCGTCGATGAATACCAGGACGTCAACGAAGCGCAATACCGCCTCGTCAAGGCCATCGCCGGCGACCACCGCAACCTCACCGTGGTAGGTGACGACTCGCAGGCGATCTATGGATGGCGTGGCGCTGACGTCCGCTACATCCTGCAGTTCGAACAGGACTTCGCCGAGTGCACCACGGTCCGTCTTGAACAGAACTACCGGTCGACCCAGACGATCCTTGTCGCCGCCCAAGCCATCGAGGCCGGTCTGACGAAACGCCACGCCAAGGAACTGTGGACGGCAAACCGGAAGGGTGACCCGATCACCGGCGTCGTGGCCGGTAACGAGACTGACGAAGCCCAGTTCGTGATCCGGGAGATTGACCGCCTCGTCGGCACGGGCATCGCCTACCGCCAGATCGCAATCCTTTACCGAACCAACGCGCAGTCTCGCGTCCTCGAGGAACAGTTGGTACGCCGTCGCCTGCCGTTCCAGATGGTTGGAGGTACTCGCTTCTATGATCGGCGGGAGATCAAGGAGGTCATCGCCTACCTGCATCTCCTGGTCAACCCATACGACGCGGATGCATTCAGGCGTGCCGGCGCGACACGCAAAGGCCTTGGCGACACCACCATCGACAAGTTCGTCGCGTGGGTGGCCAAGACATCGATGCCAGTCGTCGATGGTCTGATCTCGTTGCTGCGTGCGGAAGTCACGGAACGTCCTGCCCCATTGATAACTGGCGCGGTAGAACCAGACCTGTATGAACGGTCAGGGGTTCTGGGACCTCTGCCGTGGAACCGTCGCGCCCATGAACTCCTCCTCGCCTACGCCCGCGACCTCAATGCGTTGATCACGGGCCTCCGCACCCTTTCACTCCCCGACCTCCTCGACCTCCTCCTCACGCGGACCGGCTTCCGGGAGTACCTTCTCGAACACCGGGACGACAACGGCGAGGAACGGTGGGAGAACGTCCAGGAACTCAAGTCCGTCGTCACTGAGTACGGGGCATCGGGTGCCGATGAGGGACTACGGCTCTTCTTGGAGAATGCAGCCCTTGTCTCGGATGCCGACACCATCCGGGCCGGACCACGTGATGACGTGGTGACCCTGATGACCCTCCACACCGCGAAAGGGCTTGAGTTCCCCGCGGTCTTCATCGTCGGCATGGAAGAGGGCATTTTTCCGCACTCACGCGCCCTTGAGGAAGGCAATATCGACGAGGAACGACGCCTCTGCTACGTCGGGATCACGCGGGCGATGCAGTCGCTCTATCTCGTCGGCTGCCGCTCGCGTTCATTCCGCGGCCTGTTCGTCGAAAACGATCCCTCGCGATTCCTCGGGGAACTTCCCGGTGAACTCGTCCGGTGGGTCGATGGCAATGGCTTCCGCCTCGATGCAGCGCGGGTCATGGCGATGCAGTCCGGCGCGTGGCCCGGCCACGGCGCGTCACGCGCTGCCGGATCCTGGGGCGGCGGCACGGCCACAGGTTCGCCGTCGAATGGATCGCTTCGCCCCGTCGATCCTCACCGTCCACCCCCGCCCGGTGCCCCCACCCCAATCAGGCCATGGTCCGGACAGGCCACTCGGGTCGGCGGTCCTTCCGCGTCCCGCCAGCCATCATCGGGACCCTCCGGACCTGGGATTCCCAACATCCAAGAATTCAACGGTCCCGCCCCGACCCCACTGCGAACCGGACTGGAGAACATTCCTGGACTGCGGCGGGCTAGCGACCTCACTCCGGGAATCCGACAGGCCCAGACACCTCCGGCACCCCCCGCCCCGCCTTCGCCGACCTACGGTCTCGACGAACGTGTCCGTCACCCCTCGTTCGGGGATGGCACAGTCATCCAGATAGACCCGGGGCGCGGAACCGAAGTCATGATCCAGGTGAAGTTCGACACCGTCGGGGTCAAGAAGCTGTCCACTGGCCTCGCACCGTTGACCCGTATCCCGTGATGCCCTGTGACCTACATTCACGCCTCGACGTACCCAGACCGGCCCAATCCCTCTGGCCGTATCGTCCGTATCCTTCCAGAGCCACTTCAACCGTCTCACATTGCACCCGGGGAGGTGCATCGGTTGGGAGGCACACAACTGGGCTGCCGAACAGGGGTCTCGGGGCTTGGGGGTAGAGAGCTGATGCCAAGAGTCCGTTCCTCGTCGGCCGCCAATCCGCAGCGGTGGCAAGACACGTATGTCTAGTGAACGCGACTCACGGAACGGTCCCGACCAGAACGACGATGACGCGAGCACAGCGTCCGGATACAAGGCGTCACGGGTCGGGGGAGTGGACGACGCTGATGATTCCCTTGCACAGAGGATTGCCATACGTGACGTCGCCTCACTCGAAGCGGTCTACAACCGCTATTCGCGTCCGGTCTACTCGCTGGCCAGGAGGCTTCTGCGAGACGACGAAACCACCGAGGAAGTGGTGCAGGAAGTCTTCATGCGCCTCTGGACGCGTGCAGATCAGTTCGATTCCAAGCGCGGATGGCTCCTCACATGGCTCCTCACCATCACCCATCACCGTGCGATTGACGAACTTCGTCGACGCCGCGCCCGGGGGCAGCACGATGACATCGACATCGTTCTGGCAACTGCCGAAACGCCAGATGGTGATCCCGCCCACGAAGCTGCACTTGCAGAGACCCGCGAAGCGGTGCGGCGGGCGCTTCAACACCTGCCAGTGGCACAACGTCGCCCTATCGAGCTTGCGTATTTCGGAGGGCTTTCGCAACCCGAAATTGCCGCCAAGCTTCAGGAGCCTCTCGGGACAATCAAGACCAGGATGCGTCTTGCACTGCAAAAGCTTCGGGAGTTCCTGCGCGCCGACCACAACCCGCCCGAGGAGCACCGTCGCTTTCCGGACCCAACACGGCGTCGCATCCCAGCGTCATGACGAGCACTGATCGATGAAACTAGGGCACCCTCGAGAGGCCAACCCGTGGCGATGACCGGACCGCCTTCATGGCGCGAACCCGGCGTGCTGGCGCGTCTGTCACGCATCGTTCAATCCCACCTCGGGTCCGCGGTCAGCACTGCCCGCCCCGTCGAGTGTCCCGGCGATGTCATGCACTACCTGATCGGTTCAATGCCCACCGCTGATCGGGCGCCCTTCGAGGTTCACCTCCGGTGGTGCCTGAAGTGCCAGCGTGAGACGCAGTCGCTCGAACCGGTTATCGAGACCCTCGCCGGGACTGCGAAGCAGATCAGCCCGCCCGAGCACCTTGGTCGTGCCATTATCCGGCAGGTACGCATCTCAACTGCGGTGATGAGTGGCACGCACCAAGGCGCATCACGCGACGCAAGTCCGTTCTCGCCGCTCATTGCATGGTTCAACCACCGGCGCGTCGGGGCCATCGTGACCGTTGGGTCACTCGCGATGTGCATAGCCAGTCTTGGATACTCGACGCTTCTTCATTCGCAGAAGACGCAGAATGCGTTGGTTACTTCTCGCCTTGCCGAAACCCTCATCCTCGTCTACCACCCCGGTGCCGTCACCCGGACCCTCGCGGGAACCGATCGTGCCCCCCGGTCTACCGGACGCCTCGCGGTCATCCCGGAAAGCAATCGCGCCGTCCTGATCACCTACAACCTGCCCACGACTGGGGAAGGGTCCTGCTACCAACTGTGGGCCGCTCTCATCGACGGTGCTGGACGCTTCAGCGGTGGCACCTTCACTGTCGACCATCAAGGACAGGGGTTCCTGGTCATTGACCTCCACGGGCAGTCACTCAACCGCGTGAAACTGGTTCAGGTAACCCGCGAACCTGCCCAAGGATCGCCGGGGCCAACCGGGCCAGAAGTCCTCACCGGCAACCTCTGACCCGTGCCACGCGGCCACTACGTCGTCCGGCTTGAACGCAACGAAGGCAGTCCGACTGGCGTCACCACAACGGCGATGAACCAGACCAACGGTCCGAGAAAGACCGCGAACGAATACTCGATCACCCCCGACGTCACGAGTGCGAACAGGAACGCCAGATCGCCGATCCCGATTGCAACGAGGCCGATCAGGTACGCCATCCACGAGGCATGCGCCCAGATCATCCACGCGATGAACAGGCCGAGGACGCCGTAACCGCCGACGTCAAGGCAGAAGTTCAGGATCAGTTGCGACTGCGCGAAGGCGGTCGCCGCATCCGTGGCGTATTGGAAGGTTTCCCGCGGTACGCTCGCTTCCCACCGATCAGCGTCGACCACTGTCCCCGGACGCCCGCACTCGTGTATCGATGGACACCCTCGTATCCGACCCAGATGTGCAGGATCCCCCAGATTGCCCGCAAGATGGCGCCAACCTTTGCCATCAACCCTGTTGCCACGCCTCGTCCTTCAGCCGCTTTCTAGCCCTCGCTTGCTGACACGCCACGAGCTCCCTACCATGCATGGGTGACTCTTTACGACTAACCAAACTGTCGGTAATGGGTCTGGCAACCGCAAGACGGCACAAGAAGGTGCCTACGGCACACGGAGGGAACGATGGGGCACAAGTCAACCTGTCTGGGTGGTTCGCCGTTACGGACTGCCAACCCGCCAGTGCGCCGCGGGACCGACTAGCGCAGTTCGGGCAGACGGCAGAGTACCGGATCATCCGGGACACATTTGCACTTCTCGGTGACAAGTGGTCTCTGCTCATCGTCCGGATCCTCGCAAAGGGCATCTTCCGGTTTGGTGAACACCTCCGGATCGTCGTTGGGATTTCGCAGCGAATGCTCACGCTCACGTTGCGGAGTTTGGAGCGTGACGGCCTCGTGCGACGAACCATCTTCCCCGACGTCCCACCACCGTTCGAGTAGGAACTGACCCCGTTGGGGCGCACGCTCATCGACCCGGTCTCCGCCCTGTCCTCGTGGGCAATCGCCCACGGCGAGGAAATCGAACACCATCGGGCGTCCTCTATGGGGACCATTGGCAACGAAGCCAGCGGAAACGACCCCGACCCGTATTCGAAAGGTTTCTGACCCAGCAACTGGACTGGGCGACGAATTGAGGCGTGGGCACGACACCCCCACCCCGGCGCTGTTCTGACGCACTCGGAGCGTCGGCCGGCCGGCCAGACGATAGGTGACCGGAATAGCCGCGGACATGGCGGCCTCACGGTACCCTTAGGGACACGATACCGGGTAACCGAGACGGCCAGTGCCGGGAAGGACCGGTGTCATCTAGGTCGCGACCAAGCGAATCCTGAGCCGGGTCGCCGTCCAGGGCAAACCACACGTCCGGGCCAGTCCAGGCGCAGGTGAATCTGGGACTGGCGGCCGAGCGGTCCCCATCGGGGCCGGAGATACGATCACTTGCATACCGGAAGCACCATGAGCGAAGCAACTAGAAGCAAAGGCGTCGACAGCTTGAGGTTCGGACTATGAACCTGACCCCCGAAGACGTCGACCACGTCGCAACCCTCGCCCGATTGGGGATCACCGCCGAGGATCGTTCGCGGTTCGCGGAACAGTTGTCCGATGTCCTTGAACACTTCCGGGCCCTGCATGCACTTGACACCACGGGGATCTCGCCGACCGCCCAGGTTTTCAATATCCATTCGGTCATGCGGGACGATGTCGCACGGCCGTCTCTTCCCCGTGAACAGGTCCTCGCCAACGCCCCTCGGCAGGAAGATGGCTTCTTCAGGGTGCAGGCGGTACTCGAGACATAAGCGCCTTCCCCATGCACGCGACACTCACTCCTCTCTCCAGTCGCAAGGGGGACGGGGCAGGAGGTGGCGCATTCTGACCGGCAATCGCGGCGCACGGGATGGTAGGAGAATTCGGACTCATGGGCGCGCCCGGCCAACCGGCTGGTCACACCCGACACATGCACGTGACGAGGGAACACCTGGTGGGCATATCCGGCGACCTGACCGCACTGACTGCGCCCGAAGCCCGGGACCTATTGGTCCGCAGGCAGATTTCCGCGACCGAACTGGCACACGCCGTCCTCGGCCAGATCGAACGCACGGAGAGCCAGGTGCGCTCCTTCATTACCGTGACCGCCGACGAGGCGCTGGCGCAGGCGCGCGCCGCCGATGTCGCGCTGGGTGGCAGTGATCCGGGCGCAACGCCTCCACTCACCGGCATTCCAGTCGCCCTCAAGGACCTCTTCTGCACCACCGGCGTCCAGACGACGGCGGGATCACGCATCCTCGAAGGCTTCATTCCGCCATACGACGCCACGGTCGTGGCCCGCTTGCGCGCGGCCGGCGCTGTCTTCGTCGGGAAGGCGAACATGGATGAGTTCGCCATGGGGTCCAGTACCGAGAACTCCGGCTACCACCCAACGCACAACCCTTGGGACGTCAGCCGCGTGCCGGGTGGGTCATCAGGCGGATCCGCCGCCGCCGTGTCCGCGGGCCAGGCCATCCTCTCGCTCGGTACCGATACCGGGGGGTCAATCCGCCAACCGGCGTCCCTGTGTTCAGTGACCGGGCTCAAGCCTACCTACGGTCGGGTCTCACGCTATGGGGTCGTCGCCTTCGCGTCATCACTTGACCAAGTGGGGCCGTTCTCGATCGGTGTCGAGGGATCGGCGATGGTCCTCCAGGCAATCGCTGGCGCGGACCCGATGGACGCCACGACTGCGCCGTTCGCCGTGCCAGACTACCGCTCGACGATCCGGGACGGCGTCAAGGGGCTCCGCATCGGGGTTCCCGCCGAGTACTTCACCGCGGGCATGGAACCGGACGTGGAGCGACTCGTCCGCGAGGCCATCCAGACCCTCACTAGCCTCGGCGCAACCGTCCACCCGGTCTCACTGCCGTACTCCGAACACGGCCTCGCAACCTACTACATCATTGCCCCGGCCGAAGCGAGCAGCAACCTGTCCCGGTACAACGGCATCAAGTACGGCCTTGCCGCACTCGATGAAGTCGACATGACCCGTGCGATGGACGCCACCCGTCAGCGAGGCTTCGGGAACGAACCGAAGCGACGGATCATGCTTGGCACCTACGCACTGTCCTCGGGCTACTACGACGCCTACTACCGCAAAGCCCAGCAGGTCAGGACGCTCATCAAGGCGGACTTCGACAACGCATTCGCATCAGTGGATGTGATCGCCTCGCCAGTTTCGCCAACCGTGGCGTTCAAGATGGGTGCCCGTACCGACGACCCCCTCGCGATGTACCTGTCTGACGTCTGCACCATCCCGGTGAACGTCGCCGGACTCCCGGGTATCAGCGTTCCATGCGGGTTCGACCACCAGGGCCTACCCGTCGGATTGCAACTCATCGGCAAGGCATTCGACGAGGCAACCCTCTTCCGCGCGGCATTCGCCTATGAGGAAGCGACCAGTTTCCACCGGCAACGCCCACCCCTGGCGGAACAGGCGGACAGTGAAGCGTCTGTAAATCAGGCGGCGATGGGGGCGGGCAACGCCGCCGGCGGACCACAGCGGGCACCACACGCATGAGCCACCCGCACCGCGCACCCAGAAATTTCGTGTCCGCCCGCGTGGAGGCGATTCCACCGTCAGGGATCAGGAAATTCTTCGATGTTGCGGCGACGATGCCCGACATCATCTCCCTCGGCGTTGGTGAACCGGATTTCGTCACGCCCGAACACATCCGTGAAGCGGCAAAGGCATCCCTGGACCGGGGGAAGACCGGCTATACCTCGAACCGGGGACTGGCCGAGTTGCGGGTCCTGATCGCCAGCGATCTCTCGAACCGGTTCGGGGCCACCTACCACGCGGATGACGAGATCATCGTGACCACGGGGGTTTCCGAGGCATTCGACCTCGCCATCCGGGCAACGGTTGACATCGGCGATGAAGTCATCATCCCGGAACCGAGTTATGTCTGTTACGCGCCGTGCGTCTCCCTTGCGGGCGGAGTGCCGGTGCATGTGCCAACGCACGACATCGATGGCTTCGCGATCACCGCCTCCGCCATCGAGGCCGCCGTTACCCCACGGACTAAGGTGATCGTCCTCGGCTACCCCAACAACCCCACGGGCGGGGCAGTTTCGCGCGCCGACCTCGAGGCAATCGTCCGGCTTGCAGTCAAGCACGACCTGCTGCTTGTCTCGGACGAAATCTATGCGCGCCTGGTCTACGACGGATGGACGCACACCTGCGTCGCTTCGCTGGCGGGTGCATGGGAACGGACCATCCTTCTCAATGGGTTCTCCAAGGCCTACGCCATGACTGGTTGGCGCCTTGGCTACGCGTGCGCCCCCCATCATCTGGTGGAAGCGATGATGAAGGTCCACCAGTACGGCATGCTGAGTGCGCCGACAATGGCCCAGTACGCCGGCATCGAGGCGCTCCGCAACGGGGAACCAGACGTCCAGACCATGCTCGCCGAATACTCCCGCCGACGCACGCTCATCGTGGATGGCCTCAACCGGATTGGTCTTCGTTGCGCCCGACCACAAGGCGCGTTCTACGTGTTCCCGGACATCACCGGAACCGGACTGACGAGCGACGAGTTCGCAAACCGGCTCCTCCAAGAGGAACACGTGGCTGCCATCCCGGGTTCGGTCTTCGGGCCGAGTGGGGAAGGGCACGTCCGCATGTGCTATGCAACCAGCACCACGCATCTAGAAGAAGCCCTCGATCGAATGTCGCGCTTCCTCGGCCGTGTAGACGGGTTCACACCTCGCCCGCTGGGGCATGGGCAGGGGGCTACATAAAGATGCTCGGCTTGGGCCACCATGCGCCATCCATGCTTGCAGACGTTTGTCTTGGGGTATCGACGCACCTTCCAGAGGGTTCCCACCTCTCGACACGGGAATGGGTCACGAAATGACAGGAACACATCATGCCGGGACGTCACCGGCCACGGATTACGAGGTAGTCATCGGGCTCGAGGTCCATGCACAAGTCGTGACCGAAAGCAAGATGTTCTGCGGCTGTTCCTCGCGCTACTCGGGCGCCCCTCCCAATACCCTCGTCTGCCCGGTGTGCCTGGGAATGCCGGGTTCGCTACCCGTCATGAACCGCACCGCTGTCGAGGCGACGATCATCACCGCCCTTGCCTTAAACTGCGAGATTCCCGAATTCAGCAAGTTCGACCGCAAGAACTACAACTACCCCGACCTCATGAAGGGCTACCAGATCAGCCAGTTCGACCTGCCTTTCTCGCAAGCCGGTTGGCTCGAATTCGATGATCCTGCCAATCCCGGGCAGATGCGTCGCGCTGGAATCACACGGGTCCATCTCGAGGAAGACACCGCAACCCTCAAGCACGTGCGCGACAGCAGCGGCGAGACCTACTCCCTAATGGACGTCAACCGTGCCGGCGTTCCTCTCATGGAAATCGTCGGCGATCCTGACCTCCGCACCGCCGACGAAGCCGGTTCATACCTGCGCGCCGTGCGCCAGATCCTCCGCTATCTCGGCGTCTCCACCGCAAACATGGACGAGGGTGCGTTCCGTTGCGACGCAAATGTCTCCCTGCGTCCGTGGGGCCAGGCCGAATATGGTGCCAAGGTCGAAGTCAAGAACATGAACTCGTTCCGGTCGGTCGTCCGGGCCATCGAGTTCGAGATGGTGCGTCAACGCGACATCCTCGATGCTGGCGGCCGGATCGTCCAGGAGACGCGGGGCTGGGTTGACGACCGGGCCATCACGGTGACGCAGCGCAGCAAGGAGGCGGCGCATGATTACCGCTACTTCCCCGAACCCGACCTTCCGCCAATCATCACCCCAGCGGCCGAAGTGGAAAGGTTGCGGTCGCTCCTCCCGGAACTTCCCGACGCCAAGCGTCATCGATTCGCCAACGCATACGGGATGACTTCCGACGTTGCAGACACCCTGACACAGACGCGCGCACTCGCCGAGTATTTCGAGCAGACCGTGAACCTTTCCGACAACGCCCGCGCCGCCGCGAACTGGATCACCCGGGATGTCCTTCGAATCCTGGGCACCACTGGCGCCGAGATCGATCAGATCCTCCTGACCCCCGCGCATCTTGCAGACCTCATCAAACTGTTGGACACGGGTACGATCAGTGTGCGTACTGCGCCCGAAGTCCTCGAGGAAGCGGTCAACACGGGGTCGATGCCCCGCGAGATCGTCCAGCAACGGGGCCTCGGACAGGTATCGGATACCGACGCCCTAACCACCGCCGTGGCCGACGCCATTGCATCCAACCCCAAGGCCGTCGCCGATTACCGTGCCGGGAAGGCAACCGCTATGGGTTTCCTTGTCGGGGCAGTGATGAAGGCAACGCGCGGGAAAGGCAACCCAGGCCTCGTGAACGAACTTCTCAAGCAGCAACTCGATGGATAGCACGGACGGACCCGGACGCCCCAGAACCCAGGACCTGGATGCCCGATTCCTTGGGGATGACCCCGAAAATGATGGCGAACCAGCTCCTCCACCGGTTCGGCGCCGCACGCTTGAGGATCCCTACGAAGTCGACCTCCCCCTTCACGGGGTAAGTCACGGCGGTGAGGCGGTTGGTCGCGTCGATGGGCAAATCGCTTTCATCTCTGGCGCCCTGCCAGACGAGAAAGTTCACGCCCTCATCACCGAACGCAAGCCCTCGTACTTGAGGGGATTGACGCTTTCAGTCACGGCAGCGTCGCCAGACCGGACGGAACCGCCGTGCCCCCATTTCGGCCTGTGCGGTGGGTGCCACTGGCAACACGCCGACTACGAGGCGCAGCTACGTTACAAGACCCAGGTCCTGCGAGATCAGTTGCGCCGTCTTGCTGGCATTGATGATCCACCAATGGTCCCCGCGGTCGGGTCGCCAAACCCATGGAATTACCGCAACAGCGTGCAACTCGTGCCCGGTTTCGGGCCAAAGGGCGAACGCTCGCTGAATTACCAGGTTGCGCACGCCCAAGGCATGGTGCCGATTGATGTCTGCGCGATTGCGTCCAAGGACATCAACCGCGCGATCGAGATCATGCCCTGGGCGCTCATTCCCGAGGAGACGTGGGAACGCCTCGACGCGATCATCCTGCGTCACGCCCCGCCAATCCCCGGCATGCCGATGGTCGCGACCCGCCTCCGCGAAATGGCGCCAAAACCCATCCAAGGGCGCTTGATGCCACCGGGCCCCGTTCGGGACGAACAAGGAATCGGGTACGGCATCCAGGTAACCGTGGTGTGCCGGTCGCCGGTGTCGAAGCGGGACATGCGGGCGTTCGTCGACGCTACGGTGAAGTCTGTCCCAGATCTCGCGGCGATCATGGTTGCCCGAGGCCGACATGATCGCGGAACGCTTCTCTGGGGATTCCCAACCCTCGCCTATGAGATGGGTGGCCAGATCCTTGCCGTCCCCCCAGGCGCATTCTTTCAGGTGAATCTCGGTGCCGCTGACCGTCTTGTTGCCCGTGTACGCGAATGGCTTGCACCTACAAAGACCAGCCAGATCATCGATGCATACTCGGGTGTCGGAGTGTTCGCACTCAACCTCGCACCATTCGCCGGAGCAGTTGTTGCAATCGAGAGCGACGATTCAGCCGTCGCCGGGGCGTACGACAACGTCGCCGCCCTGGGCCATACCAATGTGGCCATCCATCACGAACCGGTCGAGGCCGCCCTGCCTCGGCTTGCAAAGGGTTCATCAGTCCCTGACAGGTCCGTCATCCTGGATCCCCCACGGCGGGGAGTTGAACCAGCCGTGCTGGACGCGCTCGCAACCCTCGCACCGGACCGCATCGTGTACGTGTCGTGCGAACCCTCAACCCTCTCGCGCGACCTGAAGCGCCTGATTGCATCGGGCTACCGCCTGACACGAACCGGGGTCATCGACATCTTTCCGCAGACCTACCACTTGGAGTCAGTCTCTCTCCTCGAACGGGTTGACGGAGAAACAAACCAGTAATCGCGACCCGCTTCGGCCCTACTCACGTGGCGCGGAACAGCATCGGTTGGGCCAAGCGAACTCGTACACCCCTCGACCTACTCCCTGGGAGCGCCGGCGCCCTCGCCGGCCCATCCCATCACGCACGATGCTTGGATGCGGGACCTACTGTCCCATCCAAACAACCCACCACGTCGCCGCGATAAGTGCCTGCACGCTTACGCACCAAAGTTTTCGGCACATGGTCCATGCCACTCACCACCGCTGGTTGGGCCACGCAAACTCGCACCCCTCTCAGACCATGGGGAGCAAGGACGGTCACACGCGAGTGGTCGGACCTGCTGATCAGGAGCGACGGGATGTGGCGTGGCTCCGCGACTCTTCCACGAGTGCCCTGAACAGCCGATGGTGGACCTCGTATTCCGCGTCGAGGAATTCAGGATGCCACTGCACGCCAAGGACGAACCGACGGTCTGGCATCTCGAGTGCCTCGATGCACCCATCAGGCGCATGGGCGGACGCGACCAATCCGGCCGGCACAACCCTCACGGCCTGGTGATGCAGGCTGTTCACCCGCAGATCGGTCTCCGGTCCCAGTTCCAGGACATCGTGCAATTTCGTCCCGGGCACGATTGCCACGCCGTGGGCAGTGGGTTGCGACTTCGTTTCATACTGACGATGCAGTATCTCCACGCCACGCTGGGAAGGTAGATCCTGCCAGAGGGCACCACCCATCGCGATACCGAGAACCTGGCAACCCCGGCACAACGCAAGGATTGGAAAGTCTCTTTCGATTGCCCGGCGCATCAAGGGCAACTCGAAGGCGTCCACTTCGGGCGCTGGTTCAACCGTCTCATTGATCGCGACCTCCCCGTACTCACCGGGATCAATGTCCGGCCCACCCGCGAAGATCAGACCATCAACTCGATCAAGGAATTGGTCGATATCCGACAGATCGACGACGGGAGGAATCAGGACCGCGATGCCACCCGCGCGTCGCACCGCGTCAATATCGGGCCCGCGAACGCCAACCACCGGGACGCCAACCTGGGCATTCGGTTCAGGGTTCAGCGACGCCGTAATCCCGATGACTGGTGGACGCCCGGCGACGCCCGTCCGCCTCACACGTCGCCTCGGGAAGCACTCACGAGCGACTCGAACAACCGCCGATGGACCTCTTGTCCCGGCGCAAGGAACTCGGGATGCCACTGCACACCCACGGCAAAACGACGGGCGGGTGCCTCTATGGCCTCGATGCATCCGTCGGGTGCATACGCCGTCGGGACGAAGCCGTCCGGGACACGATGGATCGCCTGGTGGTGAAACGAGTTTGTCGGCACATCCTCGAACGGAGACACGCCGAGAATTGCCTGCAATCGCGTGTGGGGTTCAACCCGTACCGTGTGGGTCGTCTCGGCCCGTGCCTCCTTCTGGGAGTGCACCAATCCGTCTGGTTTCTGCGAGGGCAGGTCTTGCCAGAGGGATCCCCCAAGCGCGACACCCATCACCTGGCAACCACGGCAGATCGCAAGCACGGGTAGGTCACGGGCAACGGCACGGCGCATCAGGGGCAGTTCAAAGGCGTCGCGTTCAGGCGTCACCACCAGAGTGTCGTTCACTGGCGTCTCGCCGTACTCAGCGGGATCAACATCCCTGCCCCCGGTAAACAACAGCCCGTCAACAAGGTCAAGCACCTGATCAATCTCATCTGCATCCGAAATAGGAGGCAACAGAAACACCAATCCCCCGGCCCTTTGGACGGCGTGAACATCTGCCGACCGCGCGCCAATGATCGGCAGGCCAAGCGGAGCGTTCTCGGGAATGTGTGAGTACGCGGTAATCCCGATCACCGGCCGACGGGTCGCTGAGGGCGAATGCACGGATTGAAGCCTGTCTGTGTCTTCCACCGCGAACTCACCTTTGACACCCACCGCCTGCACGATTGGTTCCCGGCCGTTTGAGGTTGTAAAAGGGTAGCCGGTCTCCGAATGATTATTCACGGTCGTGCTAGCACGGTCCATTCGCGCGTTATGCACTTGAATCCTCGCCAGACGACAATGGAGGTCGTTCGGCAAGACAAAGTAGGATGATGACAGTCAATCAGCCCGACGCACCCGACAACATCCCGGCCAAGTCAGTGCCTACGGGTGACGAACCGACCCCGGACGCAGTCCCTGAGCGGGATGCGATCCCGGCCACGGGCAGCACTGCACGGCGCATCCTGAAGAACACGGCCTCACCATTTATCGCCTCTCTCGGCGCGCGGGTGCTCTCTTGGGGTCTGGCCATCGTGATGGCCCGCACCATTGGGCCGGGCGGAACTGGCGACTACGCCATCGCCGTGAATCTCTGGTTGTACGCCAGCATCATCGCGGACTTCGGCCTCGGTACATGGCTTACCCGCGAGGTCGCCCGCGCGCGCAACCTCACCGATGGCTCCGCCCACACACGAACCGTCGTGGCATCCACACTCGGCATCCGGCTTGTCCTGAGCGCGATCGCAGCCATCCTGATGGGCCTGCTTGCAATCGTTGGTGTCTCAACTGGACGGCTCTCAGTTGACCTCGCCTGGACGATTGTCCTACTTGCGATCGGCCTCATACCCGGTGCCATCAGCGCGTCAGGAAGTGCGGTCTTCAACGCGAATGAGCGCATGATCTTCCCAGCGGCAATGCAGCTGGTTTCCGGTGGCATATCTACCGTGGCCGGGATGATCGCAATCCTCGCCGGCCAAGGCACAGTCGGACTCGCCGCCGTTTCACTCCTCACCAACGTGATCAGCGCAATCATCTTTGCCGTGGCGGTGCGACGGACCTTCTTCCCGCTCGCTGTCATCTGGCCCGACCGGTCCGCGCGGTCCCTCGCAACCGACACCGTACCCCTGATGCTCAACAACCTCCTGAACAATGTCTTCTTTCGCATTGACGTCCAGATCCTTGGCTCATGGGGCCGCGCCACGGTCGGTCAATACGCGAGCGCTTATAAGATCATCGATGGCGTTGGCACTGTGCCAAGCAGTTTCGTGCTCGCACTCTTCCCGGTCTTGTCGCGCCGCGCCGGTGACGCCGACGGGGCCCTCGCCCGCATCTACCACCTAGCCCTGACACTCCTCGTCGCGGTCGCGATCCCGTTGGCGACATTGCTTACGTGGACCGCGTACCCGGTCTCACGCCTGCTATGGGGTGAACCGTTCCTGCCCGAAAGCGCCCGCGCCCTGCAGATCCTGATCTGGTTCCTGCCCTTGAGTTTCATCAATGGCCTGACACAGTACGTGCTTATCGCTCTGGGACTGCAATCGCGAATCACTGTTGCGTTTGCAATTGCCGCCGCATTCAACCTTGGAGCCAACCTGATCCTGATCCCGATGTTCGGCTATCGCGCGGCTGCCGTGGTCACGATTGCCACCGAAGTTGTCCTGCTTGCACCATTTGTCCGGGTGATCGGATCACGGATACCGCTGAATACCCTTGCCGTCGCCATCCTGCGACCAGTGCCCGCCGCGATCCTTTTCGCCGGGATCATCGTGGCGGTTACTCCCTTGACGGACTGGGGTGCTGGCATCCTCGCGTGCGCCGTATATCCGTTGGCGTTGTGGTTCGGTGGAGCCATCACGCCGGCAGACCGCGAACTCCTGCTATCGGTCGTTCGCCAAACACCCTCCGCCCAAGCAATCTGTTCCCAAGGTCGAGCTGTGCGACCACTATCGTAGTTCAACGCCGACGATGGGATGCTCAGGGCTACTTCCGGGCGGGTGCCTGCCTCGCTTCGCGGTATAGGTTGAGTGTTGACGCCACCACCGAGGGCCATTCAAAACGGGTCGCGAACTCCTGGCCCCGCGTCTGCAATTCCTGGCGCAAATCTGGCGACATGATCAGCTTGTCTATCGCGATTGCAATCGCCTGCGGATCAGGCGCGTACGCAATCTCCACTGGAGGCGTACCCCGCAACCAGTCCACTGGCATGGACGGTTCGGTCGTCACCACGGGGATCCCTTGCGCCCACGCCGCAATCAGGCCTGTCCGTCGCAGCGATGCGCCATCCCGGAACGGCAGTGACATGATGTCCACACACCGCAACCACCCGACTGCGTCAGGGACGGAAACCCGCGACGTCCAGTGCACGCGGTCTGTCAGTCCAAGCTTGCCAATCATCGAGATCAAGGAATCGAGATAGCGGCCACTGTCAGGATCCGTCGCACTCACCACCTGCCCGATCATCAGCAAATGGGCATCGTGCCCGGCGGCGACCAACATCGCCATCGCCGTGACCGTCGCGTCAACGGCCTTGCTTGCATTTACGAAGCCGAGATGGCCAAGCACAATCGAACCAGGCCCAATTCCACGTTCGGCTCGCCACGCATCCCGGTCGAACCCTGGGGGAGGGGCTTCATCAAAGTGGTTGCCCAGTGGAACATGCGCCACGGCTATCTGGTGACCAAGGCCAGCCGTCCAACCGTACAACTGCCCAACCGAGTCGTCGGAGACCGAGAGGATCCCGTCAGAGTTCTGGGCCATGTCTTGCACGAACCGGCGACGCAACTTCCCTGCCTTCGGAAAGAGATACGGAACGGCAAGGTCGTGGAAAGTCGTGACGACTGCTGGCGCGGTCGGGCGCCTCCGCAGGAAACGCGGAAGGAGGCAGATTGCACCGTTCAGGGCGTATGCGCCTGGTTGATATTGAATATGCGCGACATCCCACGCCTGCCGGATCGCCAAGCGGGGTACCGAGAACAAGATGCGCCAGTCCCAACGGTCCACGATGCGTTGCACGCGCGATCCGCGAGCGAGGTTGTCATCGTCCGGGCTATTCGTCCCGTAACTTGTAACGACTTGGACCCCGTGACCAAGCCCACGCAACTCGTGCGCCAGACGCGCGGTGTGATCGCCTACGCCGCCGGTTCGTGGCGGGTATTCCGCGGAGATCAGGCCAATTCGCATTGAGTTAAGGGTACGTGATCCCGGCTATCGACCCTGACTCGGGTACCCGCAACCGCCTGTTCGGCACTCCCAAAGGCACGGTCCGTGGCCACCCCTGCCAACGCATGAACCAGACACAGCGCTTGAACTCTTGGTTGCAAGCGCCAGCGCTAAGTGCCTACGCGCGGTACACCACTTCACCGTCAAAGACGGTTGCGACCACCCGGATGCTGGAAAGGTTTTCCATCGGCGTGCGCACGGGATCTCGGTCCAGGATTGCCAGATCAGCGCGCGCCCCGGGGATCAGTTGGCCCAACCGACCTTCATCGCCCCCGGCGAAGGCCGCTCCGATCGTATACGCTGCCAACGTCTGACCAATCGTCAGACGCTCCTCGGGATACCACCCTCCAGGCGGATCACCACCGGGCTTTTGACGTGTCACCGCAGCCACGACACCAACCAGCGGGTCAGGCGTCTCAACCGGTGCATCCGACCCGAATGCCAGGACAGCCCCAGTAGCAGCCAGACTCCCGAAGGCGTACGCATATCGGCCACGGTCACCCCAGAGACGATCAACCTGATCCATGTCCTGCGTCGCATGGATCGGTTGCATCGAGGCCACCACACCAAGCTTCCTGAACCGCGGCACATCGTCCGCGTGGAGCACCTGAACGTGTTCGATCCGTGGACGCAATCCAGCACGGTGCCACAGTTCTCGGGTCGCCTCGAATGCGTCGAGGACCACGCTGTTCGCCCGGTCCCCGATCGCATGGACGGCCGGTGCAATCCCTGACCGCGACGCCAGCGCAACCCCATCGTGCAACTGGTCAAGGGTCATTGTCAGGATCCCACGATTGCCGGCCGACCCGATGAAGGGATCAAACATCGCTGCAGTCTCAGACCCTAGCGATCCATCGACAAACAGTTTCACGTGGCCCACACGCAATCGTTCGGATCCGAGCCCGGTGCGGAGGCCTGCCTCCACGCACTTTGAAAGCGTGTCAAAGGGGAGCATCATGCTTGCCCGGAGACCAAGTTCGCCCATGGCATCAAGGTCCTGCAATGCCTGGAACGTGAGGCGTCCCTCGGGGATATGCACCCCGGTTACACCCATCCGGTGCAGGTCTCCGGCCCGCCGCCTGAGCGTGTTGATTGCCGTGGCAAGATCCAGGCCTGGCACGACATGCTCGACCAGATCCATCGCGTTCTCGAACAACAGGCCATTGGGTGCACCATGCACATCGCGCCCGATCAACCCACCCGGAGGTGCCTCGGTCCCGGCGTTCAGTCCCGCAAGAGACATCGCCTTCGAGTTCATCCAGGCCATGTGGCCGTCCTTGCGGCGCAACCACACCGGCACGTCCGGGGCGACCGCATCAAGGACTGATGCATCCGGAAAGCCACCATCCGTGTCGTCCCAAAGGGAATGGTCCCATCCCCAACCTTGAACCCACGAACCAGGTGTGGCGGAGCCGACGGCCACGGCGACACGACTGACGATCTCCGCACGCGTGGTGGCATTTCCAAGCGGCACGCGGTCGAGGCTTGACGCCCACCCAAGCAGATGGATGTGCGCATCAATGAACCCCGGCATGGCGGTTGCGCCCTCAAGGTCAAGGGCTTTCACTGGCATTTCCGCCGCCCAGTGACGGGCGAGAGATTCCATGTCATCGCGAAGGCCGGTGGCAACGATCACGCCATCACGCGCCAGTAGAGCTTCGACCCGTGGAGCAGCCCCATCCTGCGTCAGGATCGTGCCGCCGTAGACCAGCAACCAATGCGCCATCATTTTCCGCATGACCGGCAGTATATGTCGCACCAGGACACAACGCTGACGACAACATTCACGACCGCCAGCAACCTCGCAGTACGTCCGGCCCCAATGTTCAAAATTGGGCGACAGGAATATGGAACTTCCACACATGAAGTTTTTGAACTTCCCACTGGACCGTCATGGCACCTCCGCCCTGGTCTCTTGTCGGGACCTCTGGAAGATGCCTCATCTCTACCTGTGCGGGTGATTGGTGACAGAGTTCAGACCGGGTTTCCCGCCGGGTACATCAGGCAGTTATCCGGTGATGACTTCTGCGCCACGGTTTGTAAGACCCAACTCAAGGGTCTGGTTCGGGTATCCGTGCCGTGCGGCCGCTTCATGCATTGCGGTGGCGATCGCCTCGAAGCGGTCGGTCGCGAGCGCAATGATCGCCGCACCAGCACCGCTCAGCGCCGCGCCGTGCGCACCGGCCGCGAGTGCCGCCTCGATAGTCGGATGCAAGGCCGGAAAGATCCCACCACGTGCCGGCTGGTGGATGCGGTCATCCATCGCATCGCGTAGAAGGCCCCAATCCTTGGTCGCGAACGATGCCACCAGCAATGCCGTCCGCCCAAGATTGAACACCGCATCGCCGATCGGAAACTCCCGCGGGATGACACCCCGTGCCGACTTCGTGGAAATCGCCTCATCCGGCAGGCACACGACAGCCCGGAGGTCACTGTCGACAGATAATCGTGACGTCACCAAGCCATCCCGACCAGCCACACAGACAACCAACCCGCCAAGCAGCGCCGCGGACACGTTGTCGGGGTGGCCCTCGATTTCAGCCACCAGTGCGAGTTCGCCAGCCCGGTCCAGTGGCCTCCCCGCCAAGGCATTGGCCGCAACGACACCGGCAACGATGGCCGCCGCACTGCCTCCAAGCCCACCCGAACGCGGGATGCGCGTCACAAGTTCAAGACCCAGTGGAGGGACTCGCATGCCAATCCGGTCGAAAACTGCGACCGCTGACCGGTATGCGAGCAACGTCTCATCCTCCGGGAAAACCCCCGCGTTCACCCCGGTAACACTGATTTCAAGTGAATGACCCTCGGAACCCACCCACAGGCGCAATTCCTCGCGAATATCGAGTGCGAGGCCAAGCGCGTCGAAACCCGGTCCGAGGTTCGCCGAAGTTGCTGGAACCTGAACGACAACGCGTGACCCAGTAGACATCACCACGAACCTGCCTCCGTTCGCCCAATGGATTGCCTGCCTCCCGGCAGATACCGGTTCGATTGCAGCACGAGGGGCTAGCGCACCATCCCGCGCCAAGCACGGGCCGGAATGCCGAAGCCAACCCTAACCCACAGAAGTCGCCTTGAAATATGCCGGGGAGATTGTGGCACCCGCACGGACTCGACACCGGGAACGGTCCCGATCACCGGCCTCACCTAGGCCCGTCCGATGGTTCCACCACGACCCACCGGATCCGGAAGTCTCCGCGACCCGACCGGGGGGCGCGCCCGAACCGTCTCATCGCGCCCAACAATCGGGTCAGCCAGCCGGTCATACCGAGTGACTGAGGGAAATGCAATGTCTGTGTCAGGGACGAATGGCAATGCAAACCGGCCTGCCCTCAGACGGCTTCTTGCGGGAACCTCCACACTTGGCCGGGCGTCATAGCGCCGCGACTGGGAGTGAACAAGGACACTCTGGAGGATGCCGAGCGAAGCGAAGAGCGTAAGCAGTGATGATCCCCCGAAACTGATGAACGGCAATGGAATGCCCGTCACGGGCAGGAGGCCAATGTTCATGCCAATGTTCACGAACGCTTGGAAGAGCACCATCCCTGTGACCCCACCAGCGAGGTAACGACCAAACGCATCGCGAGAAACGTGCACAGCGCGCAGGCATCGCCAAAGTAGGACACCGTAGAGCACAAGAAGGCCGCTCCCTCCCATGAACCCGAGTTCCTCACCCATCACCGCAAAGATGAAGTCGGTGTGTTGGACCCTGAGGAAATTCAGTTGGGTCTGCGTGCCGTTGCCAAGACCACGCCCCCACCAACCTCCCGAACCGACACTGATCCGCGCCTGGATCAGGTTGTAGCCCTCCCCCAGTGGGTCCCGGTCTGGCGACAGGAATGAGGTAATGCGTCGGCGCATGTACGGTTTCATCACCTGCCACACAACCGGAAAACCAAGCAACGGAACGCTCGCCAGTCCTCCAAGAATGGCGTAGGGCGCCCCGGCGAAGTAGGCAATGCTGAAGTAGATCGCAATCAGTACGAGCGTTGTGCCAAGGTCTGGTTGCAAGTAGACGAGCACCACGGCGGGCGCGACGATTGCCAAGGCAACTAGGCTTGTCCTGACATGTTCCGCGAACATCCCGGTCGTGGGGGTGGCTCGGCTTTCGTTTGCGGTTGGTTCCTTTGTGCGCCCGGCAAAGAACCTCGCCAGGCAGATCACGATGATCAGTTTCGCCAGTTCGGAAGGCTGTATCCGGATGCCTGCAACATCGAGCCAGCGTTGGGCTCCCGCCACGAACGTACCCAGGACGAGCACGAACACCAGAGTGACGATCATGCCGATGTACAGGATTGGCGCAATCTGGCCGACGGCGCGGTAGTCGATAAATGAAAGCGCGATCATCACAATGACCCCGACTACCCCGATCACCGCCTGGCGAATGAGGGCTGGGTTCGTTGAGACGTCGACTACGCGTGTTGCACTGGCAATGACCAATAACCCGTACCCGACGAGCAAGATCGAGACTGCTAGGAGGATAGGATCAAAGTTTCGCCAGGATGGTCGTTGCATTTCGTGCCAGACGCACGTCTGACGGACGTGCAAGCGCATCGGCGATAACGTTCAACCATCTGGGACCGTCGGCGCGCTCGCCGGCCTGTTCCCTTAGGCACCACGCTTTGCCGGAAGTCTACCGGCACGGGTAGCCACGCCCACCGGGATTCCCGGCGCCCTCGCAGACAGGATTCACTTTAAATAACCAGTTACGATTACCTGTCTATGGACGTCGCAAGGGGAACCCCGTACAGGTACGTACGGATCACTTCGCCCGCGATCGGTGCGGCAATTTCCGACCCCTCACCGCCGCCGTACACAAAGACTGCCACCGCGATCCTCGGATCCGAAGCTGGCGCATAGCCGACAAACAGCGCGTGCGTGGGAAGTTGACCCTTGGAGTCTCGGGGGCCCTCGAACTCAGCGGTACCCGTCTTTCCCGCCATATCGAGACCGAAGGTTCGTAACGGGGCAAGTGCCGTCCCCGCGAACCCCGGCACGATCAAGGGAGAGTTCGTCACATCGCGCATCCCTGCCCGGATAGCCGCCACGTACTCCGCATTCACCGGCAGGGTCCGAACCGCATCAGGGCGATAGGTAGTCCGCGTTGCCCCACCGGTTTCCCGTAGCTCCCGGACAACCCTAGGCCGGTACACGGTGCCACCGTTCGCAAGCGTCGCCGTCATTGAAGCGAGCTGCAACGGGGTCGCCAACAGATAACCCTGGCCGATGCCGATGTTGTACTCGTCACCGACATACCACGGTTCACCCTTCGCCCGACGCTTCCACTCCGGCGATGGAACCAGACCGGGGGATTCGCCGGGTAATCGAACACCAGTCTTCTCGCCAAGCCCGAACGCCCGGGCATAGGTCGCCAAGCGCGCAATCCCAAGACCTTGAAGACCTGAGTAAGGATTCCCGCCAGTGACAGAATAAAAGTAGATGTCGCACGACACCCCAAGGGCCTGCCTCGCGTTGACTGGCCCGTGTCCCTGTAGCGTCCAGTCGCGGAATTGGAGACCATTTCGGGTAATCGACCCGTTACACGATACATTTGTGGTCGGTGTGACAATTCGTTCCTGCAGCGCGGCCGCGGCCGTGACCATCTTGAACGTTGACCCGGGTGGCACCTGGCCACCGACCGCATGCGAAAAGAGCGGTCGCCAGACATCATTCGCGAGTCGACTGTACTCGGCCTGACTGATCCCGGTTGCAAACAGGTTGTTGTCGTAGCCCGGCAGACTGACCATCGCCAGGATCTCGCCAGTTGAAGGATCCATGGCAACGAGAGAGCCTTGCTGGCTCTTTGCCCTGTTCATTCCCCGGGCAAGCACTGCAGCCGCCAGTTCCTGGAGCGACCCATCGATGGTCAAGACGACATTCGCACCGGGGATTGTCGGCGCCAGTGTCTCGATGACATTGGTCACCCGCCCCATCGCGTCCACTTCCACCTGTTGGCGACCAGCGGTGCCCCGTAGTTCGTCCTCGAAACTCGACTCAACGCCCGAAAGACCGATGAACTCGTCCGGGCCGTACCCGGAAGCCACGCGTGCGTCAACCTGGCTTGGCGGGATTGGCCCGGTGTAGCCAAGCAACTGGCCCAACAACAGTCCCACCGGATACTCACGCACCGGAGTGAACTGGACCACGACACCCGGAAGTCGCGTATGTTGTTCCTCTAGAATCAAGGCCATCTCTCGCGTGATCGGAGACTTGATCCGAGTGAGCAGGAAGGGGTCAACCCGGCCCGGTTCGACAAACTTGCCGATCTCATCGGGCGACATCTCGATGATCGACCCTAGACGGGCAAAGACATCGTTCCGGGCTGTCCGGTCGCGGGGAAGGTCGGTCGGCCGGATGCTGGCGGTGAAACTGGAGACATTGCGCGCCACTACCACTCCGTTGCGATCATAGATCACCCCGCGGAGTGGCTTCTCGGTTTCGACCCGCAGCCGGTTCGTGTTTGCCCGTTGCAGGTACTGCGCTCCGGTGGCTACCTGCAGGTACCAGAGTTGCGCGATCAGGACGAGCCCGAGCGCGACCATCAGGGTCACAAACAGGATAGTCCGGTCAATCGGGAGCGACCGGCGTTGGGGGAATGCAGGGGGCGCTGTCGTCATCGTCAGAGCCTGCCAAACCGCATCTGGATACGAGACCGGTCATTGTCCGTGAACTTGCGAACCACCCAATAGACCAGCGGCGTCGTCACAACATTCACCACAGCCGTCGGCGCAGTGACCGTGCGCAAGGTGTCCAGCCACCAGTCGTTGGGGATCCCGAGCGAACGTAGCACGATCAGCAGGATGACCGCGTGCACGAAAGTCGCCACGAACACCGTGACCATCGGCAACCACAGCGCATTTGGAAAGAGGTTGATATCTCCCGCACTTGCCAGGAACGCAACGATGACTAGCACCAGCGACAGGGTGCCGAAGGGAGTTCCAGAGACAAGGTCGAGCATCAGCCCGCCCATCAGACCCCACGGCAGCGCCTCGCGCGCGCCACGGGTCACCGCCCAGATCACCACCGTGTCAAGCACCAGATCAGGACGCACCACCCGGAAGCCGACTGCGGGGATCAGCGACGCCTGGATGATCGCGCATGCGAACAGCCAAAGCGGCGGAATCCACCAGCGCGTACCCATCTCCATCCCTGCCTTCAGTTCTTGACCGGAACGAAGCCGCGCGCCACGAGCACGGTGAGCAAGCGCCGGATATCGACCAACGGTTCGACTATCGCCTGCTGGAACATGTCCACTTCACGGGACTCCACCCGCACCACACGCCCGATCGGCAAGTTCCGGGGAAACGCCCCGCCAAGTCCAGAAGTCACCACCACGCTGCCCGGCGTTACCCTTTCCGATGGCGGGAGGTAGCGCAGCAGCAATCGCCCGTCGGGCATGCCGTTGACCACGCCTGTCGCCCCCGCCATTCCGAGGATATAGGCGTTCACCGAACTTGACGGATGAGTGATCAGCAGGACCGAACTTGTCCGTCGCGTGTGTGATACCACCCTGCCGGCCAGACCAGCCGTCGCAAGCACCGGCATCCCGTCCTGGATGAGAGCATCACCGCCCCGATCGATGGTCGCGTACCCGGTGATTGCGGATTGGTCGAACCCGATGATCTGCGCCCCGACAAGCGAGAACCCAGGGTTCGCCTCTGCGTAATGTAACTGTTCACGGAGTTCACGGTTCTCAAGGTCCGATGCCCGTAGCCTGATGTTCTCACGGACGAGGTCATCAACTTGATCCCGCAGACGTGCGTTCTCGTCACGAAGTGGGCCAACGTCGGTCCATCCACCAGTCACACCGGACACGGCTTCACCAACCTGGCTGGCCATTCCCTGCGTTGGCGCGACCACCCGGGCAATGAGATCGCGAGGGGTATCAAGCCATCCCCGCTGACCGGCGTACAACGTCACCACCGACACCGTGAGTGTGAGCGCCAACCAAACGACAAGCTGACGCAACGACGAGGACAATCAACGCACCCTTCGCCGCCACCCCTCTCCCGTCGCTACGGTTGGGAAGGGGGTGGAGGTCTCATGGGACAAGCTTTGGGCACGCGGCCGGGCGAGCGTACGTTTCTGGTTGCGCCGGCGCTCTCGCCGACACGGTCCTGATCGGTCCGTGGGCATCCCTGGCTGCTTCGATGGCGTGAAGATTGGTCCGCGGGCACGCCTGCCCGCATTCGCAGCGTCCGACCGTTCCCCAAGGCCATCCGTACCCGCCTGCAATTCGCCGCGACCCCACACCGTTTCCGGAACCTCGGCGCGCCCGCTCCCTGCTCCCGTCGCAACGGTGGGAAAGGGGGAGGGAGCCTGGTTGATCATGCTCATCACGCAACACGCAACCGGTGAGGCACGACGGCGAGTGATGAACATTGTCATCTCAGCCCGGGCCACCCATCGATGGCGAAAACAACGATACTGGCGACACTGCTGGTCACGTGCGCAGCCGAGCGTACGGATCCGCCACGAAGACCTTTCGATACACCTCAAGGTTCTCAAGGCACGCACCGGTCCCTCGGACCACGCACAACAGCGGGTCCTCGGCGATATGGACAGGAATCTTCGTCTCCTCGAAGAGACGTGCGTCCAGCCCCCTCAGCATTGCACCACCACCGGCAAGAATGATCCCGGTGTCCATGATGTCAGCCAGGAGTTCCGGTGGGCATTCCTCGATTGATCGCTTCACCGCATCGACAATCAAACCAACCGGCCCGGCAATTGCTTCGCGGATTGCCTCGTCGGTGACCTCGATTTCCTTGGGCAGACCGGTCGCGAGGTCCCGACCCCGCATGAGGGATCGGAGGACTGTCGAGAGACTGTGGGCAGACCCGACGGTTATCTTGGTCGTTTCCGCGGTTCGTTCCCCGATGAGAAGGTCGAATTCCCGCCGGGCGAACTGGGTGATCTGCTCATCAATCTCGTCACCACCGATGCGGATCGAATGGGATAGCACCACTCCACCCAAGGAGATGATCGCGACCTCGGTGGTGCCACCCCCGATGTCGACAATCATGCTTCCCGCCGGCTCGTGAACTGGCAGGCCCGCACCAATCGCAGCGGCCATCGGTTCTTCAATGAGGTACGCCTCACGGGCACCTGCATTCACAGTAGCATCCTGAACAGCGCGCTTCTCGACTTCGGTCACGCCGGAAGGGACGCCGATGATGACCCGTGGTCGCGGAGTGATCGGGAACCGGTCATGAACCTTCCCGATGAAATACCGCAGCATGTGTTCGACGGTCTCGAAGTCGGCAATGACCCCGTCACGTAGCGGGCGGATGGCCACGATATTTGCCGGCGTGCGGCCAACCATCCGCTTGGCTTCGGTGCCTACCGTCAGGACCCGGCCGGTGCGCTTGTCCATCGCCACAACAGAGGGTTCGGAGATCACCACACCCTTGTTGCGGACATACACCAAGGTATTCGCGGTCCCAAGATCAATGCCAATGTCCTTGGAGAACAAGCCAAGGAAAGCGCTCAACGGACCGGACATCATTCTGCTCGTCGTGAACGCTCAGGCAAGCGCATGTATATCAAAGGCGGTAAGGCATCCCACCCCGCCACCGCAGGTGAGGAGCAATGCGTGGGTACCTGCCGACGTAACAGAACCCCGGAGTCGAGGTCATCTCGTCCGTAGCGGTTCCACGTGCCGGCCGCGGTAACTTTCCAGCAAGTGTACCGTCCACGGTCTCTCGGTCCCGCGGCCAAACCTTCCTCCTCTCTTCTGGTTGCGGGGAAGGCTCGGCCGATGGGATCAATTGTCGGTGCGCCCGTGAAGTGCGTATGCTTCGGCGTACTGCTTTGGCGTGTTGAGGTTCAGCAGGGCCATCTCATCACCAGTGTCAAAGGTGTGAACCGCAGCCTCGTGTCGCAAAATCACCGCACGCAAGCCAAGTGTGGCTTCATTGATACCGAACAGATCATCACGCAGCAACGGGGAAAAGATCGTCGGATGCCCGCGGCGCCCCAGGGCTCCGGCAATCGTGACCAATCGGCCATCATTCCGACCGGCGCCATCCAGGTGATTGGCGACGACAGTCTGGATTACCGATGCCGGACGAGGTTGGTCAACTCCGGTAATGAGCGTGTGCCGACCCTCGGGAACCCCGCTCAATCCGGCCACCACCGATCCCGACTTCCCAGCTTCCCAGTCACGATTGACGACTATCGTGACCCGCTCGTCACCTGTGACGGACGCCATGACCTCCTCCGCACGATGACCGACCACCACCACAATCCGTTCCAAGCGAAGCATAGAGACGCCGGGGCCATGACGGGCCTGAGCTGGCGGAATACGCAGGAGTTCCGAGACCACATATGACGCGAGTGGTTGACCCTGCCACGGCAGGAGTGCCTTGGGTGCCCCCATCCGTGTCGATGCCCCTGCAGCCAAGACCACCGCGACGACCGGACACACATCGCTTGCGTGAGGCCGGATGCGAGGGGCAGTTGCGCGGGCGGAGCTGTTATCCATCGTTCCACATGGTACTCGGGAAATCCGGTGATGCCTGACCGAACCACCACTGTCGTTGGGCCCACATCGGGCACCAATCCCGAAGATGGGTCATTGGTCGACGTCACTGTCGTCGTCGTCAGTTACAACTCACGCAACTGGTTGGAACGTTGCCTCGACCCTGTCATCCACCAATCAGATGATGTTGCCGGGCTCGAAGTGATCGTCGTCGACAACGCCTCCACTGACGGGTCCGCCTCGTTCGTGCGGGAACGTTTCCCGGGTGTCAAGGTGATGGAGAGCAATGTCAACCTCGGTTTCGGGGCCGGGTGTAACCGTGCATTCGCAGTAGCACGAGGCAGAACCATCATCCTCGTCAATCCGGACTGCGAACTTCAGCCAGGCACAATCGGCGCTCTCCACCAGTTCCTCCGGGACCACCCGCGGATCGGCGCAGCCGGGGGACGGCTTGCGTATGGTGACGGATCCTTCCAGCACGCCGCGTTCCGGTTCCCGAGCTTGGCACAGGTCTTCCTTGACTTCTTCCCCCTCAATTGGCGACTGACCGAGTCGCGATTGAACGGCCGCTATCCTCGCACAATCGACGCCATCGCGTTTGAATGTGATGCGGTCCTCGGCGCGCTTATGGCCATTCGTCGAACCGCCATCGTGGGCACAGGGGGCTTCGACGAACGCTACTTCATGTACGTTGAAGAGATTGACTGGTGCAGGCGTCTCCGTGCGTTCGGATGGGAAGTCTGGCACTGCCCCGACGCCATAGGCATCCATCACTCGGGCCAAAGTACGCGTACCGTCGCGGCGCGCATGTTCGTGGAGTTGCACCGGAGCCGCCTTCATTACTTCCGCCGGTACTGGCCTCCGGCGACGGTCGCCATCGCCCGAGGGATCACATGGATCGGGTGTGCCCGGGAAGTCGTGCACCTAAAACGCCGTGCACCGGATGACGCGTCGCGTGAACGGATCCGTGGATGCCGTGAGGTGATGCGCCTTGTCGCCTGACACCCAGCCCGCATCGGGCCATGACCGTCCAACCCACAAAAATGGGGGGGGAAACGATAGCCGGATCCTTGCGTGCATCCTGACCCGCAACGAAGCGAGGCACATCGAGGCGTGCCTCAATTCGGTGTCGTGGACCCACGCCCAGATGGTGGTCGACTGCGGAAGTACCGATGCCACAACCAACCTTGCCCGCGCCCGCGGGGCAATCGTGCTGCATCGCGACTGGGATGGGTGGGCCGGGCAACGGACGTTCGCGATCACTGAAGCCTCCAGCCGGGGTTACCGGTGGATCTTCTTTGTCGATGCCGATGAACGCATTCCGCCAGAGTTGGCCTCCGAAGCGACCCGTGTTGTCGAGAAAAGTGACGCCGCTCACGCCTCCGGGCATACGACCGCTCCCGTTGGGTTCTGGGTGCCCCGACGAAACATCATCGCCGGCAAATGGGTGCGCCACGCCGGTTGGGATCCCGACTACCAGTTGCGCCTCTTCCGCACGGACCGCGGGCGCTATGACCCAGCGCGACCGGTCCATGAACTCGTCCTGCTTGACGGACCAGACGCCCACCTCGAGGCACGCCTCATTCACTACAACTACGACGACTGGCAACACTTCTGGTTCAAGCAACAACGTTATGCGCGTGTCGAGGCTGCCGCTCGCGTATCCCGAGGACAGCGCGTCCGCCCACATAACTTTGTCCTGCAACCCTGGCGCGAGTTCTGGCGGCGGTACGTCACCCTGCAGGGTTGGCGCGCCGGCGCCCATGGCGTCATCCTTGCCGTCCTGCTGGCAATCGCCGAACTCCAGACCCTTCGGCTTGCTTGGGCAACGGGCCGTACCCGCTTAAACCCTGACGGCGCTGAGGTGGGCGTGGCCCCGGCTTCCCCTCGCAATAGGGCGGGCGCAGACGCAGGTAACCGTACTACCGACAGAGACTCCAGGTCAGCCGTGACGGTAAGCGATGGCACAACCTCACGCGTCCCAGATCCAGTGCCGTCTGACCTGCCCGATTTCGGTAATCATCCGCCCGATACCGTCGCCGTCATCGTCAGTTACAACGTCGCGTCCCTCATGCACGAATGTCTGGCATCGATAGCCAACGCGGCCGAAACGGGAGGCATCACCGTCCATATCGTCGTGATCGACAATGCTTCAACCGACCACAGCATCGATGTCGCCCGGGCAACCCCCGAAACGACAGTAGTTGCCAACACCCGCAATGTCGGTTTCGGCGTCGCCTGCAACCAAGGCATCGCCATCGCCCGGGCGATCGGAAGCCAACACGTTCTGTTCCTGAACCCGGATGCACGCCTCACACCCGACGCGCTAGCAGCTCTCCGAAATGCCCTTGCCACCAGTCCAAGACATGCGATTGCTGGTCCAGCCCTCCGGTTTCCCGACGGGCGACCGCAGCCTCCTCGTCGACGCTTCCCCAACCTTGCGACCCTTCTGGTGGAAAGCACTCCCCTCCAATGGCGCGGAGGTGGAATCGATGGATCGCCCGGATGGCCGATTATCGAACCGATCATTCGCCGGTACCAGTGCGCTGACCTACCCGATGTCCCAGGGACAGTCGACTGGATCTCCGGTGCGTGCCTGCTTGTCCGGGCAGCTGCACTCGCCACCGTCGGGGGATTTGATCCAGCATTCTTCCTCTACTTTGAGGAAACCGACCTTGCGCGACGATTGCGACGTTCCGGTTGGACATGCACCTACGCACCTGAAGCCCATGTCTTTCACCATCGATCACAAAGTGCCGACCAGAACGTTGGCGCGCGCGACCGCCATTACTACGCCAGCAAGATGACGTACGCCTCACGCACTCTGGGAAAGCCGGTGGCTGCCCTGGTGCGGGCCGAACACGTGGTCCTGTTCGGTGTGGAGGCACTCTGGCAAGCGTTTCGGGGCAACCGTGCTGACGCTATGCGGTACGTCGCCCTGGTTCGGAACCTTGTCGGGTAATCAGGCCTCGTTACCGCGATCATGCAGGCGTGAATGTCTCTGCGATGGCGGCAATCACCTCGTCAACCGCCGGCCAGATCACGCCCTCGGAAGCGACACGGCCCGCATGAGGCCATGAAGCGCCGGGAGTACCCCCACACACCCGCACGATTGGACCGCGGGGACGCCAGACCGCAGGATCGGTCGGTCCAAAGATCGCGACCGTGGGCACCCCAAGTCCAGCAGCCAGGTGCGCAATACCCGAGTCGTTTGCAATGACGCCAGACGCATCGGCAAATAGGCGTGCAACTTCCGCGAGAGACCGTCCCCGGATCACCCAGACCATCTGGCGTGACATCGCGGTGGTGATGGCCGTGACCGCCGGGCCATCCGCCTCTCCCTCGAGAACCATCACCTTGTACCCCTGACCCACCAGGTCACGGATCAATGCGAGCCAACTCAGGGCCGGCCAACACTTCCTCGCACTTCCACTCCCGGGATGCACAACAACGCAACGACCTTCGGCAAAGTCTTCAGCGCCAGACCACTGATCATCAAGGGAGGCAACCGCGCTGGATTGCTTGATCCACGGTGAAGCATCCCAACCCGCGGGCAAGACGCCTCCAACCGGTTCGATGGTGCTGGCAAGCCAGTCCGCAACATGCGTTCGATTGCTGGCCGGAGGAAACGGAGGTGCGACGACCACGCATCCCACACCCCGCGCCCTCAGCCGGTCTGCGATGTGGAGACTGGCTTGGGTCCACACCACTGCGTGCGTCACCGAGGCCCAATCGAAACCTACGGCGGCGGCGGAAACGAAATTGCCGCCGTTCTGAAAGCGGTCATCATCACCGAGATAGAGATCGGCGATTGCTTGGGTATCAGGACGGATGATCCGGAGGGGACCAGGCACCGATGAGACGATGAATTGCGCCGGACCAGATGGCGAGGCCACGACAATCGACCCGGAGAGGTTGGCACGCCGGATTGCCTGCCACGAAGGAATGCCCAGCAGTACATCGCCAAGGGCACCGGCCCTGACCCCAAGTATGGTCCCAGTCACCAGGCGCGTCCCATCATCGGTCACGGAACTGACCATCTGGAGCTTCGCGCGGAGATGACCTACGCGGGGTGCACGACGGCAACCACGAGGCCATAGTCAACCGCCTGACCGTCCTGGATCCGCAGTTCAAGCCGACCGGCCACCGGGGATACCACCTCCCCCGCCATGCCCAGGGTCTCGATCACGCCGATCGGTGCCCCGATTGCCACTGGGGCGTCATCCACAGCGAGGTTCGGCCCACCTTCGGATCGCGCACGGTGGAAGAACCCTACCGAAGGTGACCGGATCTCGGTCACGTCTTCCTCACGAGATGAAACCATGGGGAAGTGACCGACTTCACCCGATGCTCTTGCCACCGCGTCCCCACGGTCAGCCACAGACGCGGTTGGACCTACGCCACCAATCCCGCGGACCACTTGGATCACGATGTCTCCATCCTCAAGCCGGACCTCCTCGACGGAGGTCCGGGTGACGGCCGACATCACGGTCTCAAGATCCTTTCCCAGGATCACTGCAAGGCGCGAGGTGTCGGAGTGGTCCGTCGGAGTCGTCATAGCCGTCCTGCCTACGCGCGTTCGATGTAGCTGCCGTCGCGGGTATCGACCTTGATCCGGTCACCCGAGTTCACGAACAGGGGAACCTGCACGACGAGACCTGTCTCGAGGGTTGCAGGCTTGGTGCCACCGGTTGCAGTATCCCCCTTGAACCCGGGATCGGTCTGCACGATCGACATCACCATGTTCAGGGGCAACTCCACGCCGATCGCTTCCTCGCCGTACAGGTTGATCTCCAGCTGGATCCCATCCTTGAGGTAATTAACCGCGTCGCCAAGGATGCCCTTGGTGATGGGACGCTGCTCGTATGTCTCCTGATCCATGAAGTGGTACATGTCTTCGTCGTTGTAGAGGTACGTCACTGGGCGACGCTCAATGCGGATGCGCCGGAACTTCTCCGATGCGGAGAAAGTCTTGTCGAAGATGGCTCCGCTGCGAAGGTCGCGCAACTTGAGGCGCGCCAACGCACCACCACGCCCGATCTTGATGTGCTGGAACTCAACGATGCTGCAGATCTTGCCGTCGAGTTCGATCCCGACTCCCTTGCGCAGTTCGCCAACTGTGATCACGTTCGTCTGTCTCCAGTGATGTTCATGCGCACCCAGCGTCGCAGGGCGCCCGGGGAAACGGGCGGGGCACACGCCGATTGCCGGCAAGGCCGGAGCACGTCAGTCTTCCTATACGTCCGAAGTGTACGGGTCTCCCGGGAAGCCTCCTGTTGTATGGGTCGGACCTCAAACAGCCACAACGGGTTGTTTGTGCGCGGTAGTCAGGACCTGGCACCGCTGTTCACCAACCACGACGATGTCCTCGATGCGCACGCCTCCCCAACCGGGCAGGTAGATTCCAGGTTCGACCGTCACCACTGCGCCTACCGGAATCCGACCCGAACCACGTTCGGAACTGCTCAACCACGGAGGCTCATGGATCGCCATTCCAACACCGTGGCCGGTCCCATGGCCGAAGCACGCCACCGGGTCAAATCCGGCACGTCCGATCGTGTCGCGGGCAAGTGCATCAGCCTCGATGCCGGTCATTCCCGCCCGCAACCCATCCTCGCAGACCGTCTGCGCCGCCAAAACCGTCCGGTACACATTCCAGAACTTGGCATCCGGCTCACCCAAAACGACCGTCCGCGTCATGTCAGAACAGTAGCCGTCAACGACGCACCCCATGTCGATCACGATCGGATCACCCGGCTGGATTTCGCGGTTCCCCGGTCGGTGATGCGGCATGGCGCCATTCGGGCCACTCGCAACGATCGTCGGAAACGAGAGACCGGTCGCACCTGCCTCACGCATTACCACCTCAAGACGCCATGCAATCTCGCGTTCCGTCATGCCGGGACGCAATCCTGCGGTAACCGTTTCGATTGCCCGGTCACCGATCAGGACGGCACGGCGAATCCTCTCGACTTCAGAGGCATCCTTCACTTGGCGCAAGGGAACCAGAAGCCCGGCCTCGCCCGAGATGGCGCACCCGGGGGCGTGTTGGGCCATCGAGGCGACTAACCGCCGATGTCCATCGACAGTCATGTCGTCCGACTCGATTGCCAAGTGCGCGACACCGTGATCCGACGCACGCTGTGCAATCGCTGCCCACGGCGACCCTGCAGGCTGGACGACGGTAAACGACGGTGCCTGGACCGAAGCCTGTTCGACATAGCGGAAGTCGGTAAAGATCACCGCATCGGTCGCCGACACAACCACCTGGCCCGCCGAACCGGTGAACCCGGTCAGGTAACGACGGTTGTCGGCTTGCGTGATGAGGATTGCATCGATTGAAGCCGTCCGCGCCGGGTCGGCGTTCAGGGCGGCAAGATGGCGCCTCAATGCGGCCAGACGTGTCGCGCCCACGCCGGCGGAATGATCGCGGTTAAGTTCTGTCATGCCGGAATGATAGCCACGGCTAGCCGGGCTTCTGGTATTTCACCCGGTTTGCCTCGTGTTCCCGAAGCGTCACTGCAAAGACGTGTGTGCCGTCATTACGGACATCGTTCCGGACGAAGTATTTGAACCCACTTCCGTCGGGGGAGGCCATGGCGCGGAGGGAGGCCTCTCCAGGGTTCGCGATGGGACCGGGAGGCAAGCCCCGTTGCACATACGTGTTGTACGACGAATCGGGTGCAATCAGTCTCGGTGCGTCACGAAGGACGGGCCACCACGCCCCCGACTTGCCAACGGCGTACTGGACCGTCGGATCGGCAAACAGGCCCTCCCCATCACGGAAGCGGTTCAGATAGACCGACGCAATACGTGCCCGTTCGGATGGAACAGCCGCCTCACGTTCAACAATTGAGGCAATCGTCACGATCTGATGCACGGTCAGATCGGGCAGCCCCGTATTTCGCCGGACCTCTGCAACATACTGCGGCGTGACGATCTGCCCGAAACGACGCAGCATCATGTGAATGACGTCATCGGCAGTCGTGTCGTTCGGCAGGACCCGGTAGGTGTCCGGAAAGAGATAGCCCTCCAGCGATGTGCCTGCAGGTCGGGCTTGCAGGAACTCGTACACGAAGTTCGCCCGTCGGGCACCCAAGACAAACTGCTCCGGATCAATCCCGGCCGCTGATGTCGCAATTGTCTCGGCCTGTTCCTCGAGGCGACGTCCCTCAATGAACGTGAGCGTCATCTCGCGCACCTTCTGTATCTGGAAGGCGTCGATGAGTTCATTCATCGACATGCCCTGCCGAATCTGGTACGACCCTGCAAGCATGCGGTCCTCTGCGCCTCGCCAGATGACGGCCATGCGGAAGAGCCGTGCATTGGGGACGAGTCCAACCTCGGCCAGTCGCTCGGCTATGACTGTTGCCGTGTCACCCGGTGCGATGACGAACGTCACCTGTGCGCCGGGAGCAACGGTTGGGGCCGGGGTCGACCGCCCGGCCGAAGTTGTGCGTGTTGTCACAGCCATGTCGCCGACCGCCACCGTTGCCGTCTGCGGGTCATTCATGCCGGACCAGATGGCGTTGAAGACGAAGCCTCCCACTGCCACCAGAAACGCGAATGCGACGACAATCCGTCCACCACCGATCTCACCACCGCGCCGACGCGTAGTCTTGCGCTGTGACTGGACTGTCTCGGCCAGAGGACGCTCGCGCGCTGCCCCTCGACCAATTTTGGTTCGTGGTTCCGCGTCGCTTTGTGTGGCCATCACCCGTCACCGTGTGCCATCAATCTCGGGATCAGCCATCCCGAGAAAGTCGGCTTCATTGTCCCCTGCCCGGACGTCAAGTGCATCCTTGAGGGCGTCTTCGAACCTGCGTCTTTCGTCGAGGTACGCCTGGAGCAGGACTGTCGCCGCCAAGGCATCGATCCGTCGCCGACGCGCTTCCCTCTCGCGCACCGATGGTATTGGGCGAAGCCGTGCCCGTCGCCCTGTCGCAGACGCATCACCCAACGCGTCAACATGCCCGCCGGCCAGATCTACGGCATTCGCCAGTCGCGAAGCATCCAGGGAGGTGTTTCGCTCGTCCCGGAACACCATCGGTAATCCGGTATGCGCCGCGATTCGATCCGCAAGCGAGTGAATAGTCTCGGACCGCGACGTCGCCTCTCCCAGAAGACCTAGGGGAACACCAACAAGAATTGCGGTTGCACCGCGCTCGCGCACTACCGAACGGATCCCATCAAGGGTCGATCCGAGATCGTTTCGGATGATCGCACCGACTGGCGACGCCAGCAGGCCGGTGGGGTCACTCGCGGCAACCCCGATCCGACGATCTCCCACATCCAGGGCGATCATGACGGTCATCACTGATCCGTCCGGCATGCATGCCGGGTCACGTGCGAGGGCATGCTAATGAAAGATCACGGCGCAGTACCGTTGGAAGACCGGGTAGTCACTGAAATCCGCCACCCGATGCCTGGCAAGGTTGATTTCCATTCTGGCCACGCCTCAAGACGAGTGGACGCAGCACCTGTGAGTGATCGCAGGTACGTCCGGGCATCATCGGGCGTCAGGCCCGAAATCGCGGCCCGGATATCGGACGCATTGAAGATAGGAACGACCCACGCGGTGGCCCTGGCGCGAACCTGAACCTGGCCAGTGACCGTCTCAAATGATCCAACTTCCGGGGTCTGTACCCGCGCCGTTCCGGTCACCGGAGCAAATCCCGGACGTTCCTGAGCGATGCGGTTGATCACGGCACCTTGAGCAAGTTCCTGCACATCTGCAAGTGCGAAGGTCGTTACGGCGTACCGGACCTTGACGGTTGCCTGAACCGATGTCGCCTCATCGTTCTCGTTCTTGCTGTACGTAACTTCGGAAACGGACATCATTCCCCCGGGCCCAATAGGAGACGCACCAGGGGTTGTCAGGGGCACCGCGACTTCCTTTTGAGGATCGATAGACACGGATTTGACCTGTGCCGCCAGCTTGTCAATGGCAGATTTCTGAGCATTCTCCTGGGCACGTCGACGATCGTCCGGATTGACAAAGGTGATGGCACGGTCGGTGCCTCCTCGGAGGGCCACGTCGTTCTGGACATCCAACTGGCCAGCAAGCGTGCCTTCAATGGCCACGATTTGCTGTTTCTCCACATTCCCCGCTACACCGCCAGCGATCGCCTGAATTGGGACACGACTAACGGCAAACCTTCGCGATGCACCAGTGAACGTCGTCCCCGCCACCACCACATCCACTTGAGTTGCGAACCGCTGTGACCCTGCTAGGACAATCGTCCCCTTCGGCACGGTGATCGCCTTGTCGGACCTGTTGACGAAAACTGCATCGCCAGTGGCGCGCCCATCTGGAACGGTGCGCTTGCCAGATGCCGGCAGCTGTGCGGTCTCGGTCACTTCCTTGACGATCCACTTGCCTGGAACGCGCCCGGTCACCGGATCAGCCTTTCGGGCACCCGGATCGATGGTGATCGGCATCGTGGTTGACCATGTATCGACATCCGGAACGATCTCGACGGTCGCCGAAGGAAACACGTACCAGACAAACATTCCAACCAGGCCCGCGACGCCGGCGAAGGCGACAAGTCCACGCTGAACCGGGGCCGGCAACCTTACGAGGCCGACACCTAGCCAACCCAGCAACCGGAATACCCATCGCAGCGTACCGACGACCGCGGTCCACACCAATGAGAGTGCCACGGTGGCTATCCTCGGGGCACTCCGTCGCGCGTTGCGCACTTGGTTAGACCCGATGCCGGTCTCAATAACTTGGCGAATGCCGCTGACCACTTCACCGATCGCATCCGCACTTTTCCCGCCAATGCCGCCGAACGGTGCCGGTACGGATGGGCGCACCCGTCCCGTTTCCATGGCCTCGGCTTGGTCACCTGCAAGTCGACGGATCTTCTCAATGTGGCGTCGCTCACCCAATGTGGGTTCGCGCACGATCCGGCCACTCGTCCGGTGTCGCGCCATCCGGCTAGGCTTCGCCCGGAGAGGCGCGGTGGGTCGTCGCACCCCGGTTCGTGCCTCATCGGCGCCACCGGTAGAACCATTGGGGACTGACGTCGCAATGACGTCCACCGGGTCATGCGAACCGTCTGGATTGCCAAGGAGTTCCTCACCGGGTGTGCCGGTCTCGGGCCCACGCACGATCCGTAGCGAGTGCACCCGCCGGGCCGGGCTGCGATCTTCCTCTGGATGGGTTGGCGTTGTGCCACTTGCGTCATGTGGCGCCCCAGACGCGGCACCTTGCGGCAACGGGTCGGAGGCGCGACCCGGGGTCACGTCGATATCAAGCCAAGCCTCGACCGTCGACATGCCGGCGCGTATCTCGATCGGTGACGATGGGGAGGTGTGTGGCGAATGCACGTCATCCAAGCCACGCGCACGCGCACCGAAGATCATCAGTTCATCGATGACTCCGACGCGGGCATCGGGTGATCCCTGCCTCGCGAGAAAGGTCAACGGACGTGTATCAGGCGTCGACCGAATCAAGTCGTCGTCACCGCGCCCCTCCGGAAAGGTTGGTAGAGGTGGAACGGCAACAGCAGGCACTGCACCCGCCGGGCCGAACCCAGAAGCCGAGCCGTGATCAGACCACGCAACAGACTCAAAGTCGGGAGATGCGATCGCATCAATGCCTTCGCGAGCCGCCATGCGTCGCAAGTCACGGTTCGCAGCGATCAGGCGCAGCAACTTGCCACGCCGGTCTGCGCGCCTCTTCAGAACGATCAGGCTGGCCCGTGTCCGCAGTGACGCAGGAACGTCACGCGCGTCAAGGATCACGCGCACTCCGTTCGCCGATTCAATCGCCGAGGCGAGCGAAAGGAGCGAGGCACCCGCAGGACACGGAAGCAGGGTGGGTTGCTGTTCAGCGTTCGCGTGGATAGCGGTTGCAGTCGCCATAACTCTGGTACTCGCAACGCCCCGGAACGGTTGCGGTTACGCCGCCGTTGGTGACTTCACGTCGCGGCCGCGATTCACGCCGCAACAACAGCGAACGGTGGCCCAACAGGGAAGAATGGCCGATTCGCGCCTTGGACAGGACCGGTTGCACTTGCTATGACGACCGCAGGCGGCTTACCAGGGAGGACAAGTCGTCCGTTGGCGCGATCGCCTGCACCGCTGCGATGCCCAGTGCCAATGATGGCACGAGGACCGACCCATTCAGGCGCCCCAGGTGTTCGGGGTCACCGTGGAGTTCGACCAAATCCGTCGGTCCCAAGATTGAGACGACCGGGGTCTGATCAAAGTACGAATTTCGCCACGCTGGTCCGGTCAGGACACCCCGCAGGTCCGGCAATCGCGCGCCACCACCGCACAGCCAGACCAGCGGGGGGAGCGGGTGTTCCCGCGCAAGATCGGTCAACCGGACTTCAACCGCATCACGCCAGACCGACGCAAAGAACGCCCCAACCCGTTGGACGTGATCCCGGTTCGCACTCCGGGAAATCTTGCTGAGGTCTCCAGAAACATAGTGGTTCAGGGTTTCCCGCGACTGGGACGTGGTCAACCCGGTCTCCGCCACCAGATGATCCTCGAGCGCATTCGTGCCAATCGGCACCGAAAGGGAGAGTTCCGTTCCCGCTTGCCCGATGCGTGCGATTGTCGTGGCACCAGCGCCGATATCGATTACTACGGCGCCAGACGGCGGGACGATGGTCCGCACCGCGCTACCCAAGGCGGCGGGCACCGCCACCACACCGACCAATTCCAGGTCGAGGCGTTCCGCCAACGTGCGGAGATTTTGGAAAACCGCCAGTTCGGTAGCAGCGACTGCGAGCGAAACCGTGACCTTCGCACCTGTCAAACCGACTGCCTGGGTGACGCTCTCGGCATCAACGATGATCGAGAACAGGGCCGCGCTCACGACGCGGAGATCGGTCACGTCGCCCCGGTCTTCCCTCATGTATTCGCGCGCCCTGGCCAACGCGGCTGACCGTGCCAAGCCCATTGCCTCGGCCAACTCGTCCCGGGTGATGGGAGCCGAGGGCGAGGGACGAATAACCGTTCCCTCTCCCAGCGCCACTACGGTCTGGGCACCGGGGACTGCCAGCATCGCGCGCCTCGGGATAGTTCCTGCGAGATCTTCCGCCTCCCGGAGGGCACGTTCAACCGAAGTCAACAGCTCTCCAGGGTCAACCTCCATCGCCGTCGTCACTGGCGTGGGAGCCACACCAACCCCCAAAACACGCACGTGACCAGGCGCGGAATGGTCATCGCCACGCTGTTCGGGCTCGACAACCACGGCCTTGATCAGACCCGCACCACAATCGATGACCGAGAGGAAGGATGAATCTGGTGGCGCTATCCGGTTCGACTGGCCAGCTGCGTCCCGATTGCGGCCCGATCCTGCGACAACACGTCGCCGTATCGCAGCAAGACCACTCCCGCCAATCCTGCCCAGTAAATCCGCAATAGTCTGGCGAGGCATTCTGCTCATTCCTTGTGTTTCGACCGGCACCCGATCCGGATGCTTCGGGTACGTAACGGCCGCTCGCGAGACAGCATCTTCCGTCAACCCACGAACGAAAGCAGAACGATTTCCCGGGTCTGGCGGGCACCCCGGGCGAACAGGCGCACCGCGCTACGGAACGAGGGGCTCTGTGGTTCCGATCAGCAACGAGAATCGCAAACACGTGCAGGGGACACCGCCCGCGGTCATGGAACTGCGCCCAAGCGTGAAAATGACCGGCTGGGAAGCATTCAAGCTGTAAGTGACGTTCGGGCCGTGCCAGTTCCTCGGGCAAGCGCAGCACCTAGCCGGGCAGGATCTCCGCCACCGCCCTGCGCCATCTCCGGACGGCCACCTCCGCGACCACCGAGTTCGGCAGTCACTTCGGACAACACCTTTTTGGCACCCACGGTACGCGAGAGATCACGGTGCACCGTCGCGATCACCTGGACCCGACCGTCCACCACGGACGCTAGGACGATGACCGCCGGCACGCCAATCTTGTCTCGAAGCCAGTCGGACGCCTCTCGCAGACGGTCGAGCGTAGGCGCGACCATTGCGGATACCTCGGCACCAAGCACGGCGATTGTCTGTCCGCCAGCATCAGCAAAGGTCTGGACTTGTGCCAACGCGTCCGACAACGCGTCCTGTGCCTCGCGGCGTTCGGATGCCTCGAGACGGCGACGCACGTCGGAAAGATCAGCTAACACCGCGTCGAACCGCGAACCAATGTCTTCACGCGTCGAACCGAGCCGTGATGCAAGCCCATCGAGAAGCGCCGACTGGTGATCGAGGTGTGCCATCGCGGCGGCGCCTGCAAGGGCCTCGATGCGACGGATCCCAGACCCGGTACTTCCTTCGGAAAGTATCACGAACGGGCCGACGTCACCGGTATGGAATGCGTGGGTGCCACCGCACAATTCACGGCTCAACGGGGGCTCATTGGCTGCATCCTGACCAAACAAGGGTGTTGCACAGTGAACCGTCACGACACGGGCAAGAGCACCGTATTTCTCGTCAAAGAGCGCGAGTGCCCCCATCTTGACGGCTTCGGAAGTGGGCATCTCGACAACCGCCACCGTAAGGTTTGCCCTGATGGCACGGTTCACGCGCTCCTGAACGGCGCGACGTTCGTCGGGCGTGAGTGACTGCCCGTGCGCAAAATCAAACCGCAACCGATCGGGGGTCACGAGTGACCCGGACTGGTGCACGTGTTCCCCGAGTTCGGCGCGGAGAGCGGCGTGGAGAAGGTGGGTCGCCGTGTGGTGCGCCATGGTGCCTCGGCGCGCATCCTCGTCAACCTGCGCAACAACCACGTCTCCCTCGGCGATGGCGCCTTCGATAACACGCCCCACATGCACAATCGCCCCTTCCCCTTGGGGGGACTGGGTTGTCACGACGGCGATGCGTCCGTGAGGGCCGGTCAGCACGCCGGTATCGCCTGCCTGGCCACCACGCTCGGCATAGAACGGGGTCCGGTCGAGGACTACCCACACATCTTCCGTGTGGGCCTCGACAGTGACGACCCGCTCACCGCCCGCGCGCAGAGCGACGACTACCGCGCCATCGGCAGTTAGTCGGTCGTAGCCGACGAACTCGGTGGTGACCGCGGGAAGGTCGAGTTCAGCCAACTTCGTGAAACGCTGCGACGCTCGACTGCGGACGCGGCTCGCCTCAAGTTCGACGTGGAACGCTGCCTCATCGATCGCGACCCCTCGCGATTCGGCGACCTCGCGCGTCAGTTCCAGCGGAAACCCATAGGTGTCATACAACCTGAAGGCCGTCAACCCGGCGAGTGATTCTCCCGGAGTGAGGCGACCAAGGGCCTCGTCAAGAAGCTCGGTCCCGGCGGCGAGGGTCTCGGAGAACCTGGCCTCTTCCTGGTTGACGACACGCCGGATCGTCGACGCACGTTCCGCGAGGTTCGGGTAGAGGGTGCCGAAACGGGCAATGGTCGCGTCAACGAGCGCCCCAAGGAATGGCCCGCTCTGCCCCAGCAGACGTCCGTACCGGACGGCACGGCGTAGGAGACGCCGCGCGACGTAACCGCGCGCCTCGTTGGATGGGAAGACCCCATCCGAGACCATGAAGGTGACGCTTCGCACGTGATCCGCAACGATGCGGAGTGACCGGTCAATTTCGCGCGAGGTCCCGTACTTGACTCCAAGCCTTTCCTCTGCGGCGGCTACGATCGGACGGAAAAGATCGGTCTCGTACGCCGACTGAGCGCCCTGGAGGATGGCAACAATCCGCTCAAGTCCCGCACCTGTGTCGATTCCCGTGTGGTCGAGGGGACGGAGTGACTTGTCGGTCTCCTGATAGAACTGGTTGAATACGAGGTTCCAGATCTCGACGAAGCGCCCACATTCGTGACCCGGACCACAGTCGGCATCTGATGCACCGTGGGGACAACTGCCGAGCACATCGACGTGCAGCTCACTGCATGGGCCGCACGGACCACTGTCACCAGTCGGTCCCCAGAAGTTCTCACGCGAACCGTCAGGCTTGCGGTTGAGTCCACGGATGCGCGCCATCGGCATGCCGGCCGCAACCCAGAGTTCCACCGCTTCCTCATCAGCCGGTATCCCAGGTTCGCCAGACCACGTCGTAGCCCAGACCTTTTCCACCGGCAATTCGAGTTCCTGCGTGACAAAGTCATACGCGAAGGCAATCGCTTCCTGCTTGAAGTAGCCCCCATGGTCAGCCGCCCCGAATGCAAAGTTGCCCAGCATCTCGAAGAAGGTGTGATGGGTGTCATCCCCCACTTCCTCGATATCGCTAGTCCGCATGCACTTCTGGATGGTGACCGCCCGGCGCGATGGCGCACGGGATGGGTCAAGATAGAAGGGCTTGAACTGTTGCATCCCGGCACTGGTCAGCAAGACGCTTGGATCGCCCTGCACGACCAATGACGCACTGGCTGAGGAAAGGTGTGCCCGGGATTCGAAGAAGCGCACGAAGCGCTCTCGGATGGTATTGCTGTCCATGCCGGTTGGTGCTCCGAGTTGACAAACTGCCACGAAACCTACCCTTTACAACCCTGCATCTCGCCACTATACTTCACTTGCGTGCAGGGCACTCAAGTCACCACACAAGTGAGGTAGCAACCGATCATGATCCCGATGGAGCGTTTCACCCGCCAGGCCCAAGAGGCCATGGCCCGCACCCAGGCCATCGTCACCCAGTTCGGGCACGCAACCGTCGAACCGGAACACCTTCTGCTTGCCCTTCTGGACAACACCGGTCCGGTCGTCGATGCCGTTGCCTCCATAAAGGCCGATCCCCAGGCAATCGCAAGTCAGGTCCGGGCACACCTCGGACGCCAACCGCGCCAAGGTGCCTCCGGACAACTCTTCCTTGGCCGGCGCGGAAAGCGCATCCTTGACGCCGCCATCTTCGCTTCAAACCAGCAGCAGGACAAGTTCATCGGCGTCGAGCACCTCTTCCTCGCCACCTTGGCAGAAGGCGGTCCGGGTGCCGACATGCTCAACGCCGCCGGCGTGAACGCGCAGAACGCCACGCGAGCCTTCAGGGAACTCAGGGGCGAACGCCAGATTGACGACCAGAACCAAGAAGGCACGTATCGCGCCCTCGAGAAGTACACCGTTGACCTGACCCGCCTGGCTCGCGAGGGAAAACTCGATCCCGTCATCGGGCGCCACGACGAGATCCTTCGCGCCATGGAGATCCTCGCGAGGCGGACCAAGAACAATCCGGTCCTGATCGGGGAACCGGGTGTCGGCAAGACCGCCATTGTCGAGGGGCTCGCCCAACGCATCGCCAGCGGTGACGTCCCCGAGCCACTGCAAAACAAGAAGGTCCTTGCGCTCGACCTCACCGGGCTTCTCGCCGGGTCGAAGTTCCGCGGGGAGTTCGAGGAACGCATCAAGGCGGTGTTGGGCGAGATCGGCCAACGCAACGGCGAAGTCATCCTGTTCATCGACGAGCTCCACATGATTGTCGGAGCCGGCGGTGGCGAAGGCGCGATGGACGCCGCCAACATGCTCAAGCCGGCCCTTGCCCGAGGCGAATTGCGGGCCATTGGGGCCACTACCCTCGACGAGTTCCGGTCCCGCATCGAACGCGATCCCGCTCTCGAACGACGATTCCAACCGATCTACGTGAAACAGCCGGATGTGGCCACCACCATGGACATCCTTCGTGGCCTGAAGTCCCGGTACGAACAGCATCACAACCTGATCATCGGTGACGACGCCATCGTGGCCGCCGCCACACTTGCCGACCGCTACATCAGCGACCGGTTCATGCCCGACAAGGCCATCGACGTCATGGACGAAGCCGGCAGCAAGGTCCGTCTGCGAGGGTTCGCCAAGGATCCCGACGCACCCCGACGCGTTGCACGCATTCGGCAGTTGCATGACCTGGAAGACAAGGCAGCCCTTGAGCGGGATTACGAAGGCGCGATGCGTCTGCGCCAGGAACGCCTCAGCATTGAACAGGAATCGGGTTCGACCACCTCAGGCATCCCGGCGCCACAGTCAGTCGTGACGCCTCAGGATGTTGCCGAGGTAGTTGCCAAGTGGACGGGTGTGCCGGTGGCAAACATCTACTCCGAAGAGGCGACCAAGCTGCTCGACCTCGAGGCAAAACTCCACCGTCGTGTCGTAGGGCAGGACGAAGCGGTCATTGCCGTCGCGGATGCCCTGCGACGATCACGCTCCGGCCTTGGCGATGGCAAGCGCCCCATTGGAACCTTCCTGTTCCTTGGCCCGACAGGCGTCGGCAAGACCGAACTTGCCAAGGCACTCGCCGAGTTTGTTTTCGATGCCGACGATGCCCTTCTGCGCCTCGACATGTCCGAGTACATGGAACCCCACACCGTGTCACGCCTCTTCGGCTCACCTCCAGGCTATGTGGGCTTTGACCAGGGTGGCCAACTCACCGAGGCCGTCCGGCGCCGTCCCTACCAGGTAATCCTGTTTGACGAGGTCGAGAAGGCGCATCCTGAGATCTTCAATGCCCTTCTCCAGATCCTAGATGACGGGCGCCTGACCGATGGGCACGGGCGGACCGTGGATTTCCGCAACACGATCATCATCATGACCAGCAATGTCGGCACATCCGGAATCAGCCTGCAGGCCGGGCCTCTCGGTTTCCGGACAACGGGGACTGGCACCGACGATTCACGCTACGAGGAGATGAGGACCCGTGTCCTCGACTCACTCAAGAAGGCGTTCCGGCCAGAGTTCCTGAACCGGATCGACGAAATCCTCGTCTTCAACCGACTTACCCGT
>CAMDTO010000003.1 GCA_945907765.1 Thermoflexus hugenholtzii JAD2 | reverse complement strand
CGTTCACGATTACGAACATTGGTCAGATGGAGGTTGATGGCTTCACGCCGATCATCAATCCACCCCAAGTCGCAATCCTCGGCATCGGACGCATCTCAAAGCGACCGGCAGTCGTGGACGACAAGGTTGTGGCACGGTCACAAGTGACCCTTTCGCTGACCTTCGACCACCGTATCGTGGACGGCGCTCCTGGTGGCGCGTTCCTGCGTGATGTGCGGCGTGCACTTGAGGCCGGAAAGATCTAGCCTGGTTCGGAACCGCAAATTGGACGGGGCGGCCACGGCGGTGGTCAGCCCCGTTTGCGTTTCGCAGGTCGTTGCTATCATCTCACAGTACTGCGGTGCCGATTTCCCCTTGGTCAAGAGGTACGCTGATCAAAGCCGCGACGCGTGAAATCCTCGAGACTGCCCTGCTGACGCTTGCAATCTTCTTCGGGGTGCGTCTGGCCGTGCAAAACTACCGCGTGGAAGGGTTCAGCATGGAACCCAATCTTCACACGGGCCAGTACATCCTAGTTGACAAGCTGTCGTACCTGATAGGTAATCCACAGCGTGGCGATGTAGTGGTAATGCGCTTTCCCCTCGATCCGCGACGCGACTTCGTGAAGCGGATCATTGCGCTCCCGGGTGAAGCCGTCGAGGTGCACAACGGGACCGTATTCATCAACGGCGCGGCCTTGAAGGAACCCTACATCAAGATCACGGCAAGTTACCGGTACGAACGAAAGGTTGTGCCGGAGAACGACTATTTCGTGCTTGGTGATAACCGTGACAACAGTCACGATTCCCATATTTGGGATTGGCTACCGCGCGAGTACTTAATCGGCAAGGCGAGGCTTTCGTACTGGCCGACCGAATACGCTGGCGTGATCGACCACCCCGTTCTCGAATTCGTTCGGGCTTCGGCCTCCTACATCTTTGCTGATGCACGGGTTGCGTTTGCGGACGACTTGACCATTTCTGGTTCCAACATGATCGAACCCGATGACGTTGCGTCTATTCCGCGATGACGGTGCCTTGGGCCGATATGGTCCGCGAGGCCGATGCACTCGGGATTCCAGTCACTGAAGAACATGTTGGGCAGTTCGAAGCCTTCGCGACCTTGCTCGCGGAGGGCCGGCAACTTCTTAACCTCACGTCGATTGTCGATCCGGAAGAGGTTGCGTTCAAATTGTTCCTGGATTCGCTCACTTCGTTGCTTGGGTTAGTCGAGGCCTTGCCCGAAGCCGCGCGGGTGATCGACATCGGCACTGGTGCAGGATTTCCGGGTGTACCGCTCGCAATCATGTTGCCGGACGCAGGGGTGACCCTTCTTGATGCGACCGGGAAGAAGATGACCTGGCTTTCCGGAGCTGTCGACACGATTGGTCTGAGGAACGCCTATCCGATTGCGGGGCGTGCGGAGACGGCGGCGCACGATCCCGGTTGGCGGGGACAGTTCGACGTGGCTGTCGTTCGGGCGGTTGCACCAATTGCGGTACTCGTCGAGATTTGCCTGCCGTTCCTGTGCCAGGGTGGACAACTGATTGCCCTGAAGTCCGCGACACGGACCGAGACGGAGTTGCCTGAAGCGCGCTACGCGTTGCAGATGCTTGGTGGAAGGGTTGCCTCGGTCATGCCGGTCCGGTGTGATCAATTACCCAATCGCGTTGTGGTGACGATTGTCCAGGAGGGACGTGCGCCGCGGGGCTATCCCCGGCGACCGGGCGTCCCGGCGACCGCCCCGCTGATCGGGTAAACCGCACGGGCGGCACCCGTAAAAAGAAGCGGCCGGCGCATCGTCCGAGGACGACGGCCGGCCGCTTACGATCCGTGTGCATGATCAGTGGTTCGTAGGCGGATCAGCGTACGCGATGTCACTCGCGTGGACAGCGACGTTTTCGACGGTGATGGCACCCTCGTGTCCGGCATGGTCGCCGGCATGACCGTTGACCGCAGCCGGCATTGGTGTTCCGTTCATCGAGACCAGACGCTGCCCAGTGCGGGAAGTCAACTTGCCGTTGAGGATGCGTCGGACATCGGCGCTGGAGAGTTCGCCCTTCTCGGCGAGGGCGCGCGCAAGGATGTGCATCTCTGGTTCGCACTGACGGAGGAGTGCCTTGGTGGCCTCGTACTGTTCGCGTAGGAGGGCGTCCACCTCGCGTCGGATGCGCGCATCGCCTCCGGCGAGGGCACGCTTTGGACGAGGCTGTGTCGAGGATCCGTCGGCGATTGCCGCACCGTTCTCGATGGTTTCGGTCTTTTCGTCGTCCTGGGCGGTCTCCGGTTCGTAGACGAATAGCGAATCGGAAGGGTTCATGTAGGCGACGACATAGCGCGCCAGGTCTCGTGCCCGCTTGAGGTCGCTGGCGGAGTTGTCCAGAACGAGGTTCAGGAACAGTTCCTCCGCAGCACGGCTGGCAAGTTTGACCTGGATTTCGGAAAGCACCTCGTCACGGGAGTAGGTCTGCTGAGCGGTGAGCGGACGGAGTTCATTGAAGTTCTGCGGTTCGGTCGTGCTGACGATCGAGACACGTCCAACTTCCTGACGACGAAGCAGCATAGCCTGAGCTATTGCGTGGCCCGCCTCGTGGTAGGCGAGACGGCGTGTGTCTTCGCGGAGCGTCGTGTCCTGACTCTGTCGCTCCCGATCCTTCTCATCGATGATCCGCTGGATGTCATCGCCGAGGAGTTCGCCTTGCTGGATGAGAGCCTGCGCGATGGAATGAACGGTGTCGGAGTGGACGGCCAGCAGGGTCTTGACGCGGGTGTACTGCTCGTCGAGTAGCTGTTCAACGCGACGCTTGTCGGGGAGCCCACCCATCATGCCACCGCCTGCGAGGTAGGAGTAGAAGCTGCCACCCATTCCATACACGCCTAGGTAGGCGTGAGCAAGACGGGTTGCGTGGGAAAGGTCACTCGTCACCCCGGTTAGTTGCGTGTCGAGGAAGAGTTCCTCGGATGCGCGGCTCGCAAGGCAGACCTGGATTTCAGCCAACACTTCATCGTTCGTCTGGGTGTAGCGTTCCTCGATGGGCTTGGGTGCGGCAAACCCGAGCGCCCGCCCGTGTCGCTGGATGGTGACTTTGGACACGCGAGAAGTCTCACGCTGCAGGACAGCCATCGCAAAGGCATGACCGGCCTCGTGGTAGGCAATGCGTCGCTTTTCCTCGAGTTTCATGCCGCGGATTGGCTGCTTGATCCCCCACTCGTGTGCCTCGCGCGCCTCGGTGAAGTCGGCGTACGCGATTGCGTCACGGCCGTTGAAGTGGGCGACGACCGTCGCCTCGTTGACGATGTACTTGATGGTGACTGGTGTGTAGCCGATGGTGTCGCCAGCCATCCGGTCGATCGGCATGTCTTCGTGACGGACCTTCGAGAGGTAGTACTCGATGATGTCCTTGCGGCCTTCAGCATCCGGCGCATCGATCGTGAGTTGGCGGTCAAAGCGCCCGGCCCGAAGGAGAGCAGCGTCGAGGGTCTCGACGATGTTGGTTGCACCCATCGTGACGACGTTCGGGCGGATTGCGGGACGCTTGAGGATGCCCATCCGCCTGAGGAGCCGATCGCGCCACCCATCAGTCAGGCGGGGTGGGTCCATTTCCATGAGCAACTGGTTGAGGGCACCGCCACCGCCCATCATGCCGCCCATCATGCCGCCGCCGCCCATCATCCCTGATGTACGGGCAGCGCCGATGGCATCGATTTCATCAATGAAGAGGATGCATGCGCCATGCTTCTTGGCGAGATTGCGGGCCTTTCGGTAGAGACGCCAGACGATCAGGACGTCCATGCCCATGAACATGGCACGGAACGATGCGGCCGAGGTGTATCCGAATGGGACGCCTGCCTCAGTGGCGATTGCCTGCGCGAGATACGACTTGCCAGTACCTGGAGGGCCGACGAGCAGGAGACCACGGCTGACTTCGCCTCCCATGCGCTTGAAGTCCTTGACACCGCGAAGCAGGGTCACCCACCGTTCGGCGGTCTCCAGCACGTCCTTCTGCCCACGGTAATCCTTAAATCCGACCCCGGTTTCGCCCGGCATGACCCAGTAGGTCCGGCCACGCCCGAGGAACCAGAACAGGGCGGCGAACTGGATGATCATGAACAGGACGGCGAAAAGCATCTGGAAGAGGAGATAGGCGCCGTAGAGGACGTACGGCATGGCCGTGTCGTAGTTCGGCACGAACCAGAGGAAGAATGCGGCGACAACGACGAGCGTGATGAGTAACGCGCGCCAACGACGCCCAACGAAGGCGGCGAGTTTTTCTAAAACGCCCATGCGGCATGCCTTTCCGGGTGAGCCCCGGCGGTCGAACGGTTGCTAAACCGTCGCGATCAGGGAGGGTTCCCCCCTGTGAGGCGAGTATAGCCACGTATTTCGAGGGGTACGTTCAGAATCCTCTGAGGAACGGCGACGGGAACGTGACTCTTCGTCAGAAGCTTCGACACCCAATCGCACGCTAGCGAGAGGTTTTCGCCGAGGCGAGCTTGCCACCTTCCTGCACATCGAAGAGCTGACCGGTCGGTCCACCGATGCGGAGTTGCCTGCCTGCTGGGACGTTGTAGACGCCGGTTGGGTCGGCGTCAATCCCCATCACGGCCACCCCGTCGGCATCGTATGTCACACCGCGGTCATCAGTGGCATTGCGTGGTGCAGGGACGTCCGTCCGCGCGAGCGCCACCCTCGGTGGTTGCGGTGCCGCGTTCGCCGGGTTCGAGTTCGAGGCGGCGCCCTGCCTTGAACTGGATATCGCTCCCCGTGGTGCATTCGCGACTACTGGTGCGGTAGCGGGTTGTGCGGTGAGGATGCCGTGCCATTGCCATGCGAGGCCGCGGACAAACGTTGCCACGTAGATCACTGACACGACACTGAACACCGTCAGAAACGTCGCACGGGGTCCCCATCCACGTTTCGGTGGGACGATGGGTTCCGCCACGGTGGCAGTGGATGGTTCGTCGATGACTGCGGGACGCAGCACATCCTCGTGGCGTGAATCGGTGTTTACGGGTGCGCCGCCTGTTGGTTCGGCGGTCATGGCTTTACCATAGGCTCGTCTGGGAAGACTTCGGGTCCCTTGTCCTTGAAATCGGCGATGTATTTCCGGATCACTGCTTCATCGACGGCTTCCAGGTACTTCACGCGTCCCCAAGATGTCAGGGTGATCGGGTGGCCGGTCCCCGGATAGGGCGCAAGGAGGACCTTTTTGGGATAGGTCCGGACGATCGCCTCCAAGGCGGCGACCATCTCCTTGCAATCAGTCGGGCAGTCGTACTGGACCATGATTTCACCGTGTTCCAGATTGTGGACCTGCACCTCGTTCGGGATTGGATCAACGTGGACACCTGGGCTGGCAACCTGATCGGCGTAATGCCAACCGGACGTCGGTGGCTTGCTGTTGTATTCGGGGTGCGCCTGGCCACGCTGGATGTGGGTACGGCCCTGGATCGGGAACTCCTGTAGGGCACCCGGCGCGGCTGAGGCGGGAACGGCAAGCCAGTAGACAAGGGCCGCGAGCAACACGGCGACAGAGGTAATGACGCCACCCCAGATGATCCGTGTCCACTGCGTTTCCCGGCGCCTTGCCTCTCGCTGTGCCGCGAGGGCCGCTTCCTGACGAGCGCGGGCCGAGCTGACCCGTTTCTGGTCGGGTGCAACCGACTTGTCTGTCACTGAGGTGCCCGCCACGCTTCTGTCTCCCATTGCACATGTACCAGCCTGACGGCCGGTGCGACCGTTTGGAATGTACCACCCGATGCCATTGGCACCACGAACGTGGCGAATTCCGGGGTACGCCCCCGTTTCACCCGCTGGTGGTTGGATGGAAAGTGGCGCCTTCGAGGTGTAGCGTCTGGGAACGTTCACGGAAGGCGGGGCTGAAGACGGCTGCCTCGGTGCCGGTGACGATTGCCTGATCGGCGTCTGCGCACAGGCCCTCGACGAAGGCCCGGCGAGTTGGGTCAAGTTCCGACATCACATCGTCGAGCAGCAGCACGGGCGGTTCCCCGGTGACTTCGCGCATGAGGCCGGCCTCGGCGATCTTCAGTGCAAGGGCGGCCGTTCGCTGTTGCCCCCGTGATCCGTAGGTCCGCTGGTCGATGATACCCGCACACACAGCCAAGTCATCCCGATGCGGCCCAACGAGGGTGATTGCGGCTGCGCGCTCCCGGCTTCTCTGGCGAGCGAACGAGGCGCGAAGGCGGGAGGCCACGTCCTCAGCCAGTGTATCGCCGACGTCAATGGTCCGGACAAATGGTGCATCGCCTTCAGATGGGTTCGGGAAGTCGACCCCAGACACATACGTGATCCGGATTGGCGCGGCGCCGGGGGCAATGCCGTCAATCAGGGCAAGATGGACATTGAGTCGGGCGACGGCCCGAATTCTGGCAGCCACGATCGCTGCGCCGAGGGAGACGGCCTCGGTATCCCAATGATCGAGTTGGGATGGCGAAACCGCCGGATTATCGCGCAGGTGACGCAACAGGGCATTTCGCTGCACAAGGACCCGCTGGTACTGGCGCAAGGTACGGACATACTGCCGGTCGAGTTGTGACAACGTGATATCGAGGAATCGTCGGCGGCGCTCGGCAGACCCCGCGACAAGTTCGACCTCCTCCGGGGAGAAGTGCACGGCGTTCAGGTGGCCAAGTAGTTCGCCTGTCTGGCGCGGGGTGCCATTGATGACCACTTTACGCCGGACGGTGGCTGGGCGGTACATGCCAGGGTCTGGGGCTGGCTCGAAGTCCGCCGGAGACGTGCTGGCATCCGTTTCGGCGGTCAGCACCTCAAGGCTGGTCACCCGACCCTCCCGAAGCACCCGGCCGATGACGCGCGCGAAGGCTGGTCGATGCGGGCAGTGCCAGTCGATCATCTCGCGTTCCGCTGAGGTGTACGGAGACCGGCTTGTTGCGAGGAGATACAGGGACTCGATCAGGTTCGACTTCCCGGCGCCGTTGTCCCCCCAGATCACGGTCGACCCGATGGGTAAGGACAGGTCGAGGCGTGAAAAGGAGCGAAAGTGGGTCAGGGCGAGGTCCGTGACGCGCATGACACTCCCGGCGCAAGAGAACGGCCCGCCGGAAGCGGGCCTCGTCGATCGAGATTGGATGGCGGTTCAGGACGTCTTGAACCGCCACCCGGGGACGAGGCCCCCCGGTCTGCGGAAGGGATCAGTGGGCGCGGACGAACGTGCCGGACAGTGCCTCGAGAGGTCGGATCACCGCGGCGATATCTTCCTCGCCGTGTCCGGCGTCGCGCGCCTCCTCGAAGATCTGCTGGACCAGCGCACTCAACAGGAGGCGTACGCGCTGCTCGCGTCCGACCTCGACGCCCAAGGTGACGTCCTTGTGCAGGAGGTTGACCGAGAACATCGGGTCGAAGTTGCCCTTGAGAATGAGATCAGGGAAGTTTCGCGCAAGCTGGAAACTGTTGCCAGTTGCCGAGGCGATTGTCTCGTATAGCAAGGTCGCATCGACGCCGGCCTTCACGCCCAGGACCATGGCCTCAGCTGCGCCGGCGAGGTTGATCGCCACGAGTAGTTGGTTCATCAACTTGACGACGGCGCCGGCACCGACCGGTCCGGCGTGGACGATCTTGCGACCGACCGATTGCAGCAGCGGGAGGGCGGTGGCATACGAGGCATCGTCGCCGCCGACCATGACCGTCAAGGTGCCAGCGGCGGCGCCAGTCGTGCCACCGGATACTGGGGCGTCCAGGTAGTGGGCACCCTTTGCAGCGAGACGTTCAGCGACGTGGCGGCACGTGGAGGGTCCGATGGTGCTGAAGTCGATGACAATCGCCCCGGGATGGATGCCTTCGATGACCCCATTTGGGCCGAGCACGACCTCTTCCACATGCGCAGGCATCGGCAGGCAAAGCGCAATGAGGTCAGCGTTCGCGGCAACTTCCGCGGGCGTCTTGGCAGCGGTGGCCCCATGTGAAGCCACATCGGCTACGACACCCTGGCTACGGTTGGCGACCGTCAGCGGAAACCCCGCCTTCAACATGTTGAGGGCCATCGGGCGGCCCATCTTGCCGAGGCCAATGAATCCGGCGCGCAGTGTGCTCATCTGTTGCTCCCACTTTCCCGACGATGGTTCCGGCAGGCGCATGTGCGCGTGCCCGTGACGGGAGGGTACCAACGGACATGCGGTGCTACGGCAACTTGATTTTCTGACCGACCTGAAGCATCACGTCCTTGTTCGGCAAGTTGTTGATCTTCACCAGCTCATCCACGGTCGTGTTGTTGCGGGTGGCAACGGCCCCCAAGGTGTCTCCACTCGCGATGCTGTAGACGCGAGCACCGGCAGAGGTCGTTGCAGTGACGGCCGCGCCCGGGTTGGCCGTCGTGACGGTACGGACTGCAGTTGGGGCACCGGGTACAGGGGTGGTTGCGACCACCGTGCGGGCGGGTGTCGCACCGGCCGGTGCGGTTGGGCCTGCAGCAGGTGGTTGACCCGGAATGGATGCCGGTGTCGAAGCTCCGGCCAACGTGGTGACAATCGGGGTTCCGGCACCGGCGATTGCGGTTGGTGTGCGCGCGGACATGCCGGCGGTCCCGGTTGGAGTGACCAGGGCGGCGCCACCTGATTGCTGGAACGGACTGAGGGCGGCACTCACTCCGAGGCCGGCAACGCGGAACATCAACGCCCCGGTGATCATCGTGAGGGCCACGACGAACCCCATGCCCAAGCGTGCCTTCCAGATCTCTCCACTTCGGCGTTGGGCCGGTGGACTGGGATAGCGACGTTCCGAAGCGGAGGAATTATCTTCCATCAGAAAGGTGTCGGTTCCTGCAGACAGGTGTCAGCCCAAGTGGACGCCAGTCGGTTCAGGCACGCCAGTGACTATCCCGGCAATGACGCGAGGTGGATGGCCTGACCGGCATCCCTGAAGGCGCTCCCGCCCCGTCTTCCCGAAGCGGAAGCGACGTGGCATCAAGCCTGCCCTCGATGTAAGCGCGGACGTGCCAGTATAACGTCGCTTCTGCGCCGGGGGTTCCGGGGTGCCACACCTGACAGGTTTGCGTTCATGGTTGGCAGGGCGGTTGGTGCGTCCAGTCACGATCAAATGGCATGTGGTTGGCCCGTGGGACGCTTGTTTGCCGAGATGGAAAGTGCGACGTGGACGAGATGGGCACGCAAGTAGTGGGATTATCAGGCGCCCGTGCCTTGGTCATGGGGTTGGGAGTGCACGGGGGTGGTGTTGGTGTTGCCCGGTACCTCGTTGGTGCAGGTGCGCACGTCCATGTCACCGACATGCAGTCCCCTGACCGGTTGACTACCTCGGTTGACGCCCTCAGGGATCTTCCGGTCGGCTACACGCTTGGACGCCACGACAGTTCCGATCTTGACGGGATCGACTTTCTCGTTCGGAACCCGGGCGTGCCTCGGGAGGCACCATTCCTGCGCGAGGCCGAACAGCGTGGCGTTCCAATTTATATGGAAATGACGCTCTTCTTCCTGGCGTGTCCAAGCCGGCGAATCGTTGCGATCACTGGCACGAAGGGCAAGACCACTACCACGACACTTACCGGTGAGATCTTCCGTAGGGCTGGGCGTGACACGGTTGTCGCCGGCAACCTGCGCGTATCCGCCCTCGGTCAGTTGTCGCGGATCACCCCGACGACCGACGTGATCCTGGAACTTTCCAGTTTCCAGTTGGAAGGGCTTGATGCGATCCGGACGAGTCCGGGAACCGCGGCGGTGACAAACCTCATGGTCGATCACTTGAACCGGTATCCCGATATGGCGTCGTACATGGACGCAAAGCGACGGATCTTCATGTATCAGGATCAGAGCGATGTCTTGCTGCTAAACCGGGATGACGCCTATGCGGACGCTTTCGCGAGGACCGCACCCGGACGCGTTGAGTGGTTCAGTCCCGATGGTCCGCTGCTTGGGTTTGGAGAACCGGGAAGCACATGGGGTGGGTCCCACAACCTTGCGAACGCTCATTGCGCATCAGCCTTGGCCCGTGCGTCAGGGATTGGAGAGGGCGCCATCGCGGAGGCAATCCGCGGTTTTGCCGGGGTGCCTTACCGGCAGGAGGTCGTTCGCGTCCATCGCGGGGTGCGGTACATAAACGATACAACGGCAACGACACCCGACGCGACAGTCGTTGCCCTTGCGGCTGTCGCCGGACCGATCGTGCTGTTGCTTGGTGGGGCGGATAAGGGATTGGATTTCACAGGTCTCGTGTCTTCGCTGGCAGACGCCAGGTCGCGTGTGACCGGCATCGTCCTCCTTGAAGGTTCCGCCACCGACCGGTTAGTGGCCGCCATAGGTGACGATCGCGTGCGGGGCCGGCATCGCTCGTTCCCCGATGCGGTTGCGCAAGCAGCTCGCCTTGCTGGAAACGGCGCAGCTGTGTTGCTTTCGCCTGGGTGTGCTTCGTTCGGAATGTTTGTGAACGAGTTCGATCGGGGTGACCAGTTCAACGCTCTCGTGCAAGCGATGGACTGATCACCCGCACAGCTACTGACGACTGGTGGCGATGGCCTTGCGCTGGAGATCAAAGAGCGACTGAAGTCCGGTGCCCGCGAGATCAAGGATGGTGTCAAGGCGCGCCCGCGAGAATGGCTTCCCCTCGGCCGTGCCCTGCACCTCGATGAATTCCCCATCTCCGGTCATGACCACGTTGAAGTCGACTTCGGCCCGGGAGTCCTCGGTGTAGGCGAGGTCGAGGAGTGGTTCGCCCGCGACAATCCCAGCGCTGACGGCAGCGATCTGCGTGCGGAGTGGTGGTCGTGAGAGACGCCGGACCGAGGCAATGTGGTTGACCGCGAGCGCAAGCGCGACGTAGCCGCCGGTAATCGCCGCGGTGCGGGTTCCACCGTCGGCTTGGATCACGTCGCAGTCGATGTAGATCGTGCGAGGTCCAAGGCGGCTTAGATCAAGGGCTGCCCGGAGCGACCGGCCGATCAGACGCTGGATTTCATGGGTGCGTCCGCCAACTTTGCCCCGGGTCGATTCGCGCTGTGACCGCGTGTGGGTTGACCGGGGAAGCATGGAGTACTCGGCGGTGATCCACCCTTCGTCGGTGCCCTTGAGGTGAGGAGGCTGGTTTTCCTCGACACTGGCGGCACACAGGACGCGCGTCTTGCCCACTTCGATCATTGCAGATCCCTCTGCATGATCCAGGACGTGGGGAGTGATGACGGTGTGACGCAGTTCGTTCGCTTGGCGACCATCGACACGGGCCATGGTGGTTCCTTTGGGGATTGTGGTTTGGATTGAGTGGGGATGATTGGTGACGACAGAGTTGGCGTCAGGCCCGACGGCTTGCGGTTGGCGTGGCACCAACCAACTCGGGGCGTCCCTTCAGCGATATCGCCTTCAGCCACGGTTGGACCACCGAAGTTCCGGTGTAGCCTTGGACCCACGGTTTGACCAACGTGTATCGCTTGGTGTGCCACATAGGCACCCACGGCGCATCCTGGATGATCTGCACCTCGGCATCCTGATAGAGCTTCATGCGGATGGCATTGTCACGTTCGCTGCGCGCTCGTTCGAGAAGCCGGTCGACTTCGGGATTGGCATAGCGCGAGACGTTCTCACGGCTCTTGCTATGGAACAGGATGTCCAGGAAATTCTGCGGGTCTGCGTAATCGGCAATCCAACCCGTCATGCAAAGTTGGGGCCGGTCGCGATCCTTCTGGGTTGCTGTAATGAAGTCATCGCGGTTCATTTGGCGCACGCGGACATCGACTCCCAGACTTTGCCGGTAGGTTGCCACGATTGCATTGATCTCGGGATTAGGTGCCGTGCGGTTCCCCATGACCGTCAGTGAAATTTCGGGGAAGTTCTGCGTATCCCGGTAACTCGACTCCGAGATAAGTTGCCGGGCGCGGGAGACATCGAAGTCCAGTCCCCGCGTGCGGTCACTCTTGCCGGGAAGGCCGGGAGGCAGGATGCCATCGGCCTTGATGACGGTGCGCTTCAGGGTCACGGTTGCGATGCGATCGCGGTCCAAGGCGTGATTGAACGCCTGACGCACCTTCGGGTCATCGAACGGCTTGGCGGTGACGCTCATCGCGAGGTACTGGATATCGAGGTCGGTGCGGACGCGGAGCTCGCGATTGAGCGGATCACTCTTGTCGGTCACACGCTCGATGTCGGCAAGGTCGACCACCGCAATGTCGATTTCATTGGCCTCATAGGCTTCCACGGGTGCGACGGCAAGGTACTCCACGCCAGTCAGCGCCGGCTTGGTGCCGTAGTAGGCCTCGTGGCGCACGAGTGAGAGGGTGTCTCCCGGTCGTAGGCGAGCTACCTTGAACGGGCCGGTCCCGTTCGGTTGCAACCACCAGTCTGGACCGGTCGCGACATTCTGCCGATCCACGACATAACTGACCGGGTAGGTGAGCTTGGCGAGGAAGTAGACGCGCGGCTCATCGAGTGCGATCTCGATGGTGCTGTCGTCCTTCACGCGCACTCCGGACACTTCGGGGGTCTGCCCGGACAGTCTTGAGGCAAAGCCCTCGATATCAGCGAGGTACGTCAGCGCGACCGGCGACCCAAGGCGTGGGTCGGCGGCGCGTTCGATGCTGAACTTGACGTCGGCGGCGGTGACGGAGCGCCCATCGTGGAACCGGGCATTCTTGCGGATCGTGAAGGTGTAGATCCGTCCGTCCTGGCTAACCGACCATTTCTCGGCAAGGTCGGGCACGACCTCAAGCTTGTCATTCAGTGCGGTCAACCCACTGAAGATGTGCACGACGTACTCGGCTTCGAGGACGCCTGTAGTGAATGCGGGATCAAGGGTGTCGAAGTTCCACAGGAAGGTTCGCAGGGCTTGCGAATCTGATGTCGGGGCAAACGGGTTGACCTGGCATCCGGCAAGGCTTGCACTAGCGGCCACCGCACCGACCCCGGTCAGGGCGAGGAAGGATCGCCGGGCCGTCGGTTGCATGATGCGTGGTGGAACTGGCATCGCCTCCGACTATAGCGCAGGTATCAAGGGTTATGGCGAAGATGTCGGTGTGTTGCCCGGCACCGTCATCCGTGCCGGTCGCGCGCGAAGTCGAGATGAATGCGACTAGCGGTCGGTTCGTCCTGGCCCTGGTATTTGCTGCCCAAGGGCCCAGATCCATACGCATGGTCGGCGGGTGTCGACATCTGCAAGAAACTGAGTTGCCCGATCTTCATCGTCGGGAACAGCAGGATTGGCAACGGTGCTGCGTTGCTGAGTTCAAGGGTCAGGCGACCACGGAACCCGGGATCGACGTACCCCGCAGTTGAGTGGATGACAAGACCAAGACGACCGAGGGAACTCTTGCCCTCAAGGCGACCGACGATGTCGTCGGGAAGCGAAATCTGTTCCAGCGTATTTCCAAGGCAGAACTGGCCGGGTTGCAGGACAAATGGTTCGTCGGGACCGAGGGTGACCAGTTCGGTCAGGTCGGCTTGGTCGACACGCGGATCAATATGGCTGTGACGCGTGCTTCGAAAGACGCGGAACCGGAAATCGAGTCGGAGGTCGACGCTTGACGGTTGCACCGAAGTTCCATCGAACGGCTTGATGCCAATCCGTCCTTGGGCAATCAGTTCCTTGATCGTCCGGTCGCTGAGAACCATCGAGTGATTTCCCGTTTGGTGGGTGGCATCGCAGTCGGGTCCGCACACGATGATCGCCACATCGCGTGTTGCGAAAGCGCCAGCGAGCGAATAGATTGTCGCGCGGCGGGGAGTATAGCGGCATGGCCGCGGTAGGCCTGTTGCCGGGTGCCCCGGCCGCCGATATACTGCCGCCGGCCTAGGCGGGTAGCGGTGTAGGGGCTGCGTCGAATCGTTCCGCCGTCTCGGGTACCCTGCTGCGGTTGGCTCATTCAATCTGTCAATTAGAAAGACAGCACTCGCCTTGGCGGCGGTGAAGTCGGAGGAACGCGATGCGAGGGGGTTCGATCGTGAACGTCGTGCGGGGGCATGTGCCCCAGATGCCGCGGTGGCGATCGGTGGGTGGCGCACGCCTGACAGCTTGGGCGCACCGGGTGGTTGCCGTTGCGGTTGTTGCGATGGCAATTGCGCCACTGGCGCAGCCGGTCGGCGCCGGGGCCACCTCGGCTAGCATGCCCGAAAGCGGTGGTGGCCTAACTGCTCAGGCGCAACCCCCGGCAAAGCCAATGCCTGGGGCACCGAAGGCTGACAAGCTCTTCGAGGACATGCTTCCCGAAGATCTGGCGGGTCAGCCGATCTACGCCGATGTCAAGGCTGATTGGGACAAGCAGTTCAAAGCCACGACCGGCATTGACATCAAGATCCCGGCAGTCAACTACGTGAGCAGCGGCGGGTCCGAAGGCCTGCAGAAGGTCGACAACTTCAAGGGACGCCCGGGACCAACGCTCCTCTGGACAGAGGATGATGGTTGGGTCGAATGGGAAATTGACGTCCCCGCCACTGGTCTTTACGAAATCACGATGGAGTACTACCCGATTCCCGGCAAGCGAGCGTCGGTCCAACGCGACTTGCTCATCAATGGCAAGTTGCCGTTCCGTGAGGCCAAGCGTGTGGTCTTCCAGAGGGTCTGGCAAGACAACGGCGCGGTGAAGAAGGACAACCAGGGTAACGACGTCCGACCGGCACAGATTGAGGCTCCCCAGTGGGAGACCAAGACCATCGAGGATGCCGACGGACGCTACGACGCGCCCTTCCAGTTCCTATTTGAACAAGGGCGTCAACGCCTGCGTCTCCAGACGGTGCGAGAGACCATCGCCCTTGCGTCAATCTCGGTGCATTCGCCCAAGATCGTTCCCGTCTACGCTGAGCAACTGAAGATCTGGAAGTCAAAGGGTCTCAAGGAAGTCGACGTCAAGACGGCCACGCTTGTTGAGGCCGAGAACCCCACGGTGAAGTCCGATCCGACGGTCCGCGGTGAGGTCAACTTCGATGCTCTCGCAAGTCCCTACGCCGATGGTCTTTTCAAACTGAACTCCTTTGGTTGGTGGCGGTGGCGCTTGCCCGGTCAGTGGGTACGGTGGGAAGTGGAGGTTCCTGAAGAAGGCCTATACGAGCTGAGTTTCAACATCTGGCAGGGGTGGGCAGGACGACGGCCCCGAATGCGGTCACTGCGAATCAACGGCCAGGTGCCGTTTCGTGAGGCAGGTGGGATCCTGTTCCGGATGGAGCGGGACTGGCGCTTGGAAACGATGCGCGAGAACCAGTTGGCGGAGGGCAAGCCCTACCTTTTCCATCTCACCAAGGGCAAGAATGTCGTCCAGATGGACGTCACCCTTGGTTTCATGTCTGAGACCATGCGCGAACTCGACCTGATGCTCTCCGAAATGAGCCAGATGAGCCGCGAGATGCTCATGATCACCGGGTCCCAACCGGACGTGAACATGGAATGGGACCTCCATGAGAAGATCCCGACCCTTGTGCCGCGCCTCAAGAAGCTGCACGATCGCCTGGAACTGCAGGCATCGCGCATGGAGGAGATCGGACGGGCAAAGAACGATGCTTCCTCGGCGTTCCGGGTCGTCGAATCGCAATTGCAGCGGATGATTGACAAGCCGGCCGAGATTCACCGTCTGCTTGAAGACTTCATGAGAAGCCAGGGAATTCTGGCAACTTGGTTGCTTAACTTGCAGAACCACCCGCTGGCGGTTGACTGGCTCACCGTCCATTCGGCGAATACCCCATTGCCACGTGTCCAGGCGAACGTGTTCGAACAGATGATTGCGTCTCTGAGCACTTTCATCTCCTCCTTCACGCGTGACTACACTGGCTTGGGAAGCAGCTACGCCAAGGACAGCAAGGAGACCGTCCTTGATGTGTGGGTTGGCCGTGGTACCGAGTGGGGCCAGATCATGAAGGACATGATCGAGGACGATTTCACCCCGAACACCGGGATCAAGGTGAATGTCCACGTGATCCCGCCTGCAAGCCTTGGTGAAGGTGCAGGGTCTGTCTTATTGCTGGCGACGACCGCCGGCGAAGCGCCTGACGTCGCCGTTGGTGTGCCAAGCCAGCTTCCGGTTGACTTTGCAGTGCGGAAGGGTCTCGTCAACCTGACCAACTTCCCGGACTATCCGCAGATTGCCAAGCGGTTCCGGGAAGGGGCGCTTGTCCCGTTCCGGTACCGGGTGCCGTTCACGAACGAGGAAGGCAACTGGGCAATTCCTGAGACCCAGGATTTTGCGATGACCTTCTACCGGACGGACATCCTGAGTGAACTTGGGATCAAGCCCCCCGATACGTGGGACGACCTGTATGACGCGCTGTTGAAACTGCAGCAGAACGGGTTGGACTTCTACTACCCGCCGCCAACGGGTGTCGGAGTGACTGACGGCGCGGTCGGGTTCACGCCCTTCCTGTTCCAGAATGGTGGCGAGTACTACAAGTGCACGGATGGTTCCTGCCGGTCGTCACTCGACACCCCGGAGGCCTTGGTCGGGTTCCAGGAGTGGACTGACCTCTATAGCAACTACAAGATTCCGCGTGAGGCGAACTTCTTCACCCGCATGCGGACGGGTGAGCAGCCCATCGGTGTAGCGGGCTACGGGGTCTACATCGCCCTTTCGGTAGCGGCTCCGGAATTGACCGGTCGGTGGGAAATGCGGCCAATGCCGGGGCACCGGTGTGGTTCCACAACGTCGATGGGCACCGTCATCCCGTGCGTTGACCCGCAGACTGGTCAGAAGTTGCCGGACGGCACGATCATCCGGGCCAGTGGTGGCACCGGGGCGAGCATGGTGATCTTCGAGCAATCAAAGCACAAGGCCGAATCTTGGGAGTTCGTGAAGTGGTGGTCGTCCAAGGACGCCCAGCAGCGCTTCGGTGGCGAACTCGAGGCACTGATCGGTGTTGAAGCACGCTGGAACACGGCAAACCTGGAGGCACTCCAAGCACTGCCGTGGCCCAAGAAGGACATTGCGTCCATCATGGAGCAGTGGCGGTGGTTCCGCGAACCTCCGGTGGTGCTGGGCGGGTATTTCACCGGCCGTCACGTCCTGAATGCTTGGAACCGGGTCGTCCTGCAAGGAATGAACCCGCGTGAGGCACTAGAGGATGCCATCTATGACATCAACAAGGAACTCGCCAAGAAGCAGGAAGAGTTCGGCGTGAAGGTTGACAAGTCGATGTACCGGCGCGGGTGACGAACGACTTGCGGTCGCAGTAGGTCTGCCCGGAACGGTGGTTCCGGGCTACGGAAGCATTCCAGTGGTTCGAACAGGGGGGAAACGGCATGGCGGTTCGCACTGAGGTGATGACATCGCGCGGGATGGTCTCCACGGCCGCACGTCCGGAAGGATTGGCGCTGTTCTGGCAGAAATTCGGGACGTCGTACCTGTTCATGGCACCGTTCCTGATCTTCTTCGCCGTCTTCGTGGTGGCCCCGGTCCTGACCGCGGTGTACCTGAGTTTCACCTACTTCAATGTACTTGAGGCTCCGCGGTTCATTGGGTGGAGCAACTACAAGTTGCTGTTCCTTGAGGACGATGTGTTCATCATCGCCATCGCGAACACCCTGACGTTCGCGATCATTACCGGCCCAGTCGGGTTCTTCCTATCATTCATGTTCGCCTGGCTCATCAACCCGTTGAAGTTGAAGACGCCTCTCGCGCTGTGCTTCTACGCGCCGTCAATCACGGGTGCGGTGGCAATGGGCGTCGTCTGGAAGATCGTGTTCTCCGGGGACCGGTACGGGTACCTGAACAACTGGCTTCTTGGGATCGGGGTGATTGATGAGCCCTACCAGTTCCTTGCCGAACAGGCGGCCATCATGCCCGTCATCATGTTCGTGGCGCTCTGGATGAGCATGGGAACTGGATTCCTTGTGTTCCTTGCTGGGTTGCAGACTGTTCCCTCGGACCTCTATGAGGCCGGAAAGATGGACGGGATCAAGAACCCACTTCAGGAGGTCTGGTACATCACCCTGCCGATGATCAAGCCGCAGTTGCTCTTCGGCAGTGTCATGGCCGTGGTGGCCGGGTTCTCAGTCTTCGAAGTTGCGACATCACTTGCCGGCTTACCCAGCCCGTTGTATGCCGGCCACACCATTGTGGCGCATATGTACGACTTTGCGTTCATCCGGTTTGAGATGGGGTACGCAACCACGGTTGCAGTCTTCCTGTTCCTTCTTACATTCGGCCTTGGCCGACTGCTCATGCGCATGTTTTCTTCGAAGAACGAATACTGATCAGCCGTCGGAAGTGGGTGTCCGGTGCCAACTGGTACCGGTCTGACCCATTGATTTGGAGAGCGAGCCATGGCCGTACTCGTGCAACGACCTCAAACCGTTGACTTTTCGGTATCGAAGGTCTTGCGGTTTCTACGGAAGCAGACACCCGCGCCTTCGTACCTGTTCCTGATCCCGATGGCGGTCTTCTCGATGCTGCCAATCGTGTACGTCATTTCGACGGCGTTCAAGCCGCTCGAGGAGCTCCTGCTCTTCCCGCCACCGTTCCTGGTTCGGCGTCCGACCCTGGACAATTTCCAGGACCTGTTGCTTGCCACGAATGCCTTGGCAGTGCCGTTCACGCGGTACCTGTTCAACAGTATCTTCGTGGTGCTGACGACCGTGCTTCTCCAAGTGATGATGTGCTCGATGTGTGCGTATCCGCTCTCCAAGGCGAGGGTCCTGCCGGGTCGCAACTTCATCTTCGGAATGATCGTCGCGGCCCTGATGTTTGCCCCGCAGGTGACGCGTATTCCGCAATACCTCGTGGTCCAGAAGATCGGCCTGATTGATACTTATGGGGCGCTGATCCTGCCGGCCCTCGCATGGAGCTACGGGCTGTTCATGATGAAGCAGTTCATGGACAACGCGGTTCCGAATGAGCTGATCGAGGCGGCACGTGTCGATGGTGCGCATGAGTGGACGATTTTCTGGAAGATCGTCATGCCGAATGTCGCTCCTGCATGGAACACCCTGCTAATCTTCGGCTTCATCCAGTTGTGGAATGACAGCTTCAGCCCGTTGGTGTTCACGCGCAGCGAGGCAATGAAGACGGTCAGCGTCGCAATGATCAGCCTGACAAATGGTCCGGCGGCGATTGCACGCCAGGGTGCGCAGGCGGCCGCAGCATTCCTGATGACTGCGCCGACCATCACTGTCTTCCTGCTTCGGCAGGCCAAGGTCATCCAGACGATGGCACATTCGGGAATCAAGTCGTGAGTAAGCAGTTCAAGTCGCGTCGGCGCACGAGGTTGGCGCGTCTTGTCACGTTCGCGACGGCATTGGTGCTGGTCGCAGCGTTCGTGGTCGGGCTGCTTCCGGGCGGGGTGCCCGTTGCGTCGGCGGACCGGGAGTATTCCTGGACGCTCGACAAGGATGCGCGGACGCTTGCCTCGCCACTTCCTTACATCTACGACTTCGAGATCGACGGGATGTACCAGAAGTGCGGGACTTTCAAGAACCCGGCTGACATCTATATCGACAATGCCGGCAATGTCTGGATATCAGACACGGGTAACAATCGCGTCCTCAAGTTCGCACCTGACGGCACCTACATGCTGACCATCGGCAGTGCCGAGGGTCCCGGCAAATTGAATGCTCCAGAGGGTGTGTTCATCACCGCGCCAGGGGAGATCTGGGTTGCTGACCGGGGCAATAGCCGGTTGGTTGCGTACACGGCGAGCGGAGAGTTCATCAAGCAGTTTGGCAAGCCAACCTCACGCCTCCTCGAGGATGATCAGGTCTACCAGCCCAACAAGGTTGTGATTGACCGCCGCGGATACCTGTACGTCTTGAATGGTGGTGGCGACTTCCGGGGGATCTTCCTGCTGGACAGTGAAGGGACGTTCCGGGGCTTCTTTGGTGCGAACCGTCTCGTGTTCGACCTCGGACGCCTGCTTATCCGGATGTTCACGACCGATCAGCAGAAGAAGCAGATCTCAAAGATATTGCCAACACACCATGCCAACCTGTTCGTGGATGAACGAGGCTTCATCTACACGGTCTCACCCCTTGGTGATGTCGACCAAATCAAGAAGCTGAACTCGATCGGCAACGACGTCTACACGTCGGGCAAAAAGGCGTATGGTGAGATCGAACGTCGCGGGAATCAGACAATCAAACCGCAGTTCGTCGATGTGACCGTTGACAGTCAGGGGATTGTCTCGGCACTCGACTTCAACAGTGGCCGGATATACCAGTACGACCAGTCGGCAAACCTGCTTGCGATCTTCGGTGGGCGTGGCTCACAGCGAGGCAAGTTCGAGTTGCCCCAGAGCCTTGCCGTCGGGAACGAGGGACGCCTCTACGTGCTCGATGCAAATCGGAACAACGTGCAGGTATTCCGACCAACCGAGTTTGCCGAACTCCTTCACAAGGGCAGCCGCCTCTTCTTCGACGGCAAGTACGCCGAGGCCGAAGTGATCTGGCGTGAGGTCCTCCGTCGGGACAGCAATTTCGAACTCGCGCATACCGGACTGGCGAAGGCCTTCTTCAAGCGTGGCGAGTACCTCAAGGCGATGGAGGAGTACACGGTTGCGCGGAACAACGCGGGCTGGTCGCTGGCGTTTGGAGAGCTTCGTCACGACTTCGTCCGCGAGGAATTCGGGCTGGTCCTGCCTGCATCGATCGCCGGGATTGCGTTGGTTGTCTGGGGTGCACGCCGGATTGGGCGCGCGCTGATGGCAATGCGTTTCGACGACCGCGGAGGCCTCTAATGAGTGGAACGACAGTCCCATTGCCTGGCGGATCGTTGGCTGGTGAATCCGGTGGCGCCGCGTTGATGGAAGGGTTGGCGGTCGAGAAGACCGTCGATGTCGCAGCTGTCTCCGGAAGGCCCCGCGCCCCGTACTTTCCGCGCCGGTTTGCGACGGCCCCTCGGGCAGCCCGTAGGACCGAGGCGACGGGATGGCGCCGGTTTGTCGAAGACGCCCAGTGGTATAGCACCAAGTGGTTCCGACAGTTACTTTTCGTGGCAATGCATCCCGAGGAAGGTTTCTGGGAACTCAAGCGGAGCGGTGACTGGTCATCAGTCCTCTTTGCAGTTGCACTCCTGATCGCCGCGCGCGGTCTGGTCATGGCCGTCATGGGATTCCATTTCGTGTTCTTCGCGATCGACAACACGGTGTGGTCGGTCGAGGCCGTCATGGAACAGATAAGCCGCACCGTGACATTTGGCATGACCCAATTCCTGTACGGAGGTAATCCTGAGGACACCTCAATCCTTCAGGAAGGGGTGCGGATCATCATTCCGTTCGTCACCTGGAGCCTCGCGCACTACGCGATCGCGATGATCTTCTTTGGCGAGGGTTCGTTCCGTGACATCTGCGTCAGCGCGGCCTTCAGTTTTGGACCGTATATCGTCATCGCACCGGTCGCGACATTCGTGCTGACCAACTCCATGACCCTAAGTGAGCGATCACTCTTCATGACCATCAGTTGGGCAACGAGGCTTTGGGTGGCATACCTATTCTATACGCACATTCGGGTTATCCATGACTTCGGCACGGGCCGGACACTGGCGACATACGGAATAGGCGCGGTGACAGTCATCCTCATCTGGGCGTTGGCGGCGCTGATCTTTGCCCTTTCAAGCAATACCTACGAGTTTTTCTACCAAGTGTTCTATGAACTGACCACCCGGTAGGGAATGGCGGGCGAGGACACGGATCATGCGGCACGTTGAGGGGCGATCAATGATGAGGATGTTCGGCACGATGCAGATGGGCGGTTGGTACCGGCGTGCCTCGATGGTGACGGTCCGCATGGCCATCGGCCTGGCATCCATTGCGTTGGTAACGCCCCAGGTTCCAGCCGCCTTGGCTGATGCGGGTCTGGCGCCGATGCCGATTGTGGACCAGGCTTCCCTACCCGACGGCTTCACGATGGTTGCCGAGACACCGACACTGCGTCTTCATGCCAACTTCACGGATTCGCGGCTCGTGGTTGAAGACCGCCGAAGCGGGAAGATGTGGGCAAGCAACCCCTTCGAGCAGTTGGGGGCGCAGAAGGCCTCGCAGGAGGACGCGCTCTTCCTATTGAGTGCAACCAACGCCAAGCGCCAGATGACGAATCTCCTCACCTGGAATACTGAGAAGCCGAAGATTTCCGCGGTCAATATCCCCGGCGGGTTCCGCGCTACGTATGACATCGACAAGTTCAAGATGCGCTTCACGATGGAGTACGTCATCCGCGAGGAGAAGGCCTTGGACGGGCGGGTCGTCCCGTTCCTCGAGGTGACGGTTCCGGACAAGGGCATCCAGGAATACGGGGACTGCAAGCTTGTCACAAGCCCGACGTGCTTCAAGATCGTGACCCTTGAGGTCCTGCCTTTGTTCGGCGCGGCACGTGCAGGTCAGAAGGGCTATGTGATGGTCCCCGATGGTGCGGGGGCAATCGTCGAATTCAAGCCCGAGTACCCCCAATACCGGCAACGCTATTCCGCCCAGATCTTCGGGCCAGATGCGGCGGCAAACCTCTTTACCATTGGCGGCGGTGGGCGGGGTGGGAACTCAATTACGCGGCCGACGATGCCGATCTGGGGCTTGAAGCAGGAAGACGGAGCGTACGCCGGGATCGTTACCCAAGGTGAGTTCCAGGCGAACGTCAACGCCTATCTTGCTGGATACATCATGAATGCCAATCGCGGGTCGGCCGAGTTCATCTTCCGGCGCCAGGCAAGCATTCCTCGGCGTCGTAGTGTCTTCGTGAACAAGATTGAGGAAGATCGTCTCTCCGGTGATCGGCAGGTCCGGTATGTCCTGCTGACCGGCGATGACTCAAACTACGCTGGCATGGGCCGGGCATACCGAGACTACCTGATGCTTGTGAAGGGTCTCAAGCCTCTTGCGGCTGAACCACCTCGACCTTTGTTGGACCTTTTCATGGGGATCACGAGGCGTACCTCGTTCCGCGAGGACTTCGTGCCCATGACCACGTTCGACCAGGCGCTGACGATCATCGGTGAGTTCATCAACAAGGGTGTAAAGGAGTTTGACGTCCACCTGATCGGGTGGGCTGATGACGGCTTCCGTGGCCGATGGCCAAGGCGCTATCCGTCCGAAAGCTCCTTGGGTGGGGATGACCGGCTGCGCAACCTGGTTCAGGAAGCAAAGCGTCTTGGCGTCAAGGTCTTTTTCGAAGATGACTACATGTTCGGCTACACATTCTCGTCCGGAGGCATCATCGGGCAGATCCCCGGACTGCGGAACATCTGGCCCAACTGGAGCTACGGCTTCAACTCACGTTGGGACACCGTTCGCGGTGTCAACAAGCTTCCAGTCTTCCAGGGGTCTGGTGGCATCTATCTGCTGAACCCGATCATTGCCCGGGACAACTACCTCGAGCGTGACCTGCCAACCCACAAGGCCATGGGGATTGACGGCGTTGTCCTTCGCCAGATGGGCAACATGGTCATGTCTGACACGAACGACCGCTACCCGCTATCACGTGGTCAAGTGGCTGAAACGTGGATGAAGATGGCTGACCGCGAACGTGAGACCCTCGGCGGGGCCATGGTTCAGGGTGCGAATTCGTATGTCCTTGGTCACACGGACCGTGTGTATGACGCACCGGTTACTTCGCTCGACGCGTTTGGCGATGCCACGGTTCCGGTCTATCACATCGCGACGCAAGGTCTGGTGGTGCGCCACACGATCCGGGCAAACCTGCGCAATGACCCCAAGACCGAGCTGCTCAGGCAGTACGAGTGGGGAATGCAGCCGGTTTACCAGCTGACGTACGCACCCTCATCGGACTTGATCCGGACCGACTACAACTTGCTGTACTCAAGCCAGTATGAAGATTGGATCGATCCTGCGGTTCAGGAGTATAAGGCGATGCGCGAGACCTTCGGGTTCCTCTCGGGTCAGGCGATCATGAACCACGAGATAGTGCAGCGCAATTTCAATCGGGTCACCTATGCCGACGGCACCCGGCTCTATGTCAACTACAACCCTGATTCACGACGGACCCCCGAAGGGGCGGAAATTCGTGGGTACGGCTACGCGCTTGAACGCAAGGGCAGGTAGGCAATGAAGATTGCAGTTTCGCGCGATGACGACTTGGCGGTGGCACGGGCGACCACACCGGTGCGTCGTCGTCGCCTTTCGCTGACAACGCAGCGCATGCTTGAAGGCTACTTTTTCGTCAGTCCGTGGATTGTCGGGTTCCTGGTCTTTCTTGCATGGCCCCTGTTCCAGAGCTTCTTCCTCAGTTTCCACGAGTTGCAGGCAACAAGCCTGACCGATCTCAAGTGGAAGGGAATCGACAATTACAAGGAGGCCTTCTTCATCGATGCGCGCTTCGTACCGAAGTTGCTGGCAACGTTGAAGAACAACCTGCTTGATGTGCCGGTCATCATGATCTTCTCACTCTTCTCGGCAATTCTCGCCAACCAGAAGATCAAGGGGGTGATCGGTTTCAGGGCCGTGTTCTTCCTGCCACTCGTGATCGGTTCGGCCCAGGTGATCAAGCAGCTTTTCGCGCAGGGCGTCGGCGGCGCAACCCTCAGCCAGGGGATTGACGTTCAAGAGCTCGTCTACCAGTACATCGGCCCGGATGCCGCTGCTGGCGTCTCGGACCTACTGAACCGGTTGCTCTTTGTGCTCTGGAAGACCGGCGTGCAGATGCTTATTTTCCTTGCGGGCCTGAATAGCGTGTCGCCTGTCTTGTACGAGGCGGCCCGAGTGGATGGCGCGACAGACTGGGACCGTTTCTGGAAGGTGACGCTGCCGTTGCTTTCGCCGGTCATCCTGGTGAATCTGGTCTACACCATTGTGGACAGTTTCACCGACACCTTCAATGAAGTTCTCGAGTACATTCAGCAGACGGCGTTCGCCGGTGGGTTCCGCCTGGGCTACGCCGCCTCACTTGGGTGGGTCTACTTCGCGGTCGTCTTCGTCATCCTGTTCGTGGTCGTAAGGATCACCAACCAGTACGTCTTCTATGCGGGAGATCGCAATGGCTAGCATCGCGGCATCCTCGACATCATTCCTTGTTGAGCGCCCGAAGTGGTGGCGTGATGGGCAGGTCGTTCGTCGACGTTCGATCACGTTCCTCCAACGCGCATTCACCTACATCGTGCTGATCGACATTGCGTTCGTCTTCCTGGTCCCGATCTTCTACATCATGGCGACGTCGCTGAAGACTTCGCAGGATCTGACGGACCCGACGATTGTGTGGATTCCCAGCGGGTTTTTCTGGATCAACTATCCGCTGGCATTCTTTTCCATGGCCTACGTGAAGTCCCTTAGCAATAGTCTTTATATCTCCCTGGGGTCGGCACTCGGGCAGACGGTGAGTTGCGCATTCGTCGGATACGGATTTGCGCGGGTGCGCTTCCCCGGGCGCGACGCACTCTTTGCCTTAGTGCTCTTCACCTTCCTTGTTCCCCCGCAGACGATCATCGTTCCGCTGTTCATCCTGTACAAGAACCTCGGGTGGATCAACACCTATCAGCCCTTTGTCGTGCCGAGTTTCTTTGGTCACGGATTGAAGGGCGCACTCTTTGTCGTCGTCTTCCGCCAGTTCTTCAAGACGCTGCCCTGGGAACTTGAAGAGGCCGCTCGCATCGACGGTGCCAGCGCCTTCGCGACTTGGTGGCGCATCATGGTGCCCTTGGCGATGCCTGCGGTCGTGGTGGTGTTCCTCTTCAGTGTGGTGTGGCATTGGAATGACTTCTTTGAGCCATTCATCTACCTGAACCGCATGGAGTACTTCACGTTGCCGATGCGTCTCTCGGTCTTGTCTCCGTCGCTGGATACTGCGACCGGTGGGCAGGCAAGTGACCTGTTCAACGAGGCACTCGTAATGGCTGCGGTGTTCCTCGTGATCCTGCCGCCACTTTCGATTTACCTGTTCACCCAACGGTTCTTCGTTGAGTCGATCGACCGGACAGGTTTGGTCGAATAACCGGGCGCCAAACTCGTCACGAGTTCGGAATGGCGGTCGCAGGGTTCACGTGATGGTGAAACGTGCAACCGTTTCTCTTTTTAGGGAGCGGTTAGCGCGTCCGCACCGGCCGTGCAGACAGTTCTTGGCACGGGTCGAAATCCGTGTTTCGAACGATCGTGTCGATCAAGACCATTCCGTCCTGTCCAACAACACGGACGCCAGTAAGGCGCAATCCTTCTCGCCGTGAATCGGTGGCGAAGTGCACCAGGGCTGCACAGATTTCGACGGTCACTTTCGTTTCGCGTGCCGTGTCCGAGAGAGAAGTCCGGGCAATTGCGTAGGGCGGTTCGACGGTCCAGTCGAGGACACTGGTCCACCACGCTGCCACACCTGAACGGGATGTGGCGGTACCGAACACTTCGCGGGCGTACTGGCGCAAGAGCAGTACCGTGAGTTCCTGCGGGCTGGATGGGGTCGCGGTCCATGTGGCACGGGTTGAACCGCTTGATTGCGCTCCACCCAATAGGCTGACGCCAGTGAGGATACCGAGACTTATCAGGATGAACGGAGCGACGAACTTCGCTGGTAGCGAGCGCGGTGGTGCCGGACGTGTCGGGAGAGTGGCGACAAATTCGGCTTCGATCCGCCGCTGAGTACATCGAGGGCATGGAGTGGAGGCATCTGTAAGTGGCAAGCCACACACGATGCAGTTCACAGCTGCCTCCTGGCTCTCTGGCGCCATCGTTGGGCTGTAGGACGCCACGTCACCCCTAGAACGGGAGTACCTGCCTCATCGTCTCGGCAAACCGGATGAGGCCAATCCGCATGGCTGGTGGGTGATGGGCGTTTGGCGTAGCGGGTGATTGCTACGGCGGACCATCACTCGTCCGCGGTTGCGAGTGCGTCCGATGCCGTGACCGTCCGCCAGTTTCGGGCCGTGACGCTGACGCCAAGGACACGTTCGACCGCACCGGCGAGGCGGGACCGACCAAAGCCACTGGGTGCGTGAAGGCATGCCACCTCATGACCGTGATGGAACCGTTCGTGGGCTGCCCGCAGTTGGTAAAGACGTTCGAGGTCGGGCGATTCTGGTGCACTGGCAAGGAAGAAGATGTGCAATGTTTCTACGGAGTTCCGATCTTCTAGATCTGAAAAAAGCATCCCGAGGATGGCCCGACGAAGCCTGGAGTGAGGAAACACGATGGTTGTCGGTTGAAGGCCGAACTGGTCGGCGATTGCTTTTGTGATACGTGCTGACAGATCTGATGCATCGGACCCAGGGTGGCGGAACTCGATGTTTCCGGTCTGGATGTACGTGCGGACCGATGCATGGCCATTCGCGGCGAGCACCTGCGCCAACGCATCCATCGGGAGTGTTCAGGTGCCACGGAACGTTGATGCCTCGTAGCAACGCTACCCACGACGTTGCGTCACCCGGCCTTGGAGCGGTTTGCGGGTTGGCGCCCCTCTTGGCGCACTCGTCACGCATGCCGGTGGCGAAGGATCAGGAAAGGGGAGTGGGTCAGGAAGGTGGTGGCCCCCCACGGACTTGAACCGTGAACCAATTGATTAAGAGTCAACTGCTCTGCCATTGAGCTAGAGGGCCGTTAGGACGAGGGCAAGTGTAGCAAATCTATCCTGATGACCCGGGTATCTGTCGGGAGTAATGCCTACCACCTCCCCCGTTAGGGTGGTGCGCCGCGCCTTCGTGTGACGCTTTTCCACAGGGAACGCACGGTGTTTGTCAGGCCCCCGAATGGACGTCTTCGCGACGGCAACTCGATGACTTGGCCACGCCATCTGGGACCATTGCCACCGCCGTACGGTGACCCACTCATGCTGCCCCGTCTCATGAAGAGGACCAGGGCGACCACGAACATCACCAGACCTATGAGCTGCACAGTCCCGGCAATTCCCGCCAGGAGAGGGAAGCCGTTTGACCACGGTCCCCGCAGGACCCATGCGCCGAGGGTCATGAGCAGCGCGCCGCCCATGAGTCGTTGCGGGTCAACGGTCAACTTGGCACCAAGGCCACGGAATGGGTTCGAGGAACGCCGGCGAATGGGGATTGGCGGTGGTGGGGCACCGCGGCGTTTCGCATTCTCGCCTGGAAAGCGTTCCATGCGGTTCAACAGGTCGCGAATCTCGTCTTCGTAACGCTTTGACATCGCCGTTCCCACTGTAGCCGATGCGTCGGTCGCCGGGGTGCCGCCCTCTTACGATTGGGTGGCGAGGGCTGACGCACCGACAGTTGTCAAGGTTGGCGCTTTAGTCACGTCTTCTCCATGGAGCAGGACAAATGACTGCCTCTGTCTCGGTTCCGCCTCGACACCTCGAGCGCGATTCCACTGCGCAACGAGGTGCCATCTGGCGACGCCGACATCAACGTGATCCCAAGGGAGGCGGGCGTGGATGTCACGGTCGTCGGTTCCATACGTCTCGATGTCCAGACCGGCGTCACCCATGCCTGCCTGCCACGCCTCGAACCGAAGGTGCTGGTTCCACGCATCAAAGCGGGCCCCACGTCTCCAAGCGCCATAGATCGCGGTTCCGACCCGACGGTCACCGCGTGACATCACGCCTTCAACAATCGTGCTTTCGGGGTCATGCCACGAAACACGCATGCCACGGTCGCGGGTCACGTTGCGAAGCACCGAAATCCGCCGTTCAATCTGGGGCCGGGTTGCCTGGGCCGCCCACTGGAATGGTGTGTGTGCCTTTGGAACCATTGTCGATACGCCTACGGTGACCCGAGCACGGCGACCGTGATGGCGTCTTCCGACATCGAGGACCTTCTGGGCGAGGTGGCCAATTCCCTCCACGTCCTGGTCAGTCTCGGTTGGAAGACCGATCATGAAGTAGAGCTTTATCGTCTGCCAACCGCGACTGTAGGCCATTTCGGCGGCCGCCAACGTCTCGGCTTCGGAGACACCCTTGTGGATGACTTCCCGCATCCGCTCGGTACCTGCTTCAGGAGCGAAGGTGATCCCGGATCGCTTCCCGCGTTCGATCAGCTCCGCGAGATGGACGTTGAATGCATCGACCCGGGTGCTCGGCATGGCGATAGTCAGGGTGTTGTCGTCAAAGAGGTCAATGGCGTCCTGGACGACGAGATCGATGTGCTTGATGTCAGCGCTTGATAGTGACAGGAGCGAAAGTTCGTTGTAGCCGGTCGATTTCAGGAGTTGGTCGGCCATCTCGATGATCTGCGCGCGAGGCCGGACCCGTCGGGGGCGATAGATCAGATCGGCCTGGCAGAACCTGCACCCGCGGCCACATCCCCGCATGATCTCGATCGCCGCACGGTCATGGATTGTCTCCATGTACGGTACGACAGGTCTCGTGGGAAGCGGATAGTCGACCAGATCGACAAACGATTTCTTGACGGGAAGTTCTGGCGCACCGGGAAGTGGTTCAAGTGCGGTGAACACGCCCCGGTCATCGTAGTGCGCTTCGTACAACGTCGGGACATAGCAACCGGGAATGCGGTGCGCCGCCTCGCGCAGGAGGACGGTGCGATCCGGTCGAGGCGAGGATTCCCGGAGTTCGTCATACAGGGCCAGGAACGCGGTGAGCGACTCTTCACCTTCGCCAATCAGGAAAGCGTCGATGAAATCGGACATCGGCTCGGGATTGGTGGCGTTGCTGCCCCCAGCGATGACGATGGGGTGTTCGGGGCCACGGTCGCGCGCGCGGACGGGAATATGTGCCAGATTGAGCATGTTGAGCACGTTGGTGTAATCGAGTTCGTAGGCGAGGCTGAACCCGAGTACATCGAATTGCCCGAGTGCGTGACGTGTTTCGATGCCGAACAGCGGCACGCGGGACCGTCGGAGTTCGGCTTCCATGTCGAACCACGGGGCGAAGACGCGTTCGGCGAGGAACCGGTCGTCGCGGTTCACTATTTCATAGAGTACCTGCATTCCGAGATTTGACATGCCGATGTCGTAGATATCCGGGAACGCAATTCCGAGGCGGATGCGTTGCCGTCCCTGCGGGCCACGCGCTTCCCAGTCCTTCGGGTTGGAATTGAATTCGCCCCCGGTATAGCGGGCCGGCTTCTGCACGCGGGGCAGGAAGGTGTCAATCATCCGGGCGATGGTGCGGTAATCCATGCCATCCCATTGCCCTGCTAGGTCTCTGTGCGCTTCGCTCATTTGTTGACATTCTCGCAAGTCGCCCCCTACACTGCCACTCCAAGAGCCACGACGGAACCTAGTAGGAACGGCGCACGCATTCAGGGAGCCCGAGGGCAGTGCGATCGGGTTGCGAACCGCTTCCGAACATCCTTCCCGAGCTGCCCACCGAACGTGATTGCGTGATCCCGGCTTCCAACGAGGCTGACCGGTTGATCTCGGGATTTGCCAGTAGGCCGGGCCGGATTGCCCTCCGTTACTGGGGCGCAGGCAACTCAATCCTGCACGAGTGGGTCATCCTCCTCGCAGCGGCCATGTGGCCGGCACAGGGGTGGTGGGCAATCGGGGTGGTACCGCGGGTGCGGCGTCTTCATGACGCGCCTCGTCCCCTTGAGGGGCGGGCGCGTTTTTTGCTGCCCGCCGCCTCGGCGAATGTGCGTACACCGTGCCTCCCATGAACATCACAGCAGACGACAAGCAGACCAGGACACCAGGACGAAACCATGTTTTCACCCGTCAGTGCAGATGTTGACTTTCCCGCGCTTGAACGAGGCATCCTCGCTTTCTGGGAGGAACACCACGCCTTCGACCTTCTGGTCGAGAAAAACCGGGGCAAGCCCAAGTGGAGTTTCATCGACGGGCCGATCACCGCGAATGGTCCGATGGGCGTCCATCACGCGTGGGGACGCACGTATAAGGACCTCTTCAATCGCTTCAAGGCGATGCAGGGTCATGAGTTGCGGTTCCAGCAGGGCTTCGACTGCCAAGGGCTGTGGGTTGAAGTAGAAGTAGAAAAGGAAAAGGGGTTCACGTCAAAGCGGGATATCGAGGCGTTCGGGATTGACCGCTTTGTGGAGGCTTGCAAGGAGCGCGTGCGGCGCTTTTCAGCGATGCAGACCAACCAGTCCATTCGCCTCGGGTATTGGATGGACTGGAACAACTCCTACTTCACCATGGCGGACGAGAACAACTATTCGATCTGGCTCTTCCTGAAGCAGTGCCATGATCGAGGCCTGATCTACCGGGGCATCGATTCCATGCCTTGGTGTCCGCGGTGTTCAACTGGGATCTCACACCATGAGATTGCCACTGAGGGCTATGCGGACATCACGCACACGTCGATGTACGTGAAACTGCCATTGGTTGAACGACCGGGCGAGTCCCTCCTGATCTGGACGACGACACCGTGGACGCTCCCGGCGAATGTAGCGGCCGAGGTGCATCCCGACCTGACCTACGTGCGTGTCCGTCAAGGTGATGACGTGCTGATTCTGTCGAAGGGGACGGTCACCTCGGCGTTGACCGGGTCACATGAGGTCATCGGCGAACTTACCGGCAAGGACCTGATCGGGTTGCATTACCAAGGGCCATTTGACCACCTTCCAATCGTGATCGAACAGGGAGTGCCTGAGGCCCACGTTGTGATCGGCGGGTCCGATGTGACGGAGACCGAGGGCACAGGAATCGTCCATATTGCACCCGGATGCGGGGACATCGACTTTGCGCTCGGCAAGCAACACGGGTTGCCGATTGTCGCCCCGATCGATGAGTTTGCGCGCTACTACGCGGGTTTTGGCGACCTGACTGGGGAGTATGCGCCAGACGTTGCGCCAACGATCGCGGCCACGATGCGCGAAGGTGGGTTTCTGTATCGCGTCCTGCCGTACACCCATCGGTATCCCAAGTGTTGGCGTTGCCACACCGAACTGGTGTTCCGGGTCGTCGATGAGTGGTTCATCTCGATGGACGGACCGAAATCCGACGAGGCGCGGGCGCGGGTCGCGGGGCGTGAGATGCCTCCACTGCGTGAACAGATTGCCGATGTCGTCCGGCGGATCGAATGGCACCCGTCATGGGGTCTGGAACGGGAACTTGACTGGTTGCGCAACATGGGTGACTGGATGATTTCCAAGAAGCGCTACTGGGGTCTGGCACTGCCGATCTGGACGTGTGACGACCCAGTTTGCGGGTGGTGGGATGTTGTCGGTGGCGATGACGAATTGCAGTCGCGCGCGACGGAAGGGTGGGAGGCATTCGCCGGGCACGCGCCCCATCGTCCCTTTGTGGATGGTGTGCACATTGCGTGTGCGCAGTGCGGCGGGCAGGCGACACGGATCAAGGATGTCGGCAATCCGTGGCTTGACGCGGGCATCGTGAGTTTCTCGACACTCGGCTACCGGCATGACAAGGAGTATTGGAAGGAGTGGTTCCCGGCCCACTTCATCACCGAGAGTTTCCCCGGACAGTTCCGGAACTGGTTCTATTCGCTTCTGGTGATGAGCACCGTTCTGGAAAATCGCGAACCGTTCCGGGCTGTCCTTGGGTACGCAACCTTGCGGGACGAGACCGGCCGCGAGATGCACAAGTCGTGGGGAAACTCCATCGAGTTCAATGAGGCTGCGGAACGTATCGGTGCAAGCGTGATGCGCTGGCTGTTTGCCGGGGCCAACACCGAGGCAAACCTGAACTTCGGCTACGGCATCGCTGATCAGATCAAGCGCCGTCTGCTGGTGCTGTGGAACGTTTACGCCTTCTTCTGCAATTACGCGCGACTCGATGGGTTTGATCCCCATGCGCACATCGTGCCGGTGGCAGACCGTACTGATCTGGACCGATGGATTCTTGCGGAACTTCACGTGCTGGTCGACGATGTCACCAAGCGGTACGAGGACTTTGATTCCCGGTTGGCGACCTGGCGGATTGAGGCGTTCGTTGATGACCTCTCCACGTGGTACCTGCGTCGTGGGCGGTCCCGGTACTGGAAGAATGAAGCGGATACCGATAAGAGGGCAGCCTACAGCACCCTCTGGGAAGTGCTCACGACGCTAACCCGGCTTCTGGGCCCGTCAATGCCATTCCTGGCTGAGGAGATGTATCAGAACCTTGAGCGGTCCACCGGGGCGGCGGTGCCGGTAAGCGTCCACCACACCGACTGGCCGGTCTCCGATCCGTTGCTGATCGATGAGGACCTGAGGCGATCGATGTCGGTGGTACGTACGGTCGTGGGATTGGCCCGGGCCGCCCGAAGCAAAGTCAAGGTCAAGGTTCGTCAACCCCTTCCGGCGCTAGTGGTTCGGGCGCGGTCTGATGCAGAGCGTGCCTCGCTCATGCGTCTCTCTACCCAGATTACCGAGGAATTGAACGTCAAGGTCCTGCGGTTCGCGTCCGACGATGAGGTGCTGGTTACCTATCGGGTCAAGCCGAACTTCAAGGTTCTTGGGCCGAGGTTTGGCCCTCGGGTGAATGCAGTGGCCCGTGCCCTGCAAGCAGCGGATGGGGCCGAGGTTCAACGCCGGCATGCCCGAGGCGAACCGGCGGTCGTGATTGTGGAGGGCCTCGAACTCGAGGTTCCGGCAGCTGAGTTCGATGTCGAAGCCGTCGATGCGCCCGGTTTTGCCGTGGTGGATGACGGAGGCCTGCTGATCGCACTCGACACGAGCCTGACACCGGACTTGGTGGCGGAGGGCCTCGCGCGCGAGATCACGCATGCGATCAATGGAATGCGAAAGGACGCGGGGTTCAATCTGGAGGACCGCATCATCACGCGCTATGACGCCTCGGCAGATGGGGACGCCGTCTTCGCGACGTACGCGAGTGAAATTGCCTCCGAAACGCTTTCGACCACCTTGGATGCCGGGACGGCTGCATCGTCCCCCGATGCGTACCGCAAGACCATCACCTTGGACCGCAATGAAGTCACCATCGCGATTGAACGTCGGCGCGGGTAAGAGTTGGGGCGTGGTGATGAGTTGCCTCGCCCCGATCTCATTCCTCTCCGAGGTAAGCCTTGCGGACCATTTCGTTCTTGGCGAGGGCTTCGGCCGTATCGGTCAACACGATACGCCCGGTTTGCATGACATACCCGCGGTCGGCGATGGAAAGGGCAAGTTGGGCATTCTGCTCGACGACGACCACGGTGACACCTGAGTGATTGATCTCCTTGATGGCGTCAAAGATGACGTCGGTAAGGAGGGGCGAAAGACCCATCGACGGTTCATCGAGGAGCAGGACGGCCGGTCGGCCCATCATCGCGCGTCCGATCGCCAACATTTGCTGTTCACCACCGGAGAGTGTGCCGGCCTTTTGACGCAGTCGCTCGCGCAGTCGGGGGAAGAGGTCCAGCACCCGTTCCCGATCAATCGCGACCTGCTTGGTGTCGTTGTGAATGAAGGCGCCCATCGCCAGGTTCTCATCGACTGAGAGGCGTGGGAAGACATGCCGACCTTCGGGTGACTGGCAGATGCCTCGTCGAACGATCTGGTGCGCCGGGACGTTGTTGATGGTCTCGCCACGAAGTTTGACAGTCCCCTGTCTTGGCCGAAGCAGACCGGAGATCGTCTTCAGGGTGGTGCTTTTCCCTGCGCCATTGCTGCCAAGCAGGGTCACGATCTCGCGCTCACGAACTGAAATGCTGACGCCCTGAAGGGCATGGATGTTGCCGTAATAGGTGTGAACGTCTGTGACTTCCAGGACGACAGAACCGATGACCCGGGCCCAAGATGGAGAGGCGGACATCAGTGGGTGCCTCCATCGGCTACTTCATCCTCGGGACGCTTGTGACGCCTGCCGAGGTATGCCTCGATCACATTATCGTTCCGCTGTACATCGAGGGGTGTTCCCTCGGCGATCTTCTGACCGTAGTTGAGCACGGTCACGCGCTCAGACAGTCCCATGACCACCTGCATGTCGTGCTCGATTAGAAGGACGGCTACACCGAACTCGTCGCGCACCCGACGGATCAGCGAGATCATGTTCACGGTCTCTTGCGGGTTCATGCCGGCGGTCGGTTCGTCGAGCAGGAGCAGTTGCGGTTCGGACGCAAGCGCGCGTGCCATTTCAAGGCGACGTTGCATGCCGTAGGGCAAATTTCCGGCAGCCTCGTTGGCATACTGGTCGAGTTTCACAAGGTGGAGCAGGGCCATGCCCTTCTCCCTGGCCTCGCCCTCCTCCCGACGTTGCGATGGCAGGCGCAAGAGCGATGCGAGCGGACCACTCTTGAGCCGGGAGTGCATCCCGACCAGCACATTCTCGAGCAGGGTTTCGTTGGTGAACAGGCGAATATTCTGGAAGGTCCGGCCAATGCCCCGGGCCGTGATCTGGTGTGGGCGAAGACCATGCAGGGACTTGCCGTCGAAAACGACGCGTCCGGCTGAAGGTTCATACTGCCCAGCGACCATGTTGAAGAACGTGGTCTTGCCGGCACCGTTCGGTCCGATCAGGCTGACGATCTGACGTCGGCGGACCTGGAAGTCGACGCTGTCGACGGCGACGAGGCCTCCGAACCGTTTGGTGAGGCCGGTGACATCGAGGACGACGTCACCGGAGGCATTCGATGTGGTCATCGTGGTTTCTCCGTCGGCACGGCGGCACCAGCAATCATGACTGCCTCGTCGGGTGCGACGTCATCCGCAGGAAGGTCGGTCAGGGCAGTTTCACGGCGCTTGCGATTGGGAAGGATCCCTTGGGGCCGGAGGTTCATGATCAGGACAAGGCACAAGCCGAAAACCAGCAGGCGGGATTTCAGCAGGTCAAAGGAATTGAACGCTGCCGTGATGGTCGGATCTCCAGTGAGTGCGCCGGCCTTGTGAACCCACCCGGTGAGCCGTTCCGCGAAGATGCGGTCGAAAGACTGGATGAGGAGGCCCCCGAGCATGACCCCCCAGATGTTGCCGGTGCCACCGAGGATGACCATGCAGAGCACGATGACGGACGTTGAGTACTCGAACTGGTCTGGTGAGATGGTCTGGAGGTAGGCACCGAAGATGGCTCCGGTTGCACCGGAGAATGATGCCCCCAGCGAGAACGCCCAGAGTTTGGTGGTGACCGGGTTGATACCCATCCCTTGGGCAGCGATTTCGTCATCGCGGATGGCTGCCCAGGCGCGACCGAGGCGCGAGTTACGCAGGCGGATGATCGCGAAGATGGATATCGCGCCGACGATGAGCGTGAGGTAGTAATACGGGATCATGCCGAGTTTCAGCTTCATCCCGAGGATTTCGCACGGGTCAACACCGAACTGGCACCCGAAGAGGTAGGGTCGCCCGATGGGGTTCATGCCCTTGACACCCTTGGTCCACGGTTCGAGATTCTTGACCAATCGAGGCACGATTTCGCCAAACCCGAGCGTGACGAGTGCCAGATAGTCCCCCCGCAACCGCAGCGTCGGCGCGCCGAGGATGGCACCCGCACAACCCGCAACGAGGACAGCCATGACCATCGAGACCCAGAAGTCCTGCATCCAGGCAAACGGGCTGCCCGGAAGGACGCTCGCTAGCGGACTGTTGGGCGAGGTGAAAAACGCTGCGGCGTATGCGCCGATGGCGTAGAACGCCGCGTACCCGAGGTCCAGGAGCCCGGCATACCCAACAACGATGTTCAGACCCAGCGCGAGCGTGATCATCAACATCATCGGAATGAATGCGAGCAGGGCTTGCCATCCAAATAGCAGGTCGAGGAATGGGTAGGCGACGACGAATGCCAGAGCGATGGCCTGTAGGATCCGGTTTCTAGTCTGATGAGGGTCTGCCGGAACTTCGACGTATGCCCTTCGGCCGGGCGTCATGCGGGTAGCCGTCTGCATCTTCGTTGCCTCACATCAGGCGCCCGTACCGGGGGTGCGGTGCGGGCGGGTTCGCATGCTCCGCGCGTTCGGCCAGATCCTGGCCCAGGATGCCGGATGGGCGGATGATGAGCACGAGGTTCAGGATGCCGAAGATGACCACCGGGGTCCATCGTGCGTCCAGGTATCCGTCGCTCATCGCGGCGAGGATGCCAATGAACACGCCACCAAGCATGGCACCGTTCAGGTTGCCGATCCCGCCAAGGACCGCTGCGGTGAACGAGTTCAGGCCATAACTGAAGCCCATCTGGAACCCGGCAGTGTTGTTGTAGAGGCCTGAAACAAGCCCGGCAGCGCCCGCGAGGGCTCCACCGAGCAGGAAGGTCAGGGCAATGGTCCGGTTGATGTCTATCCCCATCAGTTGGGCCGCATCCCGATCCTGCGCCGTCGCACGCATTGCCTTGCCGAGCTTGGTTCTCTGAATGAACAGAGACAGTGCGATAACCAACGGGACCGTGACGACGAACACGAAAATGTCCTTGGTCGTGACCCGCACGAAGCTGTCAATCCCCATTGCCTTCACAAGGTCAATCTGGGGAATGTAGCGCGGAAAGTTGACTGGTGAAACACCTTTCCAGTAAATGCCAACATTCTGGAGGATGAACGACACACCGATTGCGGAGATGAGCGGTGCCAACCGGGAACCGCGTCTGAGGCGTCGGTACGCTACTCGCTCAATGAGCACATTCAGTGTTGCACAGAACACCATTGAGGTAATGAGTGCGATCACCATCCAAAGATAAGTTTCCGGAATGGGCGGCTGGTCCTTGTTGGCGACCCGCTTGACTGCTTGCGCCCCCAAGGCTTGCAGTGTCGTCAGCGAAGAGAATGCGCCAAGCATGAACACGTCGCCATGCGCGAAGTTGATCATCTCGACGATGCCGTATACCAACGTGTACCCAATGGCAACAAGAGTAATAAGCATCCCGTTAGCCAACCCAGTGACGAGTTGCTGTAAGAAATATTCAAACGTCAACATCTGTAGACGGCTCCATCGAGAGAGAAGCTACTTGGCGACTCATCGCAGCAAGTTCATTGAAATTGATCTTGAGAATTGCGATCGAAAAAAGCTGACACGATACACCTGCGTTGTATCGTGTCAGCCTCGCGCAAGTGTCAGCTGCTAAGGCAACGCCGCATCCAGAAGAGGTGGCGACTGCTGCGAATTAGCCGGCGGTCAGGATCTCCACCTTCTCCCAAGAGAGCGTTCCATCGTCAAGACGCTTGGCGATGCTGACACTCATGGTTGTCACCGAGGTGTCCCCATTCGCATCGAAGCCCCACGTGCCCAGGATGCCCTTGAAGTCCTTGGTTGCAAAGACTGCATCGCGGATCTTGGAGCGGTCCTTCACACCCGCAGCAGTGATGGCAGCGAGCGCAACCTTGGCTGCCTCGTACCCGTAGATTGCGTACGCCTCGGGATCGGCGTTGTAGGCAGCCTTGTACTTCTCGGCGAATTCCTTGGCCGACCCTTCGTACGAGGACACGGCAACACCACCGAAGGTGCAATACGCACCCTCGGCCGCGTCGCCGGCGGTCTTCAGGAAAGTAGTGTCAAAGATGCCGTCCGGCCCGATGAAGCTTCCCTCGAAGCCACCATCGCGAAGGTCCTTCAAGACCTTGGCAGCGTTGTTATCCGTAATTCCGCCGAAGTAGACGACATCGGGGTTGAGGGCGCGGACGTTGGTTGCGACCGCACGATAGTCGGAAGCCTTGCCGTCGATGCCGGAGCGACCGACCAGCTTGATGCCGATCTTCTCAGCGGTGCCTACGAATACGTCAGCAATGCCCTTGCCATAGAGTTCCGTGTCGTCGATGACGTAGGCGGTCTTGGCGCCGAGCTTCTTGGCCCAGTTTGCACCGACCGCGCCCTGCAGATCGTCGGCAGGAACGACGCGCGTGTAGTTGCGCACGCCACTGGGATAGTAAACATCGGGCTCGTTCGCCTCGCCCTTGCCTGGCTTGGTGAGCCCCGGGTAGGTGTTCGCGGGGCTGATCATCACCAAGTTGGCCTGATTGAGGATTGGGATGCTGACCTTAGCCGCTCCGGAGTTCATGGTCCCGATGTACACCATGGTGTCGGGATCGTTGATTGCCTTGTTTGCGTTCTCCGCTTCCTTCTCCGCCATCCACTTCGCGGCCGCAGCCGTGGCATCGTCGAGGGCCTCGTACTCGATGATGAAGTTGCCGGCCTTGCGCCCGGCTTCCTCGATTGCCATGCGGATTGCATTGACGACCGAAATGGACTGCCCGTAGCTCGGTCCAGTCAACGGCAGGCTACTGATGATCTTGATGATCTCGACACCCTGAGTGGCCGGAGAAGCCCTCACCAAGCTCGGGAGTGAGCTTCCGGCAACGGCGCCAGCGACTGCGGTCGCAGTCTTGAGCAATGAACGGCGTGACTTTGGCGCAATCTGGTCCACGTAGCATCCCCCTGACGCGCAGCTTCGGACCGGGCGTCTCTCCTGTACTACCCCATGGTAATAGCCCATTGTTGCAGAGAGAAGGGAAGTAATCAAGTGCGGCGGGTTTCAGAACTGCGACCTTGAACTTCGTTAGATATCTCGCACAAAGCCGGCTGATGTTCCGTTGAAGAATGAGCTTGGACTCACCGCGTTCGCTAGAATACATTCCGGACGGAAAATTTCTTTATGGAAATCCTTATTGTCGATGACGACCGGGGTCTTGTGGAGTTCGTGTCGGTTGCGCTTCGCAGGGCCGGGTTCACGGTCACCCGCGCCTATGACGCCCCGTCGGTGAACCGGCGCATGCAGGAGGCCTCCCTGCCAGATCTCATCCTTCTGGATATCAACCTTGGGGCGTGGAATGGGTTTGATCTGCTGCGTGACCTTCGATCACGCAGCCAGATACCTGTGATCCTCCTTACCGGGCGCGCCAGCGAGGATGACAAGATCACCGGGCTCGAGTTGGGCGCTGATGACTATGTGACCAAGCCCTTCAGTAGCCGGGAGCTGGTGGCGCGCATCCGGGCGAACATTCGCCGTAACCAGGCTGTTGCTGAACCGGCTTCGCCAGTCGAGACGCGGTTCACGGTTGGACCCTTGACGATTGACGTGCCAACTCACGTCGCGACGAAAAACGGCGACAAGATCAAGCTGACAGTCACCGAGTTCAAACTGTTGAAGTGCCTGATGGAGCGCCAAGGCGTGGTTGTCCCGACGAAGACCCTGCTCCGGACCGTGTGGGGCTATGACGACGCTGATGCGGCAGACATTGTGCGCGTCACGGTTCATAGGTTAAGGCGCAAGGTTGAGGATGATCCGGCGAACCCAGTCCTGCTTCGGACGGTCCCCGGCATTGGGGTGATGTGCGCGGAACCAGAAGCCGACAGCACCGCGTCGTGAGGGACACCGGTTGCGGCCGGTTCAGCGTGCGTCGTATGATCTATGGGGTGGCAAGCGATGCCACCATCGTATGCGGAAGTGGCGCAGTGGTAGCGCGTCTCCTTGCCAAGGAGAAGGTCGCGGGTTCAACCCCCGTCTTCCGCTCCCCTCTACTCGTGGCCAGTCGCCGGGGTTATTCACGAGACAGTCAGGTATCGGTGGATCACCCAATGGTCCGCCAATCAGGGTGACGTAGCCAAGTGGTAAGGCGGGGCTCTGCAAAAGCTCTATCGCCGGTTCAATTCCGGCCGTCACCTCCCTCTCTGCTAGCCGAGTGAGTTACTCGGCGATTGGCTTGGCACTCGTGAACAATGCTGTTATGCCGAGAATGGCGACTGCGACCGTGACAAATGCGCCACCGAGCAGGACCGCGCCATCCAGGTCTGAATCCAGAAGCGCGTAGATTGCCAGAGGCATCGTTTGGGTTCGTCCGCGGAGTGAACCCGCGAACATCAGGGTTGCGCCGAACTCCCCTACGGCTCGTGACCAGCAGAGGATCGCGCCAGCCACGAGTGCCGGACGGGAGAGAGGAACCGTGACGTGCCGGAATGCACCCCATCCGGTTGCGCCGTCGATCATTGCCGCGGCCTCAAGGTCGCGATCGGCACGCAGGAATGCAGCACGCGCCGTCCTCACGTAGAAGGGGATCGCGACAAAGCACTGCGCCAGGACCACACCAGTCGTGGAGAACGCGAGGGTGATCCCGGCATCGGCTAACCACGAACCTACGAGGCCCCGGCGACCGAAAGCAAGCAAAAGGGCGAGACCGGCGACAGCCGGTGGCAGGATGACCGGCACATCAACCAGGGCATTCGCCAGGCTCCGGCCCGGAAAAGGCACGCGTGCGAGCGCGAAGGCTGCCGGTGTACCGACGATGATCGCGATGATGAGGGTCAAGACTGATGTCGCGATTGATAACCAAACGGCGCTGGCGAGTGCATCAGGTCGGCTGCCGGTGGCGAATGGATCGACAGATGCGGCCCGGATGAGCAACGCAACTGTTGGTAGTCCAATGAACCCACCGACACTGATCGCTGCGGCGATTGGTGACCAGCGGGGCATGCCGGGGGTCATGATCGGCCACGCCGGTCACGGTGCAACTCACACCGGGCAGTTGTGCGGAGGACCCATCCTGACACCGCGTGCATCACGCTGGCTTGAACTTCGCGGTCACGAGAATGGCCTGTCCGGCGGGTGAACTGATAAACGATATGAGCCGGCGCGCGGTCGCCGGGGCCTTCGCCGACTTGAGCACTGCGATCGGGTACTCGGCGACGACATTTGCGGCGTCCGGGATGTCGATGGTTGTCACCCCGCCGGCGGGCACGGCGGGGACGTCGGTCGCGTAACAAATCCCAGCATCGGCTTCGCCCAACTGGACCTTTACCACGATATGACGGACATTGGCTTCCTCTGACACGATGTTGGCAAGGACCTTGGCGTCGTACCCGTCGCCGTTCGCCGGGTCGGACGCGAGGTTCTTGAGTGCGGTGCGCGCATAGGCACCGATCGGAACGTCTGCCGCTGTCGTGACGAACTTGACGCCAGGCTTGGCGAGGTCGGCAAGGGTGGTGACCTTGCCGGGGTTGCCCTTCGGGACGATTAAGACTAGCCGGTTGCGGGCAAAGACCTTGGCGACTCCGTCGACGTCGACGAGGCCGGCCTTCTTCACCTGTTCCATCTGGAGGAGGTCCGCGGAGGCGAAGATGTCCGCCTTTGCGCCTTCCAGAAGTTGGGTGCGGAGTTGGCTCGATGATCCGTAATTTGCGGTGATTGCCAGTCCCTCATTGCCCGCTTGGGCCCTGAATGCGGTCCACACTTGGTCGAACACGTTCGCGAGCGACGAGGCGGCGAAGACGACGACTTCCTTTGGCTCGGCGACGGGAACCGCGGTTGGCGTGATTTGCGCTTCGGTTGGCGTGATCGGTGCTGTCGGCTTGTGGGCGGTTGCGGGTGCATCCGTGCCACCACAGGCGGCGAGGATGCCGGGTGTCGCGAGAAGTGCGATGAACGTGCGCCGCGTTTGCATTCGGGTTTCAGGTGCCCGTTCAGGCGGCGATGTCGGCAATGTGCCTGCCGGTCTCGGCGGTGTCGTAGCCAAGTGCCTGGAGGTCACGACGGCACGCGTGACTGGTGAGGGTGTCCAACAGCCGGGCGATGCGAGGGTCGGCGAGCAACGCAGTGGGTAAGACAAGGTCGTAGCGTTCCGTCGCAAGCGGGACGAACCCCAGACTGGTCGCTGCTGCCACGTCGCGGGTTGCCACTCCGGCATCGGCCGCTCCGATTGCGATGGCATGGGCCACGTCACGGTGGCTCGATGCTATTGGACCCGGCATGCGCAGAGTTGAAGGTGCGCCGCTACGGCGAAGTTCGCGGTCGAGCATTCGGCGTGCGCCTGATCCGACCTCACGGATCGCGATGCGCATGCCTGGCTGGATCAGGTCGGCGCCGGATCGAATACCAAGGGGGTTGCCGGGCGCGGTGACGAAACCGGCCTCCCACGACCCGAGGGAGACGACGGTGACGGGTGACGGACACCGAGATAGACGGATGTCGGGAAGGTTTGCGATCCCGGACGCTTCGTCGAGCAGGTGCACACCCGCGGCATGCGTGCGTTCGGCGGCCAGTGATTCGAGGGACGCGATACTGGATCGTCCCATCCATAGGAACCGCCCGGTGCCGGTTGTCGCGTTCAGGCGGTCGGCAAGGACGCCTAGGCCAGTCGCGCACCCCATCAGGATCACGTTGTGCGCACTTTCGCGGGGGTCGCGAACATGCTCAAGGTGAAACCCGTCAGCATTGGCGGTGCCGATAGCATCGGCAGAGACATGGGCACCGTCGTGGCCGAGTGGGTAGGCGACCCACCGGCCGGAAAGGTAGGCAAGTGCCATCCTGCCTGAGGCGCGAACTCCCGCGGGTCCGTCGACGTCGACCGCACCGGTGGAGATTGCCACGGGGAACAGGTGTTCGACGGTCGTGCCCAGAGCACGGGCGATTCGCAATGCGACGTCGACCCCCGGGATTGCACGGCCGGCCTCGATCGCGTGCAATGACTGACGGCTGATCCCAACTTGCCAGGAGAATGCAGTCTGCGGAATGCCGCGGTGTTCGCGGATCGCGCGGATGCGGGATGTGACAGATCCAGTCATGACAGGAAAACCTTACAAACTGTCGCCTAGACATGTCAATCGGGGGTCAGGAGCCGTTCATCACTTGGCGGATGCATCGGACGTCCAGGACGTGGTGGGGATGGGCGGGGGGGTGCGTCTGAGGCCTGATGGCCGCGCTGCTTGGTGAGTGCGGTTGGGGTGAAACGGGTGCCGAGAGCGGGGTTCGAACCCGCACGCCCGCTAAGGCGGCAGATTTTAAGTCTGCTGCGTCTGCCTGTTCCGCCATCCCGGCACGGGATGACGACATCGTACCGGGTTGGGATGGGGTGTGGCTCAGTGCGTCGGACTACTCAACTTTGCGCGCACCTATAATCGAATGACGACGCGGGTCGTCGGGAGGAAATGTGATGCCAAGTGGTGCACCCGGCAAGAAAGAGAAGAAGAAGCCGAAGAAGGATGCCGTGACCAAGGCGGTCAGGTCCTCCGTCGGTGAAACCTCGATGGCCGTTGAGGTGGTGTCCAAGCGCAAGAAGGAACGCGCGGGCTAATCTGGCGCGGGGTGGTTTGGGTCCGGCAGAACCCTGCCGGACGGACACGTCCACGTGATCATGTCCCCTTTTGGCGACCGATGCGTTCTTGACGATGTGGAGACACCGTGCCGACGGGGACTTGTGAAGTACCTGCCACCGTCGTGCGACACTCGGTTTGACCGGTCATCATGACCATCAGTGACGCATCACCGACTACTCCTGTGTCCGCGGTTGATGACCCGGTTGAGGCCAGTTCGTCCACCAGCGCAACTGACACCGGGCCCGTCCGCGCGGCGTATGCGCCTTTCGTCCAGTCCTATAGCGCCTACACTGCCACGGTCAACGATGCCTCGCGCATTGCGTGGCGGGTCACCATCGCGTCTGGGTTGATCCTGCTTACCCTGCTTGTGGGGGGCCCCCTTGTTCGAACCTGGTACGTCGGATGGGCAATTGAGCTGCGCGGGTCCACGATGCGGTCCATCGACAGCGTCGTATTCGTGCAGAGGCAAGGGGTTGGTGACTGGGTCGTCGCCCCGACCAACGAGGACCTCGACGAGGGTGATGTCATCCGCACCGCGGTAAACGCCCGTGCATTCATGCAGTTCTTTGATGGCAGTACTGCACTCGTCTTTCCAGATTCGACATTTCGGATCATCCGCAGTCAGCAGGGACGGTTCCAACCGGACCGGTATTCGCTGATCCTCGAAGTGGTCAAGGGGCGGGCACGGATCGGTGTGGCGCCGGCAGAGGATCCGTTTCAGGCATTCGTGCAACTGCGTGCGCCGTCCACTCAGGTGCACGTGACTGAAGGTAGTTACTCCATTGATGCTTCGGGGGACCAGTCTCAAGTCACGACCCGACGTGGTGTGGCGACCGGGTATTCAAATGGCGATGTCGCGTCGGCGCTGACCGGTCAACGTCTTGTCGCGACTGCGAACCGGCCCCCGATAGGAGGCCTCTCCTCGCGTCGCGATCTCGTGACCAATCCTGTCTTCGCCGACAGAGATGGTGATGTGCCGGCTGACTGGGTCGAACGCGACATTTCCGAACAGGATCCGCCGGGCGAGGTGACGTACCACCCGACAGCCGGCACCATCACGCTTGCGCGGCGCGGTCAGGGGCATGGCGAGACGATGATCGCCCAGAACATCGATGTCGATCTCTGGGACTTCGAGAGAGTGGACGTGGAGGCCAGTGTCCGCGTCCTCAGCCACTCGCTATCTGGTGGAGGCTGGCAAGGAACTGAATATCCGCTCATCTTGAGAGTGATCTACCGGGATATCACGGGCACGGTCCACACGTGGTACCGGGGCTTCTACCGGCACAATGACGATAACCTTCCGGTCCGGGATGCCGATCGGCTTCCATCTTCGGACTGGGTCCGCTTCGAGACAAGCCTTCTCGGGATTGCCCCTCGCCCGTGGCGCATCATTCGCGTCGAACTTGTGGCATCGGGATGGGACTACGCTTCCGTTGTAAACGCATTCCACATCTGGGCTGATTGATTTCTGCCGTCGCCCTTGCACGGGCGTCTTGGCACCCGGTGAGGCTCCCCCTGGTGTTGCTAGCGGCACGGGTGCTCACGGATAGAGGCGTTATGACACTTTCGTGTGGTGTGGATCTTGTGGAGATTGACCGGGTTGCGGCGGTGATAGGCCGCTGGGGTGACCGGTTCCTCATCCGAATTTTTACCGACGCGGAACGTGCCTACTGCCGGGGTCGTGTACCCGAACTCGCGGTGCGTTTCGCAGCGAAAGAGGCGGTCAGCAAGGCACTTGGGACGGGGATTGTCGGCATGGCTTGGCGTGACATCGAGGTGGTTCCGGATCCGCGAGGCAAGCCACTGGTCGTCCTTCACAACCGTGCAAAGGCGCGAGCTGCGGAACTAGGCATGACGGCTTTCGAGATCTCGTTGTCGCACTCGCGGGACATGGCTATCGCAATGGTTGTGGCCCAGGGTGTCAACCGGGCGGGATCGTAGAGGCAACTTGTGCGACTGGTCACATCGGCCGCGATGCGTGCGTTGGAAGATTGCTCTGAGCGTGCGGGTGTGCCTCGGGATCGATTGCTGGAACAGGCCGGGTTGGCGATCGCACGCAGTGCAGAGCACCTGACGGGTGGCGCACGTGGCCGGACCGTTGCAGCCCTGGTTGGAAAGGGCAACAACGGTGCCGATGCGTTGGTTGCGTGTGGTCATCTGGCGCGTTCTTTGCGTTGGCGTGTGCGCCTCTGCCTATCGCAGTCGCGTGCTGGTGATCCGCATCTGGCGTGGGCGGACGATCCAGACTTGGTTGGCCTCGTTGAAGTCATAGCAGGGGACGACTCTGAGACACTCCCCAGACGCCTTGCCGATTGGCTTGGCTCATCGGATGTGGTGCTTGACGGTCTTCTGGGCATCGGTGCATCCGGTCCGGCACGTGGTACGGTCCGCGCCGTCCTCGAGGTTTGCGATCAGTTCCGGGCACAACCGGGACAGTTCCGTATCGCGATTGATGTCCCATCGGGAGTTGATGCCGATACGGGTGGCGCAGATCCGGTTGCATTCCAGGCGACGCACACCTTCGCCACCGGGCCTGTCAAGGTGGGCACGGTCCTTGGCGATGGTGCGGCGAAATCAGGCCGTGTCGTGGAACTCGATATCGGGATCCCGGGCTGCGTCCGCCCGGAGTTGGGTCGCACGCTTTCTGATGATGGTGGAACGTGGAGGGCGGTGCCCGCCCACGTTGCGCACCTGCTTCCCGCGAGGCCAGACCGGTCACACAAGGGGACATTCGGTCGGGTGCTGGTCCTCGGTGGTTCGGGAAGGTATCCAGGCGCACCAGTTTTGGCTGCGCTTGGAGCGATTGAGGCCGGGAGTGGCCTCGTGACGATTGCGAATGCCGGTCAGGATGCGGGCGTCGTGGCTCCGGTCGAGGCGGTGGTCCTGCCGCTTGTGCAAGACGCGTCTACCCCTGGGGTGCTGAACTTGGCACATCTTGACGTCGTGGTTGAACACCTCGAACGGTGCAGGGGACTGGTAATCGGGCCGGGCCTCGGCATGGATGGGGCAACATTCACCGCGGTCCGGGAGCTGTTGGCGAGGATTGGCACTCGGGACCAGTCCCTGACTGTGGTGGTGGACGCCGATGCGCTGAATGCGATCTCACCGGTCGCGCCTGATCGCTGGCCGCTGGGCACACGGGTGGGAAGTTCCGTGCCTGATCGGGGATGTTCTTTCGTGTTTACCCCCCACCTGGCTGAGATGGCACGGCTGACTGGCCAGACCGTCGAGGCAGTCGGTCGAGACCCGGTAAGCATTGCCCGGGGTTCGGCGATGCGCTGGGGTGTCGTGGTCGTTCTCAAGGGCGCGCCAAGTGTCGTCGCGTCGCCCACTGGGACGGTGGTGGTTGGCGCGTACGCAAATGCAGCATTGGCTACGGCCGGAAGTGGGGACGTGCTTGCCGGTGTCATTGCCTCCTTGGCGGCACAGGGTGCATCGCCATGGGAGAGTGCTGTTACCGGGATGACCCTGCATGCCCTCGCCGGAGAGGCATGGCGCACCCAACACGGAAGCGCGGGCCTGCGTGCATCCGACCTTAGCGCGTGGCTACCCGTCGCGCGTCGGATGCTCGAGAGGTACCGTTAGATCCCTCACCGGGACCCTCGTCTTACACAGACGCCTGACGTTGACAGAACCAACGATCTATCATCAACGAGGCTTGGGATCCGCAGACTGTCCACCCAAGACATGGCCCCGAATCCCGAGCCGCGCGTCGCGAGGTAGTGGGGAGGCGGAAGTGAGCGAGGGCCAGCAAAGCCCTGGAGGTGCCTGGAATGCGTGCTGTCGACTTGATCAACAAGAAGCGCACTGGTCTGCGGCACGAACAAGGCGAGATCGCGTCGCTGGTTGATGGGTATCTGCGGAATATCATTCCGGATTACCAGATGTCTGCGTGGCTGATGGCTGTCTGCTGGCGAGGCCTTGATGCCGTCGAGACCGCTGAACTCACCCGTGCGCTGGTTGAAAGTGGCCAGCAACTCGCGTTCCGAGATTTGGCAATGCCGGTCGTGGACAAGCATTCCACGGGCGGAGTCGGAGACAAGACCACACTCGTGCTTGTGCCCATGCTTGCCGCTGCGGGATGTGTGGTTGCCAAGATGTCGGGGCGAGGGCTTGGGCACACCGGTGGCACGATCGACAAGTTGGAAGCAATCCCCGGGGTCAAGACCGAATTGGGTATTTCCGATTTTGCCGTAGCCGTCCGGACGCGCGGTATCGCCGTTTCGGCCCAGTCGCCCGATCTTGCGCCTGGCGACGGGCGCCTGTACGCACTGCGCGATGTCACCGGGACGGTCGAATCGATTCCACTGATCGCGAGTAGCGTGATGAGCAAGAAGATTGCCACCGGCGCACGGGCGGTCGTGCTTGACGTCAAGGTTGGCAGTGGCGCATTCATGAAGACCTTGGAAGGCGCTCGTGATCTGTCACGGGCAATGGTCGATCTTGGGTTAGCGGCCGGACTGGCGGTCGTGGCGGTCATCACCTCGATGGATCAGCCGCTTGGAATGGCGGTCGGGAATATCCTCGAGGTGCAGGAGGCGGTCGCCACCCTCCGTGGTGGTGGGTCGAGCGACTTGCTCGAACTGTGCGTGATCCTGGGTGCAGAGGTGATGGTCGCTTCAGGTGCGGCGTTGACTATCACCGAGGCTCGAACGAGGCTCGAGGCGACGATCAGCTCCGGAGACGCCCATCGTCGCCTGCGTGACCTGGTTGCATCGCTCGGTGGTTCCCCCGATGCGATCGATCATCCGGAGACCCTGCCGACGGCACCATGGCAAACGCCGGTGGTCGCCCCCCAGGACGGTGTGGTCGCTCGCATTGACGCACTGGCCATTGGAGAGGTGGCGATGCGGTTGGGTGCAGGGCGGGCGACAAAGGGGGCATTGATTGACCCGGCAGTCGGCGTCGTTCTGTCTGTCCGTGCTGGTGACCGTGTGCATGCGGGCCAGTCGGTGGGGGTTGTACATTCGCGCGAACCCCTTGGCTCGACCGACCGGCTGGTGTCCGACGCGATTGGGGCCTTCACGTGGTCGGCGACGGACATTGTTCGGGAACCCCTAGTTCTTGAGGTCATCCGCTGAACCGGTGATGACCACGCAGAGGGGCCGGTCCTCTCGGATTGTCTCCATACCGTGCCCCTGCACGCCTGCTAGAGGCGACACCTGATGCCTCGAGACCGGAGGCACCGGTAGACTCTCGTCGGCGCGTCACTGTCGGCGCGACTGTGGAGAACAGGGGTCGGGATGCGCCTCGGGATTATCGGACTGCCCCAAAGCGGCAAGACGTCGCTCTTCAATGCACTGACCGGTGGTGAAGCACCAGTGGCCGCCGGTGGGTATGGTCAGGACACGCATGTTGCCGTCGTCAAGGTTCCAGACGTGCGTCTGGACCGCCTGACCGAGATGTTCTCGCCGAAGAAGACGACCCCGGCCGAGGTCCATTACCTTGACTTCCCGGGTGCCGGGTTCGGATCGCGCGACCGGAGCGAAGTGGCCTGGGTCGGGCAACTCAGGACCGTTGACGCCCTGGTGATCGTGGTTCGGGCGTTTACTGACCCGAGTGTGCCGAATGATGGGCCGATCGACCCGGTTGCGGCCCTCGAAAAAGTGCAACTTGATCTGGTGGTTGCTGATCTGGCGGTCGTCGAACGCAAGCGCACGAGGCTTGAGAGCGACCTCAAGAAGACCAAGACTGCCGAGCGCGCCCCAATCGAGGCGGAGATCGCCCTTTTCGAGGAGTTCCAGAAGTCACTCGAGGAGGGTCAACCCCTGCGCGCGCATGATCTGTCTACGGACCAGTTGCGCGACATCAGAGGGTTCCAGTTCCTGACCCTGAAGCCAGTCCTTGTGCTGGTGAATGTAGGTGAGGACCAGTTAGGTGGCCGCGCGGCCATCGAGGCCAGTGTGAGCGCCGCGTATTCGTACCCGATGACAGCAGTTGCGTCCCTCAGCGCCAAGTTGGAGATGGAGTTGGCGCAGCTCGATGGCGAGGATGCCGACACCTTCATGGCCGACCTCGGTTTGGTGGAACTCGCCGCGGGATCGGTGATCCGCCAGAGCTATGACCTGACTGGGCTGATCTCGTTCCTCACGGCGGGTGAGGACGAGGTTCGTGCATGGCCGATTGTCCGAGGCGAGAAGGCACCGGGGGCCGCTCGAGTGATCCATTCCGACTTGGAGAAGGGGTTCATCCGTGCCGAAGTGGTGGCGTACGATGACCTCATGTCGACCGGAAGCATGGCCGAGGCGCGCAAGCGGGGAATGCTTCGTCAGGAAGGGCGGAACTACACCGTCCTTGATGGTGACATCCTGAACATCCTGTTCAGCCGGTAGGGCGATGATGGGGCATGCCGGGAAGTCTCTCCCGCGGCCCCTTCATGCTTCCCTTTCCCAAATTGAGACCTTGGCACACCAGATCAGACGGAGGGTGCCAAGTCGATTATCCCTTGAGGCGAATCTCGACCGCACGTGCGTGCGCCTCGAAGCCTTCGGCACGCGCGAGGCGCGCCGCTACCGGGCCGATTTCGGCGAGGCGACGTGGTGACAGTCCGATGACGCTGATGATCTTGATGAAGTCAGCGACGGATAACGGTGAGGCGAATCGCGCAGTCTGGCCGGTCGGCATGATGTGGCTTGGTCCAGCGACGTAGTCTCCGGCGGCTTCGGGAGAGTGACTTCCGACGAAGATTCCACCGGCGTGGCGAACTTCGCCAACCCATGTCCACGGGTCGTCCACGAGGAGGCACAGGTGTTCCGGTGCAAAGGTGTTTGCCAAGGCAATCGCCTCGGCCACCGACGAAGTCACGATGGCCCCACCCCGATGGGTGAGGGACTCCCTGGCAACCGCGGCGGTTGGAAGGGTTTCCAGTTGGCGACGCACGGCGTCGGCGACTGACGTTGCGAGTTCGATGCTGGTCGTGATGAGGACCGAGATTGCCAGAGGGTCATGTTCGGCCTGGGCCAGGAGATCGGACGCCACCTCTTCGGCGTCGGCGGATCCATCGGCTACAACGAGGGTCTCGGTTGGCCCGGGGAGTTGGTCGATATCGACTGCGCCGTAGACGCGACGTTTGGCCAGGACGACGAAGAGGTTCCCCGGGCCGAGAATCTTGTCCACCTTCGGGACTGACTGCGTGCCGTACGCCATCGCGCAGATTGCCTGGGCGCCACCCAGTTTGAAGACGCGATGGACGCCTGCGATGTCGGCGGCGACAAGCATCTCCGGTCGCTGTCTTCCGTTCGCATCCGGAGAGGTACAGAGGACAACTTCCTGCACCCCGGCAACGCGTGCCGGAACGGCAGCCATCAGGACAGACGATGGGTAGGCACCCCGTCCGGACGGTGCATAGAGGCCGACGCGGTCGAGTGGACGCACGACCTGTCCAAGACCTTCGCCAAAATCGAGCCAGGATCCGTGAGGCTGTTTCCGGTGAAACCGTTCGATCCGGTCAGCAGCGACCCGGAGGTCGGCGACGAACTGCGCCGATACCTGTTGGTAAGCGGCTTCGATTTCCTCACGCGTCGTTTCAAATGACCCGGTGACCGTTTCGCCGAGGCGCGCCCCGATTTCACGGAGGGCGTCATCACCGCGCGCGCGGACTTCGAGGCGCACGCGTTCCACGAACGCTTCCGGGCTGAGTGGGATGCCGAAGACCACCTCGGTACGTGCTGACACGGCGTCGTCAGGAGTGAGTTCATCGATGGGTATGCGGTGGAGGATTGCCTCCGCTTCCGGTGTCCCGGCGTGTGCGATGCGCAGGATGGTCTCGTTCGTCATCTTGTGGTCGTTCCAGATGGTCTGCTGACGTGCTGAGCGCGGTGTCGAGACGGGTAGTCCGGGGTCAGACGCCGAGTTCGCGGTTGAGTTCGAGAACGCGGTGCGACTGCTCATCGAACAAATAGCGGAGCTGCAGGACAGAGATGCCCGAACCACCGGCGGCACGCAGGTGATCAACGGCAGCCTGGAGATCCCGTGAGGGCACGATGATCGTGGCGGCGAACCAATGGCCGCCTTCTGGCCCTTCGGAAGCGCTGAACACGCGGGCAATGGTCGGTCCGGTCCGGCCACGGGTCGCCGGTGAACCTAGCAACCTTTCGGCAACTTCAGTCTCGGTCGTCGCGCGCAGGTTTGCGGTGACTGAGTAGAAGCCCTGGGCGCGACCGCGCGCTTCGATCAGTTCGAGGATCCGTCTTGCGAGTTCGCGCTTGGCCGGATGGGTCGTGAGTGATCGCCGATTGCCAATGAGACAGGCCTGCGTCTTCATGACCACGGCGTGGCGCAGGACTTTCAGACGGTTCTCCTTGAGGGAGACACCCGATACCGTAAGTTCGACAATCACGTCAGCGAACCCGGCACCGGGCGCTGCCTCGACCCCGCCGTCCATCGCAATGATGGTGAAGTGGGTAATTCCCTTCTCGTACAGAAAGCGTTGTGCGAGGCGCGGGTAGCTGGTGGCGACGCGAAGGAGTTGCCCCCTTTCGCGAAGGGTCACCGCAACGTCAGCGAGGTCGACCATCGAGGTGACGTCGATCCAACCATCCGGGACGGCGACGACGAGGTCGCCCGACGAAAACCCGAGGTTGGAATCGAGGACTACCAAGTCGTCACCTTCGATACCGAACTCGGAAACGAAGTCGACCCCGGTGAGACCGATGTCAAGGTCGCCGTCGGTGACTTGGGTGACGATGTCGCGCGCCCTCTGCAGAAAGACGACGACGCCGGGCAGCCCGGAGATGCCTGCCGACAACTGCCGCTCGCTTTCCTTGCGGACGCGGAGGCCACACCCCTCGAGGAAGGAGAGCGCGGCGGGTTCAATGCGTCGTCCCGACGGCACACCCATCCGCAGGATTGTGTGTTCGGTGTCGGTCATGACCGCGCCTCCGCGGGGGTTTCCGAGCGGTTCGTGGACCGATGCAGGCCTGTGCTCTCGGAGCTCGGTGCCGGGTTTGCCCGCAACCATTCCAGAGTGGACGTGATCGGGATTGGCCCATCCGGCACGGAGATTGTGTCGTCGGCCGGAACGCCATCCGGTGTGAGCGGGCGCAGCCGAAGGGTCTCGGGAGGGTCGTCGCGGGACACCATTGCGAGATAGGCGAAACCCTCCCGGGCGGCGAATGCAACTGCGCCTCGGGCGGCGCGACCGCTTGTGTCCAATGCGGCGGTAACCCCGATGTGCCGGAGTGCCGTGGCCGCGCGAGCGGCAATTACCGCGTCGCCGGGGGTGGAGGGAACGACGAAAACCGCATCCGGAACGTTGTCACCGGTTCCGTCGATCGTTTCGGCCTCCTTGGCAAGCACTAGCCGTTCGAGGCCGAATGCGAACCCGATAGCCGTGACCGATTGCCTTCCTCCAAGGACGCGGTAGAGGTCGTCATATCGCCCGCCACCGCAGAGTTGCTTCTCAGCGCCCAGCGCCTCGTGGTCCACTTCAAAGACCATTCCGGTGTAGTACTGCAGTCCGCGGCTCAATCCGAGGTCAATCTGCACGCGCTCGCGCTTTACGCCGAACGCATCGAGAAGGGTGATCGTTTCAGAGAGTTGGTCCAACGGCTTAGGATCGAGACCGTGGGCTTCGAGGAGTGCGCGGGCCGCATCGAGGGCGGTATCCGGGTCGCCGCGAACCGCGCCCAGTTCGCCGATGAATGCGAGCGCCCGATCCACCGCAGCGCGTGCCGTGTCGGCGTGCATGCGTGCTGCCAGACGGGTCGTCACATCCGCTAGGGTTCGACGACCCAGGTCACCGGCGCTGGTCTGGGCGACCAGACGGGCAAGCGCATCCTCGGATGTGGACGAAAGTTCGGCGGTGACGGCGCTGTCTCGGATCCGAGTGGACTCGCCTGGCTGGATGAGGTCCGGGTCCAGGGATGCGAACCGGGTCCGGACAGCCTCGATCCCGTGACGCCTGGCGTCCTCGAGGCTTTCGAGCAACAGTGCGCGTCGACGTCCGGTGAGGCCGAGATGGGTCAGCAGTTCACCCAGGATGCCGACGTTGCCGATCGTCACCGTGTACCTGGTTATGCCGATGGTGTCGAGGGTCGTTGCGGCCAACGCAATGATTTCCGCATCCGCTAGGACACCTTCGGCACCCAGGACTTCGACCCCGGTCTGCATGAACTGTCGGAATCGGCCGCGTGATGGGCGTTCGTAACGGAACACCGGACCAGTTGCAAACATCTTGTCTGGCAGACGCGGTGACGGTTGGGCGATTGCTGCGCGTACCATGCTTGCGGTCAGTTCGGGCCGGAGGCAGATCCTGCGGCCACCAAGGTCGTGGAACGAGTAGAGCTTCGAGATGATTTCGAGGCCTGATTTCCTCAGGTGAAGTTCGGCAGGCTCAAGCACAGGCACATCCACGCGGCGGAAGCCGTGAAGTCCGAATGCGGTTTCGCACTTCGTGCGCATGGCATCCAGGCTTGTTGCCTGACGGGTTTGATGGTCCTGAGTGCCTCGGACGCGTTCAAGCGGTCGCCGTTCCACGGGCATCCTTTCCGGCACCAAGCGGAGCCGCGCCGAGACCATCCCTACCGGGACGCTCCACACTGTCTAGCAGGATCGTGACCGGGCCGTCGGCGACGAAGTTGATCGTCATGTCTGCGCCGAACTTCCCAGTGGCGACGGGTATGCCAAGGGATCGTAACGAGACAATGACGGCCGTGACGAGCGGTTCGGCAACTGTCGGAAGCGCCGCGCCGGTAAACCCGGGCCGTCGACCACTCCTTGTATCGGCGAAGAGCGTGAATTGGGAGACGATCAGGGCCGCCTCACCAGTGTCGAGTAATGAACGGTTCATTCGTCCTTGGTCGTCAGCGAGAACACGAAGTTCCGCAATCTTGCGTGCGATCCAAGCCGAGTCGTCTTCGCGGTCCTCATGGGTCACACCAATGAGGACCGCGAGGCCGCGGCCAATTTCCCCCACGCGTTCCCCGGCAACCTCCACATTCGCACCGCGGACACGCTGGACGACGGCGCGCATGACTTTCTGCAGGCCGGCTATGCCGAGGCCGGTGAAGACGATGAGGTCGTTCCAGTTCCCGTGGTGGCTGGTGCCGGCGACGCGGGGGCCCCCGCAAGAGCGCTTGCGGGGGCAGCGGCATCAGACTTCGTCTCGGATGCCGGTTCTGGCGTGACTGCTGCCGATGGTGCGGACGACGTCTCCGATGGTGCGGACGACGTCTCCGATGGTGCCGAAGGGCGACTGTCGTTGATGTACCAACCCGACCCCTTGAAGACGACACCAGCCGCGAAATAGACCTTGCGCACCTTGCCGGAGCACTCGGGACATTCGGTGACAGGGTCGTCGGAAAACTTCTGCACCCGTTCGAATCGATGGGTGCAAGCGGTACAGGCGTACTCGTAGGTCGGCATTTGCGGTGCGTGAACTCCTGTTCCCAACCCGACGGTCGGACTGGAGATAGTCTAGCAACCGGTCACCGGTGGTCAGGTGAGGTCGGGCAGGTCGAGGAGGAGGCCTTCGATGGCGAGGCGGGGATTGACGTTGGCATCGATGTGCGCCCATGCCTCGCGCGTTCGGGTGATGGCGGCAATGATCTGGGTGCGATCGAGACGCCCGGCCGCGTGTCGTAACGCACCCTCACGATCGATGTTCGTGATGAGTTCCGGGCATCCGGCATGGCAAACGAGGGCGTCGCGCCACCAGGTGATCCAGTCCTCAAACGCTCCGGCCATCCGTTCGCGGGTCCGTGCCACCTGACGACTGTCCTCAAGGCGGTCTGCCAGTGAAAGCCGGCGCGTACGCCACGTAGCAAGAATTGTTTCAAGAAGCGTCAGGTGGTCGTCGCGACGGGTGAGTTGCGCCGGATCATCGGACGCTGCGATGGCCCAGCCTGGCCTTCCGCCTGACATGCGTGCAAGAAGATCGGCGTGATCGCCATCGACGCCCCGGTCGATCAGGCCTTTGGCGACCGTCCCAAGCGGCATCGTCCGTAACCCCACCTCACGACATCGCGACCGGATCGTTGGGAGTACCTGGTCGGCGTCGTTCGTGGTCAGGATTATCACGGTATCCGGGGGAGGTTCCTCGATGGTCTTCAGAAGCCGGTTGGCGGCCTCGTTCTCAAGTATGGATGCCTCACGCACGATGAAGACTTTTCGGGCCGACAGGTACGGGTGCAGGCTTGATTGATGGATCACTTCCTGTGCTTGTTCGGTCAGGATGGTCCGCTTGTCGTCACGACGCTCCACCAGATGGATATCCGGATGGCCGTTACGGCCCGAGGCGTGGCATGACGGGCAGGCGCCGCATGGCGCTTCAGTCTGCAAACCGTGGCAGACCACTTGGCCGGCGAACGCAATGGCAAGCGTGCGCTTGCCAATCTGAGCGGGGCCGGTGATCAGGTATGCGTGTGTGCCTTGACCACGTGCGTACGCCGTCCGCATCTGGGTGACAGAGGCGTCATTCCCGATGAAATCCGCGAACGATCGTGTCATGTTGTGGTTCCATGGCAACCGGTTTGCGACTACCGTTGTGCCGAAGCGTTACCCGGTTGATGGGTACCGTATTTGCAAGCGATGCCGGGCCTTCGCAGTTGTTTTGCCCGAGTTGCGTCGGTCGGGTCGAAGCTGCGGTCTCACACGATGATACGGGGCTCGGGTTCTCAGGTATCGTGCCCCGTGATGTGGTCACGGTGGTGCGATGCCTTGATTGTCACCTCGTCTTACGCGTCGAAGTTGACCCACGTACGATGGTTTCGGTGCCGACTGGTGTCGAACGCTTTCCTGCCGGCGAGGTCATTGACGGACTTGCCAGCAACCGTTCACCTGCCGAAGTTTGCAGTCACCTGGGGGTTGGGTAGGCCAATATCCGCCGGGCGCGCCTGCTTGAGCGCCGCGCAGTTGACTTTCGATAGGCATTCCCGAATGACCGAAGCCATTGCCATGAGCCAACTGGACCGATGGGACCCGCATCAGCGAAGTGAGGGTTGCAGGTGATGGTGCCGAGAGACAGAATTGAACTGTCGACACTGCGATTTTCAGTCGCATGCTCTACCAACTGAGCTATCTCGGCAGGCCAGAACGCCATGGTGGCACGCGAGAGATGTGGCACGACCAGCAAGCAACGCCGGGTGGGCGGTGAGGGGCTCGAACCCCCGACACCGGCGGTGTAAACGCCGTGCTCTACCAGCTGAGCTAACCGCCCGTTCCGATCATCCCTTAGCGTGGACAGTGTGTGTAATGGTGCCGAGGATGGGACTTGAACCCATACGAGGAGTGGATACCCCACTAGGCCCTCAACCTAGCGCGTCTGCCAGTTCCGCCACCTCGGCAAGCACGCCTAGTATAGCAACGGCGTGCCGGTCCGCCCACGGTGGACGGACCGGCACCGTGCGAGTGTCGGGTTGTGCCAATCGCGCGCTACCACTGGGTGTCGCGTCGTGGCCAACCCGAATTGACTGCCTTACGCGCCGAGTGCCTTGCGGGCCTTGATGACCGGTTCGGCTTCCTTGGTCAGCGTGTCGGCAACTTCCTTGAAGACGGTCGACGGCGCTTCCTGGTTGACGAGGATGCGCTCGAGACCCTTTGCGAGGATCTGGTCGCCGTTCGGGACGAAGACGCGTGCACTGTCTTGGAACTTGGTCTTCGGCAACTGGTCGAGCGCGGTCTTGAAGTTCGGGTTGGTCTTGATGAAGTCTTGCATCTCCTTGCTTTCGATCGCGGCCTTGCGGACTGGCATGTAGCCGGTCTGCTGCGACCACACGGCCTGCACCTTGGGACTGGTCGCGAACGCGAGGTACTGCATGGCGGCCTGCTGCTTCTCCTTGGCAAGCCCGGAGAGAATGGCCACGCCTGCGCCACCGGTCGGGCATCCGAATCCAGCCGGACCTTCGGGAAGGAACCCTGTCCCAACCTCGAACTTGCCCTTGGCGGCATCGAGGATGCCCACCAGGCTTCCGGTCGAGTTGATGATGTTGACCGCGTTCATCTGCTTGAACTCATCGGTGTCGCTCTTGACCGATTGGGCCCATCCGGCCTTGATACTGTCCCGGTAGAACTCGCCTGCCTGGACGCCCTTCGGTTCCCCGATGGTCATCTTGAAGTCCTTGTCGGAGTACGCGCCACCGAACTGCCAGATCACGCCTTGGAAGATCCATGCCGAGTACCCGCCGTTTGCGAAGACGAACTGCTTGGGGTCGATCGCTCCCTTGAGTTTCGGAGCGAAGTCCTTGACGAACTCATCCCAGGTCTTCGGGGCGCGATCGGGCAGTCCGGCCTTCTTGTATGCGTCCTTGTTGTAGTAGAAGAGCGGGGTGCTGCGGGCGAATGGGAGCGCGTAACTCTTGCCACCCTGAACATATTCATTGAACAGCGAGTCAACGTAGTCCTTGGTATCGACCTTTTCGGCCTTCATCAGGTCATCCATCGGCTGGATGGCCTTGTTCAGGTAGAACTTGTACCACCAGACGTCGGAAAGGACGGCCATGTCCGGTGCCTGCTTGGCCTGAAGGGCGGCGGTCAGCTTGTTTGCCAGTTCCTCGTAGCTGCCCTGGAACTGGTGCTCGACGGTGACCGCCTTCTGGGAGTCGTTGAACTGTTTGACGACGTCTTCCTGGACCTTGCCGAGGTTGGCGGCGAAGGCACCCCAATAGACGAGCTTGACCGGTCCCGATGAAGCGGCAGGAGCAGCGGCGCCACCGGAGGCGGCGTCACCGCCGCAGGCGGCGAGGGCGAGTCCAGTCCCGAGCAATCCGGCAGCGGACAATGCACCCCGGCGTGTACGCAGGTTCATGCTTGCGTTTCCTTCCTATTTGCGCTGCGAGCCACGCGCGCGTCGTGTTGTGGTGCTCGTCACCCCTTGACGGCACCGGAAGCAATCCCCTCTACCAGGTGTCGCTGCACCACGATGAAGAGGGCGATGATGGGCGCGATCACGATGATCGTTCCCGCGAGTACCACTCCCCATTCCGTCGTCCCTTCCTGCGTGAACAGGAAGAAGATGCCGACGGGGAGGGTGCGCATGGTGTCCTTGCTGGTCACCACCAGGGGCCAAAGAAAGTCATTCCACCTTGCCACGGCAGTAAGGAGGATCAGCGTGGCAAGGACGGGACGGGAGAGTGGGAGGACGACGTGCCACAGGATCTGGAGGTGGCCGGCGCCATCGACACGGGCAGCTTCAATCACTTCGCGTGGCAGGGACAAGAAGTGCTGCCGGAGGAAAAAGGTTCCGAACGCTGACCCAATGGTTGGCAGGATCAGTCCTGTCACCGAATTTACGTAGCCGAGTGATGCGACCGTCAGGTAATTAGGAAGGACGGTTACTTCCTCGGGAATCATCAGTGCACCAAGGATGAACATGAAGATCAGGTTCCTGCCGGGCACTTGCAGATAGGCGAACGCGTAGGCGCAGAAGGTCGCGTTCACAAGTTTCAGGGTGGTGCTGACAAGTGTGACCGTGATGCTGTTCAGGTACATCCGGGTGAACGGCGCCGCGGCCCATGCGGCCGGGAAGTTGGACCACGCGGGGTTTGGCGGCCACCACGTCGATGGCACGGTGTAGATTTCGCGATTGGTCTTAAGGGCCCCGATGATCACCCAGTAGGTCGGGATTCCGACAATCACCAGGGCGAGACCGAGGCCGAGGTAGGCAGCTAGTGCTCCCGCAAGGCGTGCTGCCCACAGGTGTGACGTCGTCCGCGGAAGGTCTGTGGACTTCGGGGCGATTCGCGACGGAGAGGCGAAGGTGACGCTATTCATAGGTCACCCGCTTCTCCACCATTCTGATCTGCACGACCGTTATGGCGAGCATTAGACCGAACAGAATGGTGGCGTAGGTGGCGGCGCGACCTGCGTTGAAGCCGACAAATGCTTCGCTATACACCTGGTAGATCAGGGTGGTTGTTGCATAGACTGGACCCCCGCCAGTCATGACACGGATGACATCAAACGCTTGGAAACTTGAAAGGATCGAGGTGACTGTCAGGAAGAAGGCAACGGGGCTCAGTCCGGGCACGGTCACATTGACAAAGCGTTGCCAAGCGTTGGCACCGTCGACCCGCGCGGCCTCGTAGAGCTCACGCGGGATCCCCTGAAGGCCGGCGAGAAAGATCACGGCGTCGTACCCAGTGGATTTCCAAATGACCACGAGGATGACGGTTGGCATCGCCCAGAACGGATCGTTCTGCCACCGAGTCATCGGCATCCCGAGTGCGGTTGCGCCTTGACTGATCAGGCCGTAGTACGGTGCCAGGAGAAAAGTCCACACGAGAGCAATCGCACTGCCGGGCAGGATTGCCGGGGCGAACATTGCCGCGCGGACCAGATTGCGTCCCCGGCGCTTCTGGTTGAGGAGAAGTGAGAGACCCAGGGCAATCATGATGGTGATTACGACCGAACCCACCGTAAAGACGAGCGTGTTGCGCAGGACCGTCCAGAATGTGGCGCTGGTGAGGACCTCAATCCAGTTGTCGAGGCCAATCCACAGGGGTTCCGGGGCGATCATGTCCCAATAGGTGAAGCTTAGCCAAAGGTTCCGCAACATTGGCCAGTAGGAGAATACGCAGAGGCTGACAACGTTCGGGGTGATGAAGGCCAGGAAGACAAGGAGATCACGCGACCATGCGGGTGTTGCCGACCGGCTCGGAACAGTTGCTGGGCGTGGCACGCGGACCGCTTGCATTGTGATGACCCTGACCTCTTGCCGTCGTTAAAGGTTGCCAATTCGACGTTACGGGCGGGTTATCCGGTTGTGCCAAATGCTGCGGCGTTCGACTAGGAACCCGGACGCACCCAGTTCGCCAAGTCTTCCTTGTGGGGCCTCACCTCGGGTACGCCATGCACGAGCGCACTGCGTGCCGACACCATTCGGTTGATGACCTCTTCCGGGGTCAGGCCAGTGACGACGGTCTCACCGGACGTCCACTCGTCCTTGCCAACCAACTTCAGGCGGGTATCGGCAAGCCCATCCATGAACTCAATAGTGCGATCGTTGATTTCGATCAGCTCTTCGAAACGGCCTTCCAGATTGATCCACATGGAAACATTGTTACACAATTGTGGTAACTGCCTGCGGCCAAACTTGGGATAGTCGATCGGCAGTGCCCGGAGCCAATCATTCGCCATAGGTGCCTGAAAAATTGACGACGAGAGGTTCTGCCGGATACACTCCACCGCCATCGATGACGTTCAGTGGTATCGGTTTCATGGTCCCGTGGTGCAGCGGTCTAGCATACGTCCCTGTCAAGGATGAGATCGCGGGTTCGAATCCCGTCGGGACCGCCACCTTTGGCCCCTCCTCCAGAGAGGGGCCTTGTTGTTTTCTGTGCGGCGCCCTGGCGCCGTCCGAACCGCCTCCCGTCAACCGGAAACCTGTCGGGAATTGGCATGCGCAGTGATCATCCTCGGGCGGGCACCTTGCTTGGACAGGTGTACCTGCGCCAAGCTTTTCCAGCGGACTCGAATGGAATGGCGACGGTGTTTGGCCTCGCCTTCGATGATTACCGCCGTGGTCTTGGCGTTGATGCTGTCACCCTAGGGACCATGTGGCACCCGTCCTTCACGGCGCGGGTTGGGGTGTCGACCGTCGCGGTATCGGCATTCGGAGACGTTGTCGGGTTCATCATCTCGATACCACCCGGCGTTGAAGAGTTCCACCGTGACAGCCGCCCGCGCGAACGTCCCAAGTTTGCGGAGCTGATGGGATGGCGCAACATGTGGCGTCTTCCAGCCACGTTTGGGCCAATGGGGCTTGCCTTCGCCCGTCGGCGAACGCGTCCCGACGAGGGATACGTCTCGATGCTTGCGGTCAGGCCGGATTGGCAGGGGAAGGGTGTCGCCCGGTCCCTGCTGCTAGCGGTTGAGAGTGCGATGGTTCGTGCGGGGGCCAGTGGAGTCCTGCTCCACACAGCCGCGCGCAATGAGGCGGCACAAAGGGCGTATCGCCGGACCGGGTACCGGGTGGTGCGCACCTTGCGTTCGCCGTGGACTGACCCAGCGGGGATTGACGCCTACGTGGCGATGCGCAAGAACCTGGACGTTCCGCCCGCGCTACGTCGCTGAGTGGGGGAACCGCTGCAGCGCCGCCAACTATCTGGTGGCGGGTGTTGGCGGAACCTCCACGGCATTCCACACGAAGTCTATCGTCGTGAGAAGGCCATAGACCGGTCCGTTGAACTCGTTCCCGGCACCTTCAGGGAAGGTGATCTCAAGGATGAGCGTGTCTGTCTCCGATGGGCGCAGCATCTTTGCCGTCCCCACCGGTGCCACGCCCTTTATGCACCCTGAAACATCGTCATTTGGAACGCCGAAGTCAACCTTGATTGGTCCGCAATAGAATGCGGACAGACTGGCGCGTGCAATGTTGAGCTGCAGGCCATTGACCGGGTCGGTGAACAGGATCGGGCCATCACCACTCCCGGACGTGGGCTGGGTCTTGAGGCGGTAGGTCAGCGACTTGCGGGTCGCGTTCGATACCGTGATCGTTCGGGTAAGTGTTGCCCCCGGGGCGAGGTTGTCGCCCGCGAAGATGCGCACGTTCGTGATGCCATCAATTCCGACGCCGAAACCGACCGTTCGGGGCACTGCGACGACAAATGTTCCACCGGGCCGTATGGCGGACGCACTGACCGCACGCGTGGTCACGCCTGACTGTGCCGCGACTGGATCGAATGACGGCATCGTTGCCAGGAGCCGCCCGTTCGCAGCGTCGACACTCAGTCCGGTCACCGCTGGTTCAAACCAGTCGAGCGCGCTCGGGCTCCACTTGAGGAGGCGAATGCTGTCGCGTGACACATCCCCACGGGCCATTGGCTCGGAAAGGCGCGCAACGTCAAAGGGCATCTCGATGGTGATCGGACCAGTGAAAACAGCCGAGGTACTGATGTTGATCGGGTCTGAAAGGAGCAGTTCACCAGACGGAGGCATGGCTACCGCGAACGGTGACCGGTCGCCATCGAGGGCGGTGATTCCGGTTTCGGTGACGAGATCGAAGGTCACCCGCGGTTCACGGCCGGTGTCACCCGGCGCAGCGACCGAGACGGTCTTGCCTCGGACGGTGTAACCGATCGGCGTGGCCGTCTTGGTTGGCGTCTGCGTAATCGTCGATGTGAGGGTCGGTGTCTGCGTGACGGTGAGAGTCGGCGTGGATGTCTGAGTGACCGTCGTGGTTGCGGTCACACTCGGGGTTGGCGTTGGCGTCACGGTCGTCGTGACGGTAGCGGTCGTGGTTTCGGTGAGGGTCGGTGTGGGCGACACCGTGGTTGTTTCCGTCACGGTGACGGTCACCGTTTCCGTGACGGTAAGGGTTGGGGTGACGGTGGTGGTGACGGTGGTGGTGCCAGTCACGGTCAATGTCGGGGTGACGGTGGTTGTCTCGGTCGCGGTGATGGTCACCGTTGTCGCGGGCGTCGGAGTTGGTGTCTCCGGTGCCGGGCTCCCGGATGCGGCTGGTGAAGGCGTGGTCGCACCTGCCGGGGTTGCGGTGCCGTTCGCCCGTGCGGCAGCCAAAGCGGGCTGGACGGTTTCGGTGGCGGGAACGGTTGCCTTTGCACGGGGGGTCAGTTGGGCGGCGGCCGGGTCAAGCGTCTTGAGGGATGCAAGGTCTTGTGTTGGCAATGCACCGACGAGTGATGGTCTGGTTGGCGATGCGCCTCCATTGGCGGCAACGATTGCGGTCTGCGTTGCGCCGGCGGCTGCGGTCTTCTGGGCCGAGAACGTGGCTATCTGCATGCCTGCCTCGCCGGTCGGTGTTGGTCCGAGGAGGGCGGCGCTCAATGCGCCCTTGAACGGCAGCGAGTCGACGATCACAGGTTCGGCAAAATCAGACAGGCTGCCGTCACCTTTTGCGGTAAGTCCAGTCTGCTGGGACTCGTTCGCCTTGATGCTGGCGGCGAACTGGGTCGACGACTTGATGGCACCGTCATCAATGACTTCACCCTGGATGTGATAGACGCCACCTGCGCCCGTTCCGGTGTAACTGGTGGTCAGGGCGCGATCCTTGCCTTCGACAAGTGCAAAGGTGATTACCTGCGGTTCACTTTGCGGGCCGGAATAGTCGGAACCGGGAATCTGGTTGACCATCTGGGCGCATGCAACTTCGCCTACCTTGACGCATCCTGTCGAGCGTCCCTTGTCGTCGGTGACCAGTGGCACAGCGGGGGAGGCAAGGGTAAGACGCATCGCCCGCTTGGGTGGCGGGGCTGGCTGAGGCTGGGTTGGGGGCTGTCCCGGGGCGGCCTTGGACTCGAAACCGGCCTTCACGATCACTGCACTGCCGGGAGGAGCTCCGGGTGGTGCCAACGCAACTTCACCCTCGCCGGTAGTGACGACAACCGAACCGTCGGGGTTCACGCCAACGGCAAATTCGGTGCCTCGCACAACGGCGACGGCAGACTGGGTTTCCATTGCGAAGGAACTGGCGGGGTCGAGAAGACGTGCGACCTTGGTCCACGTCTTGCCGACGACAATCTGGGTGCTGATCTCGGTGGTAACCCCGTTTGGGTTCTTCTCGATCTTGTTCAGGATGATCTCGGCCTCGTCCTCGATCGCGGTGGTGGAACCTTCGAAGTACGTGACCATGGCTGCGGCGTCCTTGGCGGCCCTGATGCTGTCGCCAGTTGTCAGTGTCTGTCCCTGGAGGCCCTCCTTCCAGTCCGGGGCGCCCTTCGGCTTGATCTGGACTTCGCCGGAAAGGATCGTCAAGGTGGTGGCGTCCGAGAGGGCAACGGCGATGGGCGGTCCGTCGGAGAAGAGGCCTCCGGTAAACGATGGGAAGTTTCGGTCTCCGGTAACGAAGAGCGCGACGATTGCGATAAAGGCAGCCACGGGTAACCCGTACACGACGGGCATGGGAATTGGCTTCTGCCCCGGCTTCTTGCCGAGGTTTCCGCCCTGTGGCTTCACTCTCGCGGGTGTTGGTGGCATCGGGTTTCCAGTGTCAGGACGGTGTCACGATGCGGATGCCGTCCGGGGATTGTGACCGTCGCCACACCCGGCGCTGCCATTGTTCGAACGCCCACATCGCGGCCAGGATCAGGGCGGGGACGATGATGGTCACGAGGCGTCCGGTTGGCGATTGCGCGAACATCAGTGCGTACCCGGCGAGGGGGACGTACCCCGAAACCCGCAGGACCGTCGCGCTTAGCGTCACCTCCCAAGGATCGTCAACCAAGTTGGCATCACCTCGCGTCCGGGCAATAAGGGCACCGGCTACGCCCGTTAGGCGGACAATCCGGTGAGTGACGGCAATGTCTGGTTCTTCAGCGCGCTGGTAGGTGATGACGTCCCCGGATACGAGATCACCCTTTGGCACGGGTACTGTCACAACCACGGCTCCTACAGGAACCGCGGGCTCCATGGATGAAGACAGCACGATAAACGTCTGGTAGGGCAGGAATCGAGGTCCGACGGTCAGGATCAGGGTTGCCACAATCACAAAGGTGGCGAGTAGTACGCCGAATGTGCGAAGCGCGCTAGTGAAGGCGCGTCGCGAGAGGCGTCGGGAATCGGGTGCCCGTTTGACGGATGGGGTGGGCAGGAATGCTTGAGAGCCAGTTGGTGAACTGTCAGGTTGCTGGTCGCTCACGATGCACCCACTTCGTTGCCAATGCCTTGGCGCAAACCTGTTGGCTGGACCGTGGGCACAATCGTGGGGACGGCAAGTGACGTCGAGGTTGCTGCGGGTGCGCTTGTCGCTACGGGTACAGGGGTCGACGAGGCGACGGCGGTAGGGGCGGATGTCGCCGATGACACCGCTGTGGCGGCCGGAGCGGTCACGGTCGATGTGACAGGAACCGCCGTCGGCGATGCGCCTATGGGAGTGGCAGTGCCGGTCATCTCGGCCGTTGCCGATGGTGTCAGGGCAGCAGTGGCGACAATCGTTGGCGCGGATGCGCTCGGTGTAAGTGTGGCAACGGTGACGGTGGCCGAAGAGGCGTCCGGAGTTTGCGTCGGAACCGGAGTCGTGCCCGCGGATGGTGCCCCGGTCGTCTGGCTGACCTGTGTGGCGGTCGGGGCCACAGTTCCGCTGGTCGTCGGAGTCGCCGATGCACCTGCGTTTGGCGTTGCCGTGGTACCCGTGGTTGGACTTGGTGAAGCCAAGGGGGTTGCCGAGAAGGTGGCGGTTGCTACTGTCGTGGGCGTTGGGGTGACCGTTGACGCTGGAGCGGTGAACTGGATGGCGGGAGATGAGGCACTGACCCGTCCGCCGAGGTCGTACGCCACGACGACCGCGCTGTAGGTGACACCGGGAACCAACGCGCCTGACGGAGAGTCGCTGCCTGTTTCAGTTCCTGCATCAATCACGATTTCCGGTGCGATCGCGCCTCCGGTGACCGGGGACAGAACGATGCGGTACCCGCCAATGGCCCGTGACGATGATGGCGACCACGTGAACCGACTGGTCGTAGCGCTGAATGCAAGGTTGCCTGGGGGCATCGGCGCCGGGTCGGTAAGCAGGACACTTCCCATCCCGGTTGTCGATTGCGCAAGAATGACGATTGTGCTGAATGGCGCGCCTGCTTGTGGTGCCTTGAGGTAGACGCGCGCCACGCCATTCGGATCCGTGACTGTCTGGAAGGTCCCGATTGTCGGATCGGAACAAGAGGCTGTCGAGCACAGTACTGCGCCGTAGGCAGTTGGGTTCACGATCGCACGGATCGTGACCACGGCATTCGGGAGTGGTCGTGTCCCTGATCCGTCGCGGCTCGGTGCAGTGACGGTGGCAACAATCAGGACAACCTCGTCACCTGCATGGGGCGAGAGAACCGTGCGTGGCGTCCAAAGATCCTGGGCGCTGACCGATGTCACCGAAATCGATGGCTGATCCACGGTGACTGGCAACACCGCACTGCGCGCGTCCTGCCCAATCCCAGCGGAAACAGCCTCGTTCTGCACCGAAACAAAGTGGGTGCCGGAAGGGGTATCAGAGGGGACAGTCAGCGCGAGGCCTGACCAGTCGTCGCCACCAATCGTGGTCGTTGCTGACGCTATGCCAACGGTTTTCGGCTCGTCAAAGAGCGCCCGGAGCGTCGTGTAGGACCCTTGGCGCCATGGGCCGCTCACGCTGCGGAGTGGCAGGGTTTCGCCCGGGACGACGTGTGGGCCATTTGCGCCGGCGACATTTAGCGCGCCATTGATCCCGAAAGCGAGGACCGAAGATGTCGGCGTGAAGCGTCCGTTCACACACTCAAGCTGAATTGTCGGTTTCCCGGCGCCTGAACGGGCGGTGGAGGCCAGCCGGAACGCATATTCGAAGACGCCGGGGAAGAGCACGCCTGACGTCGCGGGCTTGAGACCGACACTGAGGGCGGTGGTCGGCGTGAATACGACCGCATTGTCCGTCGCATTCCAGTTCGCGGTGAACGGAACGCTGCCCGTTCCACATTCAGCGCCCGAGGTCACCGAAAATGCCGACTCGACCGACGTCTTGTCCATCGGTTCCGCAAACGCAATCCCGACTGCCGGCCCCGTCGCGGGCATGTATTCCTGACCGTCAAGGGCAGGTGTCTGCCAGCGGATTTGCACGGTGTCCGCGGGCATCTCGGTGGTGAATGACCAGGTCCCTTGCTCCGTGAAGGTCGATGTGGCCATGCGATTGCCGGCAAGATCGGTGACGGCGTTGACGCCATTCCTGAGTGTCACGGTGTACGTTGACGACGCGAGGCGGCTTTCGGGTTTGACTTCGAAAAGGACTCCGGCGCTCTGTTCCCACCGGGAGTGGTTGGCGGTCACGGTGACGCATTGAGTTGGAGTGGCCGACGGAGCGAGACAGAACGACGCAGTCGTCGCTGCAAAGTCAACCGGTTCATTAAAGGCAACCGTGACCTTGGTGGTTGGTGGAACACCGGCATTGGATGAGGGACTGTGGGCAACTACCTCCGGCCCGGTGGCGTCCGCGGCGGCATCGGTGCCTACGGAAATGAGCGGCGAAGGAAACCCCGTCTGGCGACTGACGGCTCGGACCCAATAGAAGTACCGAACGTTGTCCCGCGTGCACGGTCCAGATATAGGGCAAGGTGCCACGGTTGGAATGGCCGGGCCATCCACAAATGATCCGAGACCAGAACTGTTGCTCACGACCGTGGCGTAGGGGGTCGCGTTCGGCCCAGGAGTTGCCGGAGATTCGCTCCGGTAGATGAGATACCACCCGGCCCATGATGTGGCGGCCGGGGTGACGGTGCCGATCGCACGTGGTTCAGTCCAAGCCAGGCGGATTACTCCTCCCGCTCCCGGTGTGGTCACTGCTGCCTGTGGCGCAAGCACGGAAGGGACCCCGAAACTGTTTCCGGGGTTCGTGATCATTGCCACAAAGATGGCGCGCGTCGAGGCAAAGTCCGACGTCGAAAGGCACGCCAAGGCAATCATCGCGCTGAGTGCGACCTGAACGGTTCTACGCTGAAGCCGGTCACTGATCAGTCTTATTGCCAATCCGAGGCTCACTGACGCAGCGGCGGTGGTTTTGCCTTGGGTGTCGACCGGCGACCGCACCGTTTCCTACTGCCTCACTACCGTCGGAATGTAGCAAACCTTGCCATCGCGAGACGTGAAATAGTTCACGTTCCATAGGATCCGGGGTTGCATGTACCACCTTGTGAACCCGCGCATGCACGGGCAAACAGCCTCCCTTGAGCAATAGCGACTTGATTTCGCGCACGTCATGACGTAATCGACGGCAACACCGGCGCGGCGGGTTCGTTGAAGATTCACCATGAATGAAACGCATGATCCGAGCGTCTTGCACGGTGATGAATCTGGTGTTGGCACGATCACACCGGCGGAATACCGCGAACTTGTTGCGCGCCTCTCGAAATTGGCGCGTGCGTATTACGTACTCGACGCGCCGCTCGTTTCCGACGAGGCGTACGACCGGCTTTACCGCACGGTTGAATCGGTCGAGACCCGAAACCCGTCGTGGACACTGCCCGACAGTCCTACCCGGCGTATTGGCGGCCCGCCGCTTGCGGGGTTCCGGAAGGCGAGGCACCCAGCGCCGTTGCTTAGTCTGGCGAATGTGTTTGACAACGACGGCTTGGTCGCATTCGATCGCCGGATTGGTCTCGCGGGTCCAAGTCCAGCGATCGCTCGCTACACGGTCGAGCCGAAACTCGATGGTCTCACCCTCGCGCTCCTCTACGCCGATGGACGGTTGGTGCGAGCGGCTACGAGGGGTGATGGGGAGATTGGCGAAGAGGTCACGGCCCAGGCAACGACAATCCGGACAATTCCTCTTGCCCTGTCCACGGGCACGACTGGTGCGTCGGACGTACCCCGTTTCCTGATGATCCGGGGAGAGGTCACGCTGCCACTCGACGCGTTTGCACGACTGAATGAAGCGCGTGACGCCTCGGGTGAGGCCAACTATCAGAATCCGCGCAACGCCGCGGCCGGTAGCGTCCGACAGCTTGATCCCCGGGTCACGGCTGGGCGAGCGCTCAGATTTACCGCGTATACCGCGACCGTCCTGACACTCGACGCAGCCGTGAGTGCGCTTCCACTCGAACAGCTTGCGTTTGAGGCGGATGTTTCCGGACTTGTGGTTTCGGATCCGATAAGCCAGGATGCTGTCAGCCGAGTCTTCGACCGGCTACGCCCATCAGGCGTGATGTCCGGCCCGTTTTCAACCCATTGGGAAGCATTGTTGACGATGCGTGAATGGGGGTTTCGGACCAACCCCCATAACCGTGAGTGCGTCGATCTTGACGAGACGGTTGCCGTCCTTGCCGGGTTACAGGATTTGCGTGCGACGTGGGACGAGGAGACAGATGGCCTCGTCGTCAAGGTGAACGATCTTGCCACTCAGGAGAGTCTCGGTAGCGTCGCGAAGGATCCGCGGTGGGCAGTGGCCTACAAGGTTGCCGTCTCGGAGGTTGTTGTCACTCGCCTCCTTGAGATTGCTGTCCAGATAGGAAGGACTGGGGCGGTCACGCCCTTGGCGGTTCTTGAACCAGTGAGGCTTGGTGGCGTGACCGTTTCGAGTGCGACCTTGCATAACGATGACCAGGTCCGCGCGCTTGACCTTCGGATTGGGGACTGGGTGCGGGTGCAGCGGGCCGGTGGGGTAATCCCCGCAATCCTCGGGGTTGACGGTGAGGGTTCGCGTCGCGATGGTCAAGAGACCGAATGGGCATTTCCTGCAGCATGTCCGGCGTGTGACGGGCCAATCGTGCGTGATGGCGATGAAGCCGTTGCCCGATGCACGAATTCGTCGTGTCCGGCACAGCGGTCCGCCCGTGTTCGGCACTTTGCCGGACGATCAGCCGTGGATATCGCCGGTCTTGGGGGCAACTGGATTGACCGGTTGATCTCTTCGGGGCTGATCGCCAATGCGGCCGACCTCTATCACCTGGCGCTTCCGGACTTGCTCGCAATTGATGGGCAGGGCATGGGGGAGGTCCTCGCACGGAAGTTGTGTAATGCGATCGACCGGACGCGTCAACAGACGTCGCTTGCGCGGTTCCTGTTCGGTCTCGGCATCCGGCATGTTGGCAGCGAGACGGCCGAACTCCTTGCCCCATTGGTTGGGTCACTGGATTCCCTTTGCCATCGTTTGCGGACTGATCGATACGAGTTCCTCGGATCACTCGGTGCGCAGATGCTCGAGACGAAGGGCGTTGGTCCGGTTGTGGCGCAGTCGGTCAATGACGCGCTTTCCAATCCATCCATGCTCGAACTGGTCGAACGGTTTTCGGCGGGAGGCATGTCTCCGGTACCGGCTGCCCAATCTCCCAAGCCTGCGGAGGAGGGACCACTTGCGGGCAAGACATTCGTCCTGACCGGAACGATGGCGGAGACACGTGATGCAATCGCGGCCCTGGTGGGTGCGTCTGGAGGCAAGGTCGCCGAGGCAGTTTCGGGTGCGACCTCGTTCGTGGTGGCCGGTGACAAACCGGGTGGCAGCAAGATCAAGGGCGCGGCCAAGCACAGCGTTCCAGTGATCGATGAGGCCACCCTGCGTTCGATGCTGTGACCGATGCACGGGCAGGGCACCTTGCGGACCCACGCGAACGTGGCCTAGCCAAAGGATCACCAAGCGTGCTTCAAGAGATTTACGCGGGGTTGTCCGAGCCGGAGATTGTGCCGCGGCGATTAGCGGCAATGCCGCGCTGTGCGACATAATGTGCGCGCAATTGGCGTCCGTTGGCTTGGACATTTGGTGTCGTGACCGGGTGCGGGCATTCCTGCCCATCGTGAGATGCGCGGAGTGAGTGTTTCCCGGTGGGTGGATCACTGGCGTGTCATGCGAACCCGGGCTAGCCGGCCATTCGGTTGATGGTGTCTTGAGAATCTGGCACGGTGCCCGGTTTGCCCTTGCTGATGAAAGGAACTCCGTCCGTGGCAATCGCGCAGCCCGTGAAGATGAACGACTCCGAAAATATTGAATCCGTCGCCCAGGAGATCCGGCAACTTCGTTCGGTCTTCGAGGCAATCCACGAGGCGTTGCAGGTCGCGGTGATCAGGCTTGCCACGATCCAGGCGAAAGTCGGCGTGCCCGCGTCGAATGGTGCAATGCCGGTCATTGATGCGCCGGCGCCTCGGGCAGCGGCGGCTGGACGTAGCGCGGCACGAAGCCGCGGGGAGTGGACGCTTCCGGACGGGGACTGGGCCGCGCCGTCGGATGCGGTCACTGGCGAGACGCTCAGGAGCCGCCGCGAGGCACTTGGGATTTCCCAGGCGGCCGTGGCGCACGCGGCGCATTGTTCGCGAGGCCTCGTCGCCGAGGTTGAGCGCGGACGTCGACGGAGCGCGATGACCCTGAGCCACCTCTCGCAGGTGCTCGACAAGCTTGAACACCAGGCACGCCGGAACTGATGTTCCCGGGTCTGTATGCCTTCCCGGGAACTGGTGATATCCTCGCCCTCACAGGGTCGGCGTCCGCAGCGGTGTGGCGTCCGCGTCGGCCGACGCCGGAGGAACTCGCTTGACGGCGGTAAACAATGTCTCGGACCCAGTGGTGACCCGAGAACCGATCCTTGCGGTCGATGTGGGCACCGTGGTCACTCGCGCCTACCTGCTTGAACTCGTAGCCGGGTCGCGTCGGCTTGTATCGATCGGCGAGTGCTCAACGCTTGGGGACGATGGACTACCCGACGTCCGAGGTGCGCTAACCCGGGCACTCAACCAATGCCTTGAGGCGGGTGGCCGGACGTGGGCAGATGCGCCACGGGAACGCGCGCTGATTACGTCTGCGGGATCGCTGCCAAGGGTGGCGGTGATTGCGCCGTCGCCAGAGGATGCTGCGGTCGCAACTGCAGAACTGGAGACCCTGCCTCTTGTTCTTTTGGATCCCATGGTCCTTGATGGCGCGGGCCTCAATCCTGACGTGATCGGTGCCTTCCTGGAAAGCGGTTCCCCAGACATTGTCGTACTGATGTCGGGTTCCCGGGGGCTCGACCACGAACGCGCACGCGCGGTTGCCGAATCGGTCGGTCTCGGAATGGCGGGTACGGTTCCCTATCTGATCCTTGCCGGTGACATCAGGCAGTTCGACTCACTCAAGCTGATGATCGACAACTACCTGCCTGGCAGGCACCAGTTGACAAGACCGGAACCGCAACCGATCCTGCAGGCCGTCGGTCGCCGGATCATGGAATCCCTTTATCAGAGATGGTCCGATCCCGTGGATCGGGAACCGCTGACCAGTCCGTCTGGGGGCATGATCATTCATTCGTCGTTGCATGGCATCTTCGTGGCCGCGCGAAACGTGGCCGATCGTTATGACGTCGATGTCCTCGCCGTGCACAGCGGTGCCACCTACACGATGGCGTCGACCTATACCGGAATGCTCAATGCAAGGCGCGGGGTGAACGTCGTCCGGGATGATGTTGGTGCCGCCACGGGGCGCCTGGCGCTGCTGAGGGAGGTTGGCGCGTCCGCGATTTCCCGATGGCTTCCTTTTGACATTGACGACGCGCAGTTGCTCGCGCACGCGAGGCAGGCGCAGATGACCCCCTGGCGTGTGCCCGTCACGGTGCGAGAGTTACTCATCGATCACGCCTTCGGAAGAGAGGCGTTGCGGGCGACGCTTGAACGCCTCGGCCGTCGCTTTGAACCTGACCGGACGTGGCGCGGGGGATCACGTGGCTTGGCCTCGATACCGCCTCCGGACCTGCTGATCGGGAGTGGCGGTGCGCTGGCCCGCACGCCGCGTTTGGCCCAGGCGGTCTTGCAGATGCTTGACGCGGCCGAACCGACACGGTTGACCCAACTCGCGCTCGATCGATCCACCTCAATGGCATTGCTCGGCGTCCTGGGCTACATGGGGGGCAGCCTCGCGGTCGGAACTGACCTTGAACACGATGTGTTGCTAAGCCTTGGCATTTGCGTCGCTCCGGAGGGGAAGGGTCACGAGGGGGATACAGCCATCCGCGTGGAGGTCATCTACAGTGATCGGGCGCCACTGCACGTGGATGTGCCATTCGGGGTGATCGAGATCCTCCCCTTGCCGATTGGCGAGCGGGCGGCGCTCAAGCTCTATCCGTCCCGCGACTTCGATGTGGGACTGGGCAAGGGAGAGGCGGCGGCGCCTCGGGTCGAGGTGCAAGGCGGTGCCGTGGGCATCGTCATCGATTGCCGGGGACGCCCGCTTGTGCTGCCAGACGACAATGAGAAGCGGCAGGCGAAACTGTTGCAGTGGTTCCAAGCATTGCGCGCGTATCCTGCCCTGTCATTCGTTGAGAATGGCAGGGCTGACGGTTAGTACTGCGAGAACCCTCCCCCACCCGAGGCCCGTTGTGGGGAAGGATTCTGCCCGCCTCCCGATTGCGGGCCCGGTGCACGTGGAAGGCAACCGATGACCGCGACAACTCAGGAACTGGCGCGATTTCTCGAGACGAACGAGGGCACGGTACCCGAACCGATTCGGGACGATTTGCCTCGACGCCGGGCAGTCGTGGAGCGTGGTCGCCTCCGCCGGTGGCGCCGGTGGACCGGCGAGCGCGGTGCGTGCGTCGTCCAGAATGGTGCAACGGTCGCGGCGAGCCACAACGTGGCAACAATCTTCCGCAACGGCCGCGTACGGGCGATTGATGTTGCCGGAGCGCTTGGTGTGGCGCCTGAGCAGGTCGTGAAGATGCTTGTCCGTAACATCGGCGAGCAACTCGCCGAAGGTGACCTTCTTGCGGAACAGCGCCTGTTCTTCGGGCAAAGGCGTCGCCGCATTGTCTCGCCGGCAACCGGGACATTCATCTACTTCTCGACGACTTCTGGAGTCGCGTATGTCGCGGGCTCGGCGACGGAGACGCAGGTGTACGCGCACGTCGGTGGTCAGGTGGTTGGCGTGTTCGCCGACAGCGTGCTCGTTGAGGGCAATGCCGTTTCAATCTCCGGGGTGGCGGGCGCGGGACGCTCGGTCGCTGGCCGTCTGGTTGTGGCCTCGACACCGACCCAAATCCCGATGGACTTGACCGGGTCGATCGTCGCATGTTCCTTCCCGCTTGACGAGACCACGGCGCGGCAGTTGCCTACCCGCGGTGCCGTCGGGGTTCTGGCCTCGGGGATTGTTCCAGGTGCCGTGTCCCGTCTTGGATGGGATGACGTGCTGTGGCCCCTGACGCGCCCGCGTTTCGGCTCACCCGCGTACGATCCGGCGCCACCGCTGACAATCGTCTTGCTATCGGTCGGTGAGGACGCGTGCCCAACCCAGATCTGGGAGCGAGTCGCGTCCTTGAATGGAAGGCCAGTCTCCCTGCTTGGGTATGAGCCGGGTTCAGCTCCGGAGTTGCTCGCCACACTGGACGGACCCTCGGGCGGAATGCCTCCTCCGGTTACTGTTGGAGGGATCTCGACGGCGAGGGTTCGAAACGGTCCGGGTGCAGGACGTGTTGTCCGTGTTACGGGAGTGCTTCCTTACCTGGTGCAGCTCCCATCCGAGGTAGAGGTCTTCGCAGCGAGCATTGAGATTGATGGCATCGGTTCACGCCCCGTTGTCGCAAGCCGTCACCTTCAGGCACTCATCTCCGAACCGTGATTGCCGCTCGATCGCGTTGGGCGAAATCAAAGGGTTTATGGACCACCGGAGGCAGGGGTGGTAGGGTGCGCCGTGCAACGCGGTGGTCGTGCATTCGTTCATTTGCGACTGGGGTCCTGAACGGCTGGAAGCGGATGCCACGCGCTTGACGATTGATCGAGCATGCTCATGTAGACAGTGCGTGCAAGGATCGCCATCCAGATCAGGCTCAGGATGCACGCCTCAAGGGCGCTGTTTGCAAGTTCCATCGGTCCTCCCCCCATGACCGGGTGACGTCCGACGAAGTTCACGCTCCACCCGACGACGAGGGCAACGGCCAGCCCGAACCGCAAGGCCGGTTCAACCCTTTCGAACATCATCGCCAGTTCCTGGCCGGTTTCATGACGCTCCTTTGGTAGTTCCGGGGGGAGTTTGATGTTGCATGGTGCCTGTGGCTGCTTACGCGTGGGGGTGGCGCTGCATGCCCGGTGCCTTGCGATCTCTTTGGGCGATCCGACGCGGTCGGACGCAAACCGGTTGTGCGGTGAAACTGATGGAGATGCCGCCGTTGTCGTGTTCATGGCCGGTCTGTCCTTATTGAGGTTTCGCGGTGTGAGCGTCGTGCCACACTGGCGGTCAGGAATAGAACGTGAGTTCTAGAACAAAGTTTCATGACCCTGGTGCCCCCACCTCCTTGTCCCAGTGTTTCATAGGCCATTCGCCTTCGTGCGAACCGCGGATTGGCATACTCGGCCGAGTACTCCGACTACCGGGCTCGGTCCTGGCCAAGGGAGGCAAGGTGTGATGGCATCTCGACGATTGCGGGTGATCGGGCTGATTTCAGGGACATCGGCCGATGGAATCGATGGTGTGTGCGTCGAGTTGCCTGAGGCACCTTCGCTCGAAGACGTGCGCAGTCTTGTGCACCACCACGTTTCGCTCACACCCGGTCAACGAGATGCGGTCTTTGCGTCGTTCTACACGGCAACGGCAACAGCAGATTTCCTGTGTCGCCTGAATGCCGACCTCGGGGAGTGGTTCGCATCAGCGGCGCTCGAGACAATTGCGAACGCGGGATTGACCCCGGGTGATATCGACGTTGTCGCATCGCATGGACAGACGATCTTCCATGATCCGCCCGTCCGGCCCGGCCAGTCGGGAAGCACGCTTCAGTTGGGTGAGCCGTCGGTCATCGCCGAGCGTACCGGTGTGACGACGGTTGCCGATTTCCGGGTGCGGGACATGGCGGCTGGTGGTCACGGTGCGCCCCTGGTGTCATTCCTGGATGACAAGCTATTCCGGCTTGCCGACTCCACGAGGGTGCTCCTGAATCTTGGTGGTATCGGCAACATCACGGTGCTGCCACCGTTTGCCCACGGTGCAGACGCCCCTCGGATTGCCTGCGACACCGGTCCCGCCAATATGGTGCTCGACTGGATTGTCTCCGAACTGACTGGAGGCGCTAGTCAGTTCGATGAGGATGGGCGGATGGCTTCTGCCGGGACAGTCGATGAAGCGTGGTTGCGGGAACTCCTTGACGACGACTACTTTCGCGCACCGGCGCCGAAGACGACCGGTCGGGAACGCTACGGCTCGCAATATGCTTCACGGGTGCTTGCAGATGGGCGCGTTCGCGGATTGGCGAACCTTGACATCATGGCGACGGTCACCGCGATGACAGGGGCAACGGTGGCTTCGGACATCATCCGGAATGCGCCTGACCGCGCCCCAGTTATCGAGGTAGTGGCGGGAGGCGGTGGGGCTCGAAATCCGGCAATCATGCGCGCAATTGCATCGCGAATTCCTGGGGTCAGGCTTTCGACGGTGGATGACTACGGGATTGCCTCGCAAGCCAAGGAAGCGCTGTTGTTCGCGATGCTTGGAAACGCCGCAATCCGTGGCAACGTGAACACGGTGGCGTCAAGCACTGGCGCCCGCCACGCGACGGTGATGGGAAAGATCGTGCCAGGGTCGAACTATGGATCACTGATGTCGCGGTTGTTTCACCCTGACGGATTCCCGCCAGGCGCCTGATTGGATCTTGTTCGCGTGGTGCCTGACTAGTTTTGGTTCCATACTGCAGTTTGGTTGGGGGGAGCTATCCATGAAGACCGGAAACACGATTGCTGACGGCGCCGTGGTGGTTATCGGGATTGACGGCGGTGGAACAAAGACGGTCGCGGTCCTCGCTGATGCGGATGGTCGCGAACTGGCGCGTTCGGTGGGCGCCGGGGCAAATCTCCAGACCGTCGGAGCAGTGGTGGTCAGGGAACGGATCGGTTCCCTCATCAGTGCAATCCTGTCTGGCGCGGCTGGTGCAGTGACTATCCGCGGGCTTGCCGTCTCCCTTGCAGGGGTAGACCGTCCCGCTGACGTCCCGGTGGTGACTGAGGCCATTCTCGGGGCGATCGCTGACGCAGAGGCTCGTGGACAATCAACCCCAGATGCCTCCACGCACCCCGATGCGGACAGGAATGCCCGCGGACCAGTATGGGATCTTCCCGGTGGCGTGCCGATTGTGACGAATGATGCCGTGGCCGCTTTGGCCGCCGGTGCATCAACCCTTGACGGGGTGGTGGTGGTCGCTGGCACCGGAAGCATCGCGTTTGGGGTGTGCAATGGCGTTCGGGCGCGTGCCGGAGGGTGGGGATCCATCTTGGGGGATGAGGGAAGTGGATTTGGGCTCGGTATCGGTGCCCTGCGTGCAGTCTGCCGGGCACATGACGGGCGCGCGCCCGCGACTTCCCTCACCGGGGCGGTCCTTGCCCATGTGGGGGCGTCAACGCCTCCAGACCTGATCGGTATCGTTTCAGCGCAGACATGGGGTGTCGCCGAGACCGCGGCGGTTGCTCCGGTCGTCGTCCGGGAGGCGGGGGCTGGTGACGAGGTTGCCGGCGGGTTGGTGGATGAGGCGGTTGCCGAACTCGTTGCAAGTGCGCGGGCGGTGATCGATGCCTTGCCGTTCGAAAGGTCACGCGACCTGCCCATCGTCTTGGCTGGTGGACTGTGGCCGGCATCAGCGCGGCTTCGGGACGGCTTTGCATCCCGATTGTCAGAACATGTGCCGAACGCTCGCCCGTCGGTATCCGCGCACGAGCCGGTTGAAGGTGCAGTCTGGCTTGCGAGGCGTGAGGCGGGCCTACTGTCTCCGGGAGATGGCGCATGACCACTGGGGACGCACTGTTGCCCGACGATGCTGACGCACTGGTCATACTCCCGTTGGCGTCGCGTGCGACCGAGGCAGCGAACCCGGCGTCGGCAGACATCGATATCGCCGACACATCTGAAATTCTGACCATCATCAACAATGAGGACCGCAAGGTGGCGGAAGCCGTGTCGAAAGCACTTCCCGGCATCCAGATTGCGGTCGACGCTATCGTGGCGGGGTGGACTTCCGGTGGTCGCCTTTTCTACATCGGGGCTGGGACGTCTGGACGCCTCGGTGTGCTTGATGCCTCGGAGTGTCCGCCGACCTTTGGTGTCTCCCCCGATCTCGTGCAAGGTTTGATCGCTGGCGGCGATGTTGCGTTGCGGTCAAGCGTAGAAGCGGCCGAGGATTGCCCGGAAGCCGGTGCGTCGGAAATGGTTCGATTGGGCGTTGGCATGTCAGACGTTGTCGTGGGCCTCGCCGCAAGCGGAGCGACCCCTTATGTTGTCGGTGCCGTGCGTGAAGCCCGGGCGCGAGGTGCGGTCACGGTTGGCGTTTGCTGCAACCACGATGCCCCACTTTCCCGAGTGGTGGATATCCCCATTGAGGTGATTGTCGGCCCGGAAGTCGTGGCGGGATCGTCACGAATGAAGGCCGGAACCGCCCAGAAACTCGTCCTGAACATGCTTTCGACGGCAAGCTTGATCAAGTCTGGCAAGACGTACCGCAACCTGATGGTGGATGTGCTGCCGACGAACCGGAAGTTGCGTGCTCGCGCGCGCGATCTGGTGGCACGGATCGGGCATGTTGACCTGGCGAGGGCGGACGTCGCATTGGAGGCATCCGGGCACCGGGTCAAGGCTGCGATCGTGATCGCGAGGCTCGGCTGCTCGGCTGTGGATGCAGACCGGCATTTGGCGGACGCGGGCGGGGTACTGAGAAGGGTGATCGACTGACCGGTCTGAAGCTCGACACGGAGAGCTGAGATCAATTCGGCCCCCACCCCCTCCCCGGTTGCGACGGGTGAGGGAGTGATCTCGTCCCATCACTTGTTTCGAAGTGAATGCGGAGCGATCTCTGGCCACTTCCGTTTCGGCGGGATGGGGGTATCAGGCGGTTTGGTGGGTATTGGCTATGGCACCATTAGCGTCTGCGGGGGCGAACCTCATCCGTTACGACCTCTCCGATGCGGGCGGGGATGCCCGCGGACCGCGCCGTCGTCCCCTTGGTTCGCATACGCTACGCCCGTGCTCAGGCACGCGATGAGACCGTCGAAAGGCCCACTGTGCACGTTCCAGAGATCCTTCTAGAAGCTGACTACAATGCGATGAGCCTCCGCGCGGGAGGCATCGTTGGCGAAGCCATTCGACACAACCCATTGATAGTGCTTGCGCTGCCAACCGGAACCACGCCCATCGGGTTGTACGCCGACATGGTGAGGCGGCATCGTGATGAAGGGTTGTCCCTAAGTGCCGTGACGACCTTCAACCTGGACGAATATGTTGGTATCGCGATTGATGACCCGGAGGGGTATCACGGTTTCATGCGGTTGCACCTTTTCGACCACGTGGATATTCCTGAGGGATCGTGGCACCTACCCGACCCGCAGGCAACCGATGCCGGCGCCGAAGTTCGTCGCTACGAGGGTCTGATTGATGCTTCGGGAGGGATTGACCTCGCGATCCTTGGTATCGGGGCAAACGGGCATCTCGCGTTCAATGAGCCGGGTGACACCCTGACCGGGCCGACGCACGTCGCCGCGCTCGCTGACGACACGTGGTTGCGGAACTTCCCGGCACTTGCGCCACGGCTCAAGGACGAACCCGAACTCCGCGCGCGATACTCGACGGCCTACACCGTTGGGATCGGGACAATCCTGCGGGCCAGGAAGATCCTTGTCCTAGCCAGTGGCATGGCTAAGGCTTCGATCCTAGCGAGTGCAGTGCGTGGTGCGATCACACCTCGCAATCCGGCGTCGTTTCTCCAGCTCCACCCGGATGTCACCTTCATCGTGGATGAGGCGGCCGGGTCATGGGTGCACTACACCGCGTGACCGTGATGGGGTGATCCCCCAACCCCTCCCCCCGTTGCGAGGGGCTTGGGCGCTGACAAAAAACTGTCTGAGGGCGGCGGGGAGGTGGCGCCGTGCGGCACAACCTCAGGGCGAAAGGATGGCCGGGTCCGGGGTCCTCGTCCGACCTGCATGCCGGACCCGGCCGTGGACCATCATGCCACGACCCATTGCCCCCGCATCCCCGGCGGCCGCCCCGGTTCCCGGTGATCCCCGCCCGTTGGTCGACGCGACCCGCGAATGGCTTGCCTCGCTCGTCGCCGGG
>CAMDTO010000002.1 GCA_945907765.1 Thermoflexus hugenholtzii JAD2 | reverse complement strand
AGTGTCATTCTCCTCGCTCCTTGCGCCAAGCGAAGCGCATGTAAATCAGGTGGGGCGGGATGCGCGAGGGGTTGATACTTCCGGCGGCGCAGAGAGGAACGGTCCGTGAATACGGTCGACCAGGCTATCAAACTTGTCAAGAACTGGCGTCGCCACAAGGCGGTCATCCATCCCCGTACCGTGCAGTTCATGTACCACTGGATGCGTGGCACGACCACGCTCCCGTATCCGCCGCTGAAACTGCACCTTGAATCGACAAGCGTCTGCAACCTGCGCTGCCCGATGTGCCCGCAGTCACTTGATGCAGTCAAGGGTGACACCGGCTACATTGACATGGACCTCTACCGGAAGATTGTCGACGAGGCATCGAAGTTTGCCCTCGAGATCAACCTGTTCTTCCGTGGTGAGCCACTCCTGCACCGCAAGCTGCCGGAACTCTTGCGGTACGGTCGCTCCAAGGGCGTCCGCTTGCATGTGAACACCAACGCAACCATTCTCCGTGAAAGCCAGGCGCGTATGCTGGTGGAAGACGGCGCATCCAAGGTGACAATCTCGTTCGACGGGCCTGACAAGGCGATGTACGAGATCATGCGCAAGGGTGCGAAGTACGAGGTCACACTCGAAAACGTTCGGCAGTTCCTTGCACTCGTGAAGGAATACCGTGAGAACGGTCGACCGACGCCGTACACAGTGATGCAGGTGATCCTTCCTTACGATGCTACGCAGAAAGGGCCGAACCTGCCCCAACATATGCGGGACCTCTTTGCTGACCTGCCGGTTGATGAATGGGATCCGATCTGGCCCCATGGCTGGGCTGGGGTGATGCAGGAGAATGAGGTTGTGGAGACGCAGCCCTACGGGGAGAACTATAACCCCTGCAACTGGCTGTGGAAGAGCCTGGCCATCTATTGGGATGGACGGGTTGCCTCGTGCTGTGCTGATTTCACAGCCGATCAGGTGATCGGCAACTTGAAGACCAGTTCACTGATGGACGTGTGGAATGGTCCCGCGATGGTGAAGCTTCGCACACTTCAGGTGGAGGGGCGGTACAAGGAAGCGCCACTCTGTGCCGGATGCGATGCTGTTTGGCAGAAGGACACGCCTTCATGGTCGCTGTTTGACGCCATCGAGAAGCAGATCCGTCCATCATCCTTGCCGACCGGGCGTCTGACCTCGATCACGGCTCCGGCGGCTGGCGAGGCGCACGTCTCACCCCACGCGGCGGAACTGGGACCTCAGACGGTCGCATCGATTGCGGCAGCGCGGAACGGGTTCACTGGCCCGATTTCGGCGACTGGATTGAACAACGGGCCGATGGGGATGCCGTCCTCGAACTGAAACGGGGGTCCGGCCCCCCCAGCCCAGCCCCTGTTGCGACGGGAGAGGGGAGGGGGCGGGTAGGGATGCCCGCGGACCAGGCGATGGTCGTGCGGGTCGGATAGTGAACGAAAAGGGTGTTTCGTGCGGATTGTGATCGTCAGTAACCTGTTCCCGCCAGATATCGGCGGACCGGCGACGTACGTTCCGCGCATTGCCCAGGAACTGCAGGCGCGTGGCCATCTGGTTTCGGTGGTAGGCGGATCGCCCCCGGGCCACGATTCGCGGACAGACCGTGCTGCGTGGCCGTTTCCAGTGCACCGCGTTTCCCGCGGACTGCCCTTGCCAATCCGCTTGCTTGTGGCGCTGTGGGTCCTCCTTAGGACCGCGTGGCGGGCAGACTGCCTGTATGTCCAAGGCCTGTCTGGTCCCGAGATGGTGGCGGTGATGTTTGCGTGGGTGCTCCGGCGCCCGGTCGTCCTCAAGACTGTCGGAGACAACGCCTGGGAATACGCCATCCGGTTGCAACTGACCGACGACGGGATCGTGGAGTTCCAGACCGGTTCGTATGGCTGGCAGGTTTCGGTGGTGCGTGCGATGGTCCGGTGGTTCGCGAGGCGGGTGACCCGGCTGATCGTTCCCAGTCACTTCCTCGGTGGTCTGGTGCAAGGCTGGGGCGTGGACCGCACATCGGTCCGGGTCGTCACAAATGCACTTACCACCCGGGTAGCCAGCGGAGCGGAACGAATGCAGGCGCGTTCGACCGTGAAGTACGAACTTGGGCGAAGTGGCCCTTTCATCGTCACCGTCGCGCGGTTGTATCCGTGGAAGAACCTAGACGTGATGATCCGGCTTGTGCCGAAGTTCCCACCTTTGGCGACGTTGGTCATCATTGGAGATGGTCCTGAACGCAAGCGTCTGGAAATGATTGTCCAGCGTGAGGGCCTGTCACGTCGTGTGGTGCTCACCGGTGGAATCTCCCATGCCGATACCCAGCGATACCTGATGGCGGCCGATGCCTTTGTGCTGAACACCCGGTATGAAGGCCTGTCCCATGTCCTCCTGGAAGCGATGGGGGCCGGTGCGCCTTCAGCTGTCTCGAATGTCGGGGGGAACCCGGAAGTGATCCGTAATGAAGAGAACGGGCTTTTGTTCGAGGTCGATGACCGCACTGGCATTGCCCACGCGATGGCCCGGTTGCTTGGGGATTGCGAACTTTCGGAACGTGTGCGTCGCCAAGCGGCCGTGGATGTGAAGTCGTATCGCTGGACGGTGTTGGTTGAACAGACTGCGAGGACCCTGGAGGAGGCGGCGGGTGCGCGTCGCCCGGCCTGATTCCCTTCGTAGGCAGAGATCTGGCCTCCCTTCGCCCATTGGCCCCACTCCCCCTTGCGTTGGTGGTCGTGATGAGTGACGCGGGATGAACGGGCGAATTGTCTTCGTCACGCAGGCGTATGACCGGTCGGATCCACTGCTGGGGGTCGTAGGCGATTGGGTTGGGGCACTCGCGAGGCGTTTTGACGGGGTTGACGTGATTGCCCAGCGTGCCCCGGGAATGGCGAGTTGGCGACTTCGTGACCCGGATGGGGTGGGGGTCCGTGTCGCGACGATGAGCAAGGAACGCGGTGCGGGTCGCGTCCGACAGTTTGTGGCGATGCAGGCATCCTTGGCACAGGCCTTGAGCGAAGCTCGACATCGAGGGGTGATGGGGTGGGGTGGGGTGGGCGGGGCGCGTGCGGTGTTCGTCCACATGGTTCCCCGGTACGCCGTGCTAGCGGCGCCTCTGGCCCGGATCTTTCGGGTACCGATCATCCTGTGGTATGCGCACGGGAATGTTGACCGGGCGTTGCGGATGGCGGTGCCCCTCGTCCACCGCATCCTGACGCCGACCCGTGACAGTTTCCCGATCAATGGCGCGCGTGACCCTCACGTGCGTGCGCGCCTCGCGTGCATAGGTCATGGGATCGATACGGCGCGTTACTCCCCCGATGACCTGCCCGACCCGGTCCCTGGTCTCGTCGTAAGTGCGGGCAGGCTTTCGCCGGTGAAGCGGCATGAGGTGGTCATGCGGGAACTCGCCGCGATCACACCTGATCGGTGGTCATTGCGGGTGGTCGGGGCACCGTTGCATGATGAGGACGCTGTGTACCGGGTTCGTCTGGCTGCCGAGGCGGGTTCTCTGGGGGTTGCGCATCGGGTGACACTTGTCGGTGCCGTTCCGTTTGACCGGATGGCGACGGAATACCGTGCGGCGTGGGTGCTGGCGCACACAAGCCGCACGGGAAGCCTTGACAAGGTGGTGCTTGAGGCGGCGGCGTGCGGTGTGCCGGTCGTCAGTACGGCGCCGTCTTCGAGGGCAATCCTCGGCCCATTTGGTGACGAGTTGCTCGCTTCGGATGACCGGGAATTCGGCGAGCGGCTTCGTGCTGTTCTGGGATGGTCCGCAACCAAGCGCGATGACGTGGGGAAGGCACTGCGGGCCGCGGTGATTGCGGGTCATGGTCTGGACCACTGGGCGGATCGTGTTGCGGATGTCGTTGGAGGGCTTTGAGAGGATGCAACCGATCCGGGTCCTCTATGTATTCACGGCACGCAAGCGTCGCCTCGCTGAGGGAGTGGCGGCGATGACCGATCCGGACACGCTCCTGTTCGGCTACAACTGGCTGCAGGCACGGCCTCGACTGGAAGCTGGATTGGCGGGTGCGTTGACCGATGGAGGGCGCCCGGTTCGCGTGGAGGTCCATGAACCGGAATACGGGCCGCTGGGCCGTGCGCTGATGGGCCTGGTAGGGCGTCTCGGACCGGATGTGGTGCAGCTGCGGGTGCTGCCCCATTTCACCCGCAATGACGTGGTCTTCATGACTGGTGGGTGGCCGTTGCTTCTGGCGTCGAGGCTTATCCCGGCGTCCCGGCGACCAAGGCTGGTGTGGCTGAACATGACGCTGACAAACCTGCTTCGTGCAGGTGGCGTCCGCGCATGCCTGATCGCGATGGCAGCCCGCATGGCTGACCGCATAATCTGTGTCTCTTCGGATCAGCAGGCATACCTCTCGAGACGCCTTGGCCTGCCGGTGTCACGGCTGCCGGTTGTGAGGTCGGGAACAGACACCCGCTTCTTCGATAAGGCGTTGGCATCGCCGGTAGCGGATGGAAGCATCCCGTTTGTCCTAACCGCGGGCCGTGATGTCGGTCGCGACTACGCAACCTTGTGCTTGGCGGTAACCGGCGCGTCGTGGCCAGTCACCATCGTGTGCAGTCCGCGCAACCTGGAGGGCGTATCGGTGCCACCGAACGTGACGGTCCGCTATGACCTGCCACCGCGAGAACTGCGGGACTTGTACGCGGCGGCGCGAGTAGTGGTGATCCCTACGGGGAGTGATGAGGATGCGCCAGTTGGATCGGATTGCTCGGGAACGCTGGTGCTTCTGGATGCGTTCGCGATGGGTGCTTCGGTTGTGATTACTTCGCGCAGGTCAGTGCCGGAGTACACCGTGAATGCGGACACCGTGACGACAGTGACCGTCCGGGATGTGCCGGGTCTGCGGATAGCACTTGATGCGGCAATGGGTATCTCACGTGACCACGTACGGGGCTCCGATGTCGGGAACGCCTACGCCCCTAACCCCCCTCCCGATGCGGGAAGGGGGTTAGGGCGTTCGCACGGTCGGAATTCTGATGCGCGTCAGCGGGGCGCTGGGGCCCCTGCTCGCCCCCGATCGACTGGGGATTTCGCTGCCGGCGTGGCGGCTGTCTTCAGGGAGGTCGCGTGACCACGCCGCCCGACGTCAGTCCCGCCTACCCCCCCCACGTCGGAAGGGGGAGCGGGCGTTCGCACGGCCGGGATTCTGACGTGTTACCCCCAGTATTGGCCCGCGTGCACCCACGGGTCCTGACGGTGAGTCTGGACACTTCGTTGGTCCGGAACCCTGGAGACCCGGTGCTTGGCGACACGGTGTTGCGCCATGTCGACTATGCACGGAACCTTGGGTCGCTCCATGTGGTCGTCAAGACCGGTCGAAACCGGGTGGACGGGGGGTCAATCCCGGAACGCCTTGATCTCTCGCCGGGATTGGTGGTGCACCCGACGCGGTCGGTCAACCGGTACGCGTTCATCGCTGATGCGATCCGGATCGGCATCACCGTTGGGCGTCGCGAGGGGATTGATGTCGTGTCGGCACAGGATCCGTTCGCAACCGGGATTGCCGCCGTGGCAATCGCACGCATCCTTCGGCGTCCGTTAAATATGCAGGTGCATTTCGACTTTGCCGGGCATCCGTTCTGGCGCCGTGAACGGTTGGAACACCGATTGTTTTTCCCCTTTGCCCGCTGGATCGTGAGGCAGGCGCAGACCGTTCGGGTGGGGACCACGCGGGAACGGAGGATCTATTCGGATTGGGGTATTGACCCCAGTCGAATATGGGTGGCACCCGTTGCGGTAGACCTTGACCGCTTCACGGATGTGGCCCCAAATCACGGTTTGCGTTCATGGGTCGACGAGACGGGTGGTGACGCCTTGGTACTGACCATGTGCCGGTTGGTGCCATCGAAGGATCTATCCACGCTTCTGCGCGCAGCCGCCAATGTCATTGCTGTCAGGCCTCGAACGCGGTTCATTCTTGTGGGTGGCGGGCCACTGCGACAGCAGCTTGAGGAGGAGGCCCGTTCACTGGGAATTGGCAATGCCGTCAAGTTTGCCGGCGTGATCGATGGGACCGAAGCACCATCGGCGATGGCATCCGCCGATATCTACGCGCTGACATCGTGGTATGAAGGAACCAGTCTCGTCACCCTTGAGGCGGGAACGTCTGGTGTGCCGGTAGTTTCCACCGATGTGGCCGGAACTGATGACACGATCATCAATGGAGTGACCGGGATTGTTGTTCCGATCGGGGATGATCGCGCGTTCGCGACGGCACTCCTTGGTTTGCTGGATGATCCGGCACGGCGCGTGGCAATGGGCGAGGCGGCCCGCCGTCACGTGCGGACGCAGTTTGGGTGCGCCGACGCAGTTACCGCGCTGACCGATCTTTGGACCCAAACTGCTTTCCCAAGTGGTTCTGACCTCCCCAGAAGTGGTCTGCCAGATCCCGATTGGCTGTATCTGGCGAATGCACGGTTTCCAAGCGAGAAGGCGCAGTCGAACCAGATTGCCCAGATGGTCGATGCATTCGCAACCGGGGGAGTTGCAGTTGAACTCGTTCACCCGGATCGCGCGAACCTTGATGGCATTCGTGAGGAGGATCCACGATGGTTCTACGAATTGCGTGGGCCACTTCGCAGACACTCGGTCCGGGTAATCGATGCGGTGAAACTGGTCACCATCGATCAACCCGTTCTCAATCGTCCGCCGTGGCCCAGTCTGGCCTTTGCCGTGCAGGCATTCACTTTCGCGATCGGCGCAGTGAGGCATGTGAGGAAGTCGCGTGCAAAGGTGATCTACGGGCGTGACTGGCCAATCCTCGGGGCACTCGCCGTTGCCGGTGTGGGACGACCAATTGTGTGGGAGGCTCACGACCTGCCTGAACGGGATCGATCAAGGTCTTGGTTGCGACGGGTCTTGCCCAGGTTCGATGGGATTGTCGCGATCACGAATGGGGTCCGTGAGGCGCTCATCGAGATGGGTGCGGATCCCCACCGAATTCTCGTTGCGCCGGATGCGGTTGCGTGGGAACGCTTCGCAATCCAGACGAGTGCCGATGATGCCCGCCGGAGCCTGGGGCTGCCAGTCGCGGGACGGATGGTTGTGTATGCCGGGCACCTCTACCCGTGGAAGGGATCGCATGTTCTCGCTCGGGCCGGACAATTCCTGCCCGAGGATGTGACGATCTACATCGTCGGGGGTACACCGGCTGATGTGATTGCATTCCGCACCTACGTGCAGTCCGAGGAACTCGCGCAGGTCCGGGTCGTCGGCCACGTCCCGCCGACCCAGGTGCCTGTCTGGCTACGCGCCGCCGACATTGTGGCGTTGCCAAATTCCGCCCAGTCGGTCATCGGTTCCCGGTACACGTCGCCTTTGAAGTTGTACGAGTACCTCGCATCCGGCAGACCGATCGTCGCAAGTGACGTGCCGGCCATCCGCGAGGTCATCAGTGATGGCGAGACTGGGGTTCTGGTGGTTCCAGACGACCCAGCAGCCTTGGCGGGCGGCATCGGGACGTTGCTTAGCGATCAGCTGCGCGCGGACCGGATTGGCAACTCCGGACGTGAGTGGGTCCAGTCGAGGACGTGGGATGCGCGCGCCAACCTGATCCGTACGTTCGTCGAAACGTTGGAACGGCGATGAAATCCCAGCTTCCCACACGTTCACGACGCGTCTGCAATCGGAGTCTACGTGGTCCTGACCGCGTCGGGAGGGCGGTCGGGTGATCCCTCGGTTTGGTCTCCTGGCGTCGAGGCTCGTTGGCGCATTACGCGACTGGCATCGGTTTGGCCCGTATTGGCGGGTGGTCCGTGCACTACGCAGGCGAACGCTGCAAATGGCCGGAATTTCGGTTGGCAACTCGGTAACCATCCACGAACAGGTGCACATTGACCGCCGGGTCGCCGTCATAATTGGCGATTGTGTGGACATCCGCGACCGGGTTCGGATCGGGATTGCCGAGTCTGGCGAACGTGCCGGGCGACTCGATATCGGTGCCGGGACCGTGATCCTCTCAGATACCCAGATTGACTGCAGTGCATGGGTCCGGGTTGGGTCCGGCACCCACGTCGGGAGACGCGCCCAGATCTTCACCCATTCCCACGATACGTCGCGCAGGGGCGTGCCAGTTCTTGACGCTCCGATTACGGTGGCTCCGGTGACCATCGGTGACGATGTGATGATCTACAACGATGTTGTGATCCTGCCCGGAGTGACAATAGGAAACGGTGCAGTTGTGGCGATCCGTTCGGTCGTTACCCGGGACGTTGCTCCGTATGCGATCGTCGCTGGGTCACCCGCCCGGGTGGTCGGTACGCGGGTATAGGCGGTCGGGCCCTGTTGGAGTCCGGGAATGAATCGCTGAACACGTTCGGCGTTCGTTGCCTGACGGCCCGCATGACGTCTCTCGCTAGCGTCACCGATGCCGCCCGAGTCCGTTCTATCCTTACCGACGTCCGGGTCATCACCATGGCCAGTGGATCAGGTCAGTCGCACGGTCGCGAACGGGTTGGGATGGTTGACCGGTTGCTTCGGCAACCAGTTGCGGGTCGCCATCGTCGCGCGGCATGTGGGCGACGCAGAAAAGGAAACGCGTGATGACTTCGACGGCGAAGCTGCTGACCTCGGAACATGACGACGCGTCGCTCATCGAGATCGATGATGCCGAGGCGACGCTTGAGGATCTCGGCAGCCCGGAGAACGATGCCCACACCGGATTCGACGCGGATTCCGGGATGGATGTGTCGATGGCCATCCGGACCCGCAGGACAATCCGACGCTGGACTGACCGTCCGGTCGCACCGGAAGTCGTCAAGGAGTTGCTCGAATGTGCGTTGTGGGCGCCATCAGCGTGCAACATGCAGCTGTGGGACTTTGTCGTCATCACCGACAAGGCAACACGTGACGCCCTCGCCCCAGCCGTGCCTCACGCCGACAAGGCGCATGTGTGCATATTTATTTGCTATAATACCCAATTTTCCCAAGGGTCGTATGCCAACATCCAGAGCGCCTCAGCGGCGGTCATGAACATGCTCTTGCGGGCGCACTCTCTTGGCTTGGGAGGATTCTGGCAGGCGACGATCACCGACCGATTGTTGCTGCGTGAAATCCTTCGCCTTCCTCGGGATGTGGAAGTGCTTTCAACGACGCTGTTCGGGTACCCGGCCGAGTCGCCGGGTGCACCCGCGCGGCGTGACCCCTCGCACCTCGTGCATTGGGAGAAGTACGACCTGACGCGCAAGCCGGTGCTTCCATCGGCGTGGCGGCCGACCAATTGGACCCTGGCACAGGTTGCCGACTACCAACAGGCGCGGATCAGGGCAGGCCCGCGCTACAACAAGCCGGTTGCGTCCGAGTACCGCGCAGTTCGTGGCTACCTCGGACACGCTCTGCGTCGTGCGGGGGTCAACGCATCCGGCAAGGTTGTCGTAGACCTGCTTCCCTGTACTGGCCTCTACCTGGAGGCGATGTCGAACGAGGTGCCCGAGGCGTCTTTCCAGTTCGTTGAACTGGGTAGGCAGGTTGCCGAGTTCGTGCAGCGTCGGCTTCCGCGTCCGGCGTCATTCCATCAGTACGCGATGACTGGGGGTGGTGGGGCTTCGTCAGACATCGCGGATGCGTCAGCTGATGCTGCCACGTTGGTTTTCCGGTTGGAAAACCTGCCGACCGCTGAAAGACGCCGACTGCTTGCCGAAGCGCGCCGGATCCTGAAACCGGGCGGAACATTGGTGGTCGTCCACACGAACGTGCGGTCGTATTTTGAGGTGTTCCGCTCGATCAGGTGGTTGATTGGCCGGCGTGACGTCCAGTACGCGTTGCACACGGATCCGAGTCTCGGACCATTCGAGGCCCTCTCAAACGATCAGGTAAGTGACCTCTTGATCGAATCGGGCTTCCGGATCGAACACCGGCACGGTGCCTTTCCTTTGCCCCCAACAGATGAGGCGAGGCACCGGGTCCGCGCACTGCCTCGTGCCGTGGCACCGCTTGCCGGGCCCCTTGGACGGCTTTACGAACTCACGGCACCGCTGCACCGCTTTCTGAGCCCACTTGCTCGGGTTCGGTTCATCACGGCGGTGAAGTGACGCACACCGGATCCATGTCTGTATCCCCACCCCATCGCGCCGAGTCGTCTATCCGCTTCGCCTTCTACCGTGATCCAGTCGGTGGTTTCCTGAAGTGGTGATGTATGAGGCAGGCAACAGCGCAGCGGATGGGGGGGAGGGGCAGTGGCAAGGGCTACGAGAAGACCATACGGATCAGGGGGTGTTGTCGTGGGGTGGTCTGGGCGGCACGCTGATCCGTGCGTCTGATTGGCTTCATCGGGATCGATTTGTTCCTGATGAGCCGGGTTCGGGTGACCGTCGAGGGATGGTTCCGCCGTGGCCCACGGCCCAAAGCGCTGCGTATGGACCTCAGCCGGGGCATGGTGGGGCACCACGTTGCGAACGACACGGCATCGCGCATACCGGAAAACTTGCGCGAAGCATCATCATCGACCTCGCGGTCCACGATGCCTGTGTTGCCGGGGCCGATGATTCAGCAGGTGAACGCGCCTGGAATCGTGCCTTGGCGCGCGCTGAATGGGTCATCGGACGGCTTGCACCCGATCCGCACCATGGTGGATTGGTGTTCTGGCCGGGCAGGCTGGACGCGCGGAACAACTCAACGTCATTGATTGATGCGGGGGAGTGTGTCGACGCGCTTGCGGAACTGATCGGGCATCCGCGGTTCGAGGCAGTGCCGGAGATTTTGCGGACGCGTGTCATTAACGCGGTGACCGGGTGCGCATCGACCTATCTTTCGACGTCCGTTGCAACGCGGGGCATTGTGAACCAAATGCTGTGGGGTGCGATGGGTCTCGCGCATGCTTGTGCGGTGGTATCGGGTGAGCCGGTGTGGCGCGACGGGGTGCGTGGGGCGGTTGATCGGGCACTCGGCGCGCAGCATCCCGATGGCAGTTGGGGTTATGAGCTAGGCGCCAGTCACCCGGGCGCTGCGGACCTGACCGTCTACTACCACGGACGGTGCCTGGCGTTTCTCAATCACATCCGTGATGTCCTGCCGGAGATTGACGATGACGGGCGGGTGCTAGACGCACTGAGGCGCGGGACTGACTTCCTGTCTGGCGTGGTTGCAGGTGACGGGCGCAAGCCACTCGCGATCGAGGGAAAGCGATGGTTCTGGTCGGGGCAGGATGAGGTTGGAAGCCACGCATTTGACATTCACGCGCTTGTGCGCGGCGCACGCCTGACTGGGAATGGCGGGTTGCTTGCGGTGGCGTTGCAGTCGTGGAGAAGCCTCGTCGCGCGGATTGACGTGAATGGTGCAGTCCGGGCTGGTGGAGCGACCGACCCGTTGGACATCGTCTGCCCGGATTTCCACACCGCCGATCTGGCGTGGGTGGCGCGGGTGTGGCGGTCTCTCGAAGGAGACACTGACCATCCCCAAACTCTGGAGGTCACTTCGACAGCCCGACACTGGGCGAATGCCGGGGTCGTACGCGTTGCGCATGGGCCGGTCAGCGCGCTGGTGCGGACGGGGAAGTCGCCGGCGAACACGCAGTGGGGTGGTGCGGTAGGTGGTGCGACGGTTGTTGCCACGGCAACAGGCCCAGTGCCATGGGTGGATGGGCCATTCACTCCGGGAAGCCTGACGGTGAGACGGACGGGGCGTAGCCTGCGCGAACGGGTTGGCGAGATGGTGGCTGGGACCCGCCGGTTTCTGCTTGCGAACCGTCCCGGACGCGAGGGTCGCCAGTGGGCGTTTGTCTGGCGGATGCAGGCGAGGTCGGCGGTTGCGCACCTGCGCGCGGGCCAGACACTCGCGGCATGGCAGATTGGGTGGGGCACGGTGCGTGGCGCGGTTGCGAGGACATGGCGCCCGTTCATCAGTGAACTGCACGATCATGCTTCGTTGCATGGTGCATGCACGATCGAGAGGATCGAACTTGGGGTCACCGACGACGGTGCGTGGCTCCGGGCCGCCGTCAGGCCTGCACGCCGGGATGGGTCGACGCCGGGTTGGGCGGATGGACTGGTTGCCACGCGTGAGGTTCGTGCCATGGCCTCCGGGATCGTGATATCGGACAGAATTGACGGTGATGTGCCGGTTTCGTGTGCGATTGCGCTTGACTATGTGCTGCCGGTGGGGGCAACGGGGGTCCGTATGCGCGGCACTGGTGCAATTGCGTTCCTGCCCGACTGGGATGATCCAACGGGCAGACGTCGGGATTCTGGCGTGTCACAGGGATGGGCGGGCAGGGATGCCTGCGGACCAGTGGGTGGCGGGGAACCTGACCCCGGTTGGTGCGTTTGGCAAGGCAGCGCACGGGTTCGGGCGATGGTCCTGGCGGATCGCTCGCGGCCGCCGATGCCTGGTACGGCAGGATGGTTCCTCGAGGTCACCTACGGTCGTCCGAACTGATTCAATGCGGGACGCGGGAAGCGCGTCGAGACACGACCGAGACACACTGGGGACGAACGGGTGACCCGATCAGAGGAGAAGGAGGTCGACGCCGTATCGGACATCGTGCCGTTCGGTCCGTGGCTCCTTTTCCTCTTGCCGTTCATCGTGTACGGACGCTTCATCCTCGGCGATGAACTGGCCAATGCCGATGTGATCCTCGCGTACCGGCCGGCGCATGCGATCCTGGCTGATGCCCTGCGCCGAGGAGACATCCCGCTCTGGACGTCTACGATCTCGGGGGGATTTCCGATCGCGTTCAGTGAGTACGGGTGGTTTTCGCCGCTCGTCTGGATCCCGCTGGTCATCGGTGGTGCGCAGGCTGGCTACTACGGTGCGGTTGCACTCTCGACGGCGCTCGCGGGCGTGGCGATGTATGGCCTTGCGCGAACGTGGGGGGCCACCCGCGTGGAGGCCACACTAGCGGGCCTGATCTTTAGTCAGTCCCTCTTTGTTGTAGGTGGTGCGCCACTGCTCAATCAGGCGGGTGCGTACTGGGTTCTCCCGGCGCTTCTGTGGGTGGTTGCACGCACGATTGACTGGCACCCGCTTGCGCCACCGCTTGGTGGCATTGTGCTTGCCCTGGGGATCCTTGGTGGTCATCCCCAAGTAGTGTTGATCGCCGCGCTTCCGGCGATGCTGTGGGCGGCGGTGGCGTTGTTCCGGGAGGGTGAGTTTGCGCGTCGGATGGCGTTGCTTATCCTCCTCGGCGCATGCATCCTCGGTGTTGGAGTGTCGGCGGTGCGCGTCATCCCGACGATGGGGGTGCTTGAATCGTCGGTTCGTCAGGGTGGGTTACCGGACGCTGCGAGGGCACTCGGCTCGGTGACGCCTCTGGATTTCTTGCTTGGGTTGCTCGCCCCATGGTTCTCGATGTCCCGGTGGGTTTCGGCGCATTGGGCCATCTATCTTGGACCGCTCCCGGTGGGCCTGGCAATCTTTGCGGTTTCGAGGTACCGGAAGCTGATTCGGGATGAACGCTCGCGTACCGATCCCGGGAGCGTCGCCCGTCGAGCACGTGCGATGGCATCCACGATGGAGGCGTCGGCGGCCCAAATTGCCCCGCGTCGCGTCGTTGGAGAGGCGGCGCCTGTGGTGAGCCAGTCGGTGACAGCACTGCCCCGCCCCATCGCCCCTGATTCGAAGACGCTGCCGCCGTTTTCACCGTCGATGACTGCCCGGTTGCCATGGCTCGGCGCGATGGCGGTGATCGGGATAGTGATCGCGTTCGGCAAGCACGGATATGTCGGTGCGTTCGTTGGTGGACTGCCGGTACTCGGGTTCTTCAGGGATCCTTCGCGGTTCCTTCTCTGGACGGTCGGTGCCGTCGCGATCCTTGCACCAATGGGCTTGCGCCTGACGCCACTGGTGGTGGGACGCGCGGGTTCGTCGACGCGTCGGGACCCGTGGAGTGTCCGGAGCCTTCTGGGGTTGCGCACGGGTTCTTCCCAGCAGCCGGTGACCGGTTCGGCATGGTGGTTCGGGATTGCGGTGGCGCTGGTCCTTGCGGTGATGACGGTCTCGGCTGTGCTCGCCCGTCACGATGACACGCTGCGCATCCTAGCGGAGGAGCGGTTCCAGGTTGGGGCACGCGTTTTCGAGGCGTCGGCGAGCCGTGGTGATTATTCGCCGGAGTTCTATCGCGCAAGGTTCGAGGCGACGTGGCGACACGTGCATGACATGTTCGATGTGACGTCTCCGGGCGTTACGGTGCCGCTGCTCGCGTTGGTTGGTGCAGGGTGGTGGTGGGCGTGGGGACGTCCACGGCGCGACGCTAACCTGCTGGCCGGCCTCTTCATTGCGGCACCATTGCTGCTGTACGGTCAGGTTCGGCTGCCGGGTATCGCGGCGAATGATGTGGTGCTGGCGCAGGAGAGCAGTTTTGATGCCGTTGCACGGCTCGCCCTTGTCGGTGTGGGCGATGTCCCGTCCCGCCACATCAGTTGGTTGCCCCTGGCCACCGACTATGAGTTGCGGGTTCGCGCACTCGCGGCAGGCAGGATGTACACGGAGGTGGACACGCTCTCCTATCAGGTGTGGTCGCACCTGGTGACGCCGAACCTTGCGATGTCGTTTGCCCGTGATGCAGGCGCGCGTGATCCGCGGATTTTGCGACTGGCGTCGGTTGATGGCTACGAGAATCTTGTGACGCGGGAACAGGCGTTGGTGGCGGCGGCGCTGGGTAGCGAACGTGCGCCCGCTGGCTCTTCCTCTTCGTCGAGCCTCACCGGCCTGAGGCAGCGACGCCAGTCGATGGCGTCACGTTGGGGCGTCCTCGCAAGTTCGGGCGGTGGTGCGCTGCTGACCGCGAGTGCGATGGCGCCGCTTGAGGTTCCCGCAGGCGTGATTGTCGAGAAGGCGCTGGTGTCCGGTGCCGGGGACGTCCCGACCATTGACATGTACCGGCTGATCCAACCGTGGCCCAGGACGTATGGCGTGACCGCGTGGGCGGTTGCCGGGTCTGCGGATGATGCGATGGGGCTGGAACTCGGGATTGACCTGCTTGCGGGGCCCCAGGCAGTGGTGACGCGAACCGGCAATGCGGAGATACCGAAATCGCCCGGGGCCAGTGGCGTGGTTGTTCCCGTCCGGATCACTCGTGAGGCGGACGGCGTGGTGGCCGTCGAGGTTGACACCGCGGCTCCCACACTGGTGGTGTTGCTTGATGCCCTGACGCCGGGATGGACGGCATCGATCGACGGGCGCAAGGCGCCGATCGTTCCGACGAATGTGGCGTTTCGTGGGGTGTTCGTCCCGGCGGGCAGGCACGGCATCGTGTTCACGTACGAACCTGACGGCTGGGGAGCGGCACGCGCGGTGACGGCGGCGGCTCTCGTCCTGCTGGCGGCGTGGCTGCTGAACGTGGGTACCCGCCCACCCCATCGCCCCGCCTGGTATGAAGATGCTTCGCTTGGGCGTTAGCGAGGCGTCTGGGTGCCGGGCGTCCGTGATGTAGGTGCGCTTGGCTGACCGTTGATGGTGGTGGCCCTTGTTTTGGCAGGAAGTCCGGACCTGCACACCCAAGCCTTGTCCCATTGCGACGGGAGAGGGGCGGTGGAGAGAGACCCCCACCTCCAACCCCTCCGCCGTTGCGACGGGAGAGGGGGGCAGGAAGTCGCTGAGGTTCGTCGATCATGCGTGTACTTGTGGTGACCGACACCCTCACACCCTCGTATGGCTGGGGTCGCTATGCGATCGGGCTTGTCAGGGCGCTGCGCGACGAGGGTGCCGACCTGCGGATCTTGTCACCACGTTCACGGTGTACCGAACCGGATCTCGCGGCGATGCCCGGACACTCCTCGGTGACGTCGTACGTTTCCGAGACCCGTCGGATGTCGCGCCTGGTGCTGGCGAACACGATGGCGATCTGGCGGGCATCGCGGGACTGCGATGTGGTGCACTGCGTGACGGAACCGTATGCGGCACCGGCTGCCGTCGCAGGGCTTCTGGGGCGTCGCCGGCCATTGGTCGTCACGGTGCACGGGACCTATGCAGTCCGTCCGTTTCGACGGCCCGGCGCACGCCCGTGGTATGAGTTGGGCTATGGTCGGGCGAACCGGCTGGTGGCGGTCAGCCGGTATACCCGTGACCGGTTGCCATCGAAGTTTGCATCTCGGACGGTGATCGTGCCGGAGGGTGTCGAACACGAACGGTTCGCAACGGGAAGCCATTCCCCCCCATCTCCCTTGAGTAGTCAGCCCCAGTCCCTGCCAAGCGCCGACGGGAGTGTGGAGAAGCCTTACCTGCTCAGCGTGGGGCCGGTCAAGCGTCGGAACGGCTATCAGACCACCATCGAGGCGTTCGCCGAACTCCGGAAGGTGCGTCCTGACCTTGAGTACTGGATCGTCGGTGGGACTGACGATCCGGTCTTCTTGACTTCCCTGCGGGCAACGATTCAGCGTCTCGGCCTTGGTGACGCCGTGCGGTTCCTTGGGCGGGTCGACGAGGAGACGCTTGTTGGCCTCTACCATGGCTGCTTGTTCTTCTGGTTGCTTCCGGAGGATGATGGCGAACAGTTCCATGGTTTTGGCCTGGTGTACTGGGAAGCCAATGCGTGCGGACGGCCAGTGATTGGTGCGAGTGATTCCGGTGCGGGCGATGCGATCGAGGATGGGACGAATGGGCTGCTGATCCGGTCGGCACGGGTCGACGAGGCGGTGTCGGCGGCGCGGCGCCTGATTGATAGTCCGGAACTGCGCGACCGGCTTGGGCGGGCGGGGGTCACGTATGCGAGGCCGTGGCGTGACGCTGCTGTTCAGATGATGGGGGTCTACCGGGACATCAGGGAGGACCGGGCTGAATGACCATTGGCGCGCCACCGGCTCACCCCGCCACGACGCCAGATTTCAATGGGGCTCGCTCACGGTTGAGAACTGCCTGGGGGGTTCTCTACTGGCCTTTGCGACCCGCGCTTGAGGCCTTGGTTCGTCGCCGTCTGGCGCGGGACATCTTCTTCCTGCAGGTAAGCAATGGCTTGCAGCGGGCGCTCGGGTTCGGTTTCAGCATTGTGATCGCCCGGGTGCTTGGGGTGACCGGGTACGGCGAGTACTTGCTGGTGCTTTCCCTCTACAGCACGTTGAACCTGTTGGGAAACCTTGGGGTTGGCCAGTTCCTGGTGGTGCCGCTCGCGCAGGCGGTGGCAACCCGAGACCGTGGCGCGATTGCCCGTGGAACCGGGTACACGCTGAAGTTCGGGCTAATCCTCGGGCTACTTGTGGTCCTTGCAGTCCTTCTTGCCGGTGAGGTGGTGGGTGACCTCATCATGCACCGTCCTGACCTGGGCAACCTGACCCGGATTGTGGTGGCGGGGCTTCTCCCATCGGTGGCCTACAACGTGGCGATCACCTCACTGCAGGCTGGCCGGAGAATGTCGACCCTCGCGGTCATCGAGATTTTCGACCTGTTGGTTGGCCGAGGCTGCGCGGTCTTCTTTGTACTTGCGGGCATCGCCGGAGGCGGTGTGGCTGGCGTCCTATGGGGCACGGTGGTCGGCGGTGCAATCTCGGCTGCCCACGCGGTCTGGTGGTACTGGCGGATTGCAGTGCGCCATGATGAGTTCCCCGGTCTCGCGGGCCTGGTGCGCGCTGGTTGGAAAGTCCCGATGGGGACGTATTTCCGGTTCAGTGCGCTTGCTTCGGTGGACAAGAACATCGCTCAACTCTTCGGCCAGACGCCGATGCTCCTTCTGGGTCGCTATGCTGGTCCCGAGGAAGCGGCGTACTTCGGGATTGCCGGGAAGGTCTTCACGTTGCTGGCGTCCCTGCACGGAGGCGCAAGCCGTGCACTGTCAGTCCGTCTCTCACAGGAGATGGGGCAACGCGGTCCGGCGTCGACCAGGCGTCTGTTCTGGCGCGGTTCGCTTGCGTGGGGAGGCGGGTCGGCGATTGGCGCGATAGGACTGCTGGTTGCGCTTCCAGTCTTCCGCATCGCATACGGTGTCGAGTACCTTCCGTCCGTTGCCTTGGTGGCGGTCCACGGCGCGTTGCAGGCAAAGCAGGGGCTGACCATCGCCCTCGGAGCGGTCTACTTGATCGCCGGTCGCGTCGCGACGAATGCGCTACTAAAGGTCCCACTGATCATGGTGGCAGTGCCTTGGGGCATGTGGTTGGTTCAGGGATGGGGCGCTATGGGTGCAGCCGTGTACCAGTTGACGGTCTACGTGGCTGGCGACGTAGTCTATCTAGGACTGATCCTCACACCGTGGTTCTGGCAGTCGGTGACTGGTTCGCCCAGTTTCTCGGAGACGCTTGATCCGCACGCCGAATCCCCAACCGCTCCGAAAGAAGGTGTGGGGATACTTGCCAGTGAAAGCGACGGGATGAGCCGATGATCCGACAGCCGGGAGACCCCATAGCGCCAGATTCGAAGGCGCTTCGGTTTGGGCGCCCCATCGCCCCGGATATCAATTTGCTCCGTCCCGTGCGTACCACGCGTCCCCGGGTACTCCATGTGTCGCCGCTCATGTTTGGCGAAGGTGGCATTGTCGGCGGCGGTGAACGGTACGCGTATGAATTGGCACGGGCCATGGCGATGCAGACGCGGACGCGCCTGGTCTCATTCGGCGAACCCTTGACGCGGAATGTGGACGGGTTGCGCATAGAGGTCTTTCGTCCGCTTGCGTACGTAGGGCGCAAACGCCTGGGACCGGTTTCGCCATACCTCGCGATGGCGATCGCTTGGGCGGATGTGGTGCATGTGCACCAGATTGAGACGTTCCTCGCGGACCAGTGTGTCTTGATCGCCCGGCTATTCGGCAAGAAGGTGTTCCTGACCGACCATGCCGGAGGTGACCGGAACTTCAACCGTCGGCTCGGAACAGTGGACCGGGCGACTGGTCTTCTCCTTGTGAGCCACTTCAATGCCCGTGGATACCGTAAATGGGCCTCGAAAGTCAGGGTGATCCATGGTGGAGCGGATCCGGCGCGCTTCCGGCCTCTTCCCGGCTTGGCCCGGATGGAAAAGGTTCTGTATGCCGGAAGGTTGATCCCGTACAAGGGGATCCATCACCTGATCGAGGGGGTCCATCCCGAAACTGCGGTCATGATCGCGGGGGAGTCGTATCACGCCGAATACCGGACCCATCTTGATGTGGTGTCGCAGGGGCGAAACGTGACCTTCCTTGGGCCCTTGATGGGGGAAGATCTTGTGCGGACATATAACACTTCGGCAGTCAGTGTTCTGCCGTCGGTAGAGACAGACATGTACGGCAAGACGTACCCGAAGAGCGAGATCCTTGGACTGGTCCTTCTCGAGGCAATGGCGTGCGAAACGCCGGTCGTTGCATCCCGCATCGGAGGGATGATGGAACTGGTTGTAGACGGCGAGACTGGTCTTGGGGTTCCCCCGGGCGATAGTGCAGCCCTTGGTGAAGCGGTGGAACGGCTTCTGGGGGACGAGAAGCTGGCGCGTGAGATGGGCCGTGCTGGTCGTGCACGCATCGCGGCGAACTTCACGTGGGCGGCGGTGGCGAGACGCTGTGTCGCGGCCTACGCTGGCGACCTCGGCGAGACGATCTCGGGCGCGTGACGATGCTGCTGGGTTTCTGCGACAGCCGTATGCCCCATCTCCCGTCTGTCCGTGGAGGGTCAGCGGGTGTAGACAAGCTGAATGGCTGGAGGCGTGGGCCATCGAGTCAGAGTGGTTCGCCCACGTGAAGGTACTTGTTCTTTCCGATACCTATCCGCCGGTGAACCGAGGTGGGGCAGGAGAGGTTGCCTCGCTTGTTGCTGATGGTCTTGCGGCTCGAGGCCATGAGGTTTGTGTGGTTACGTCCGGCCGGGGTGCGGACCGGGAGGCGACTGGTGGAATCGGTGGTCCCGGCAACGCCGGTGTCGGGGTCCGACGGATCCGAACACCGGTTCCGGCGATCGCACGGCGCCATCTGAGCATCTTGAATCCGGTTGCGGTCGCCGGAGTGTGGCGGGTTGCGCGCGAGTTCCGTCCCGATGCCGTCCATGTCCACAATGTCCACGAACGCCTTTCATTTGCTTCACTTGCGGTAGCGCGTGGTGGCGGAAGCCAGACGGTTCCGGTCATCCTCACCGCCCACGACTACCTGCTCTTCTGCCTTACGAAGTTCCTGTGTTCTCGCGGTGACGTCAGCTTTGCGGCGATCCCGACCCAGTGCGTGCATTGCACGACGATGCGACGGGTTCCAGGTCGGAACCTGATGGTCCACGGCCTGGTCAAGCGACACGTGACTTCGCTGGCGTGCATCAGTCATGCTCAAGCGCGGGCGATGGCGTGCAACGGATTCGCTGATGTTCCGACCACCGTCGTCCACAACGGGCTTGACGCATCGACGTGCGAGACCAGACCAAGTGACGGCGAGATGTTCCGGAGAAGACTTGGCCTGGATAGTCGGCCGATCGTGCTCTTTGGTGGTCGAGCGTCGGGCGCCAAGGGCGGGGATCAACTTGCACGGGCAATGGTTCGCGCCGTCAAGCGAGTGCCATCCCAACTCGTTGTCCTCGGTGATCGGCCTGAGTACTTCGTCACATTGCGGGCAATCGCCGATGAGGCTGGCTTGCTAGCCGGTGCGCTGCATGACGGTGGGTGGCTTGATCCCGAGGGGCTTCGTGAGGCGCATGGGGCGGCGGCCGTCTGTGCGATTCCTTCAGTTTACCCCGATCCCTTCAACCTGATGACCTTGCGTGCGATGCTGCACGGCCGACCTGTTGTCGGAACCTGCCACGGAGCCACGCCTGAACTTGTCGTCCACGGGAAGACCGGTCTCATCGCAGACCCATGGGATGCGGATGCGTTTGGCGACGCCTTGGCGGACATCCTTCTTGATCCGGTTCGGGCACGCCTCATGGGTGAAGCGGGTCGAAGGCGGGGAATGTCGGCATTCACGCTCGGTCAACAGATCGATGCCTATGCGAGGCTCCTCGGTGATGACCGACGCCATTCTTCCCCTGGTGTCTACCTCCCCCCAGAAAGGGGAGCAGGTTGATCCGACTGTCCGGGCCGGTAGGGATCGCGTCGGTTGGCTTGCTTGTCGCTTCGTTGCTCGCTGGACGCCTTGATGGGATACCCGGGCTCACCTGGATTGGACTGGCAGTCGTGATCCCAGTCGCGATCGGGCTCTTGGGTATCGTTCGACGAAGCTCACAGGATCGGATTGATGCCCTAGGGTTCGGCACGGCCCTGTGCGGAGCCCTGCCATTGCTCGCTTCGATTCATGTCAGTGACCCCGCTTGGGCCACGGTGTCAGGCACGTGCTCAGTTGGGTGCGCGGCACCCGGGCCTCTCATCGCGGGTGGGGTCATTGCAATTGCAGTGGTCCGGGCCCTTGACCTGGGGGGGCGCGACGTTGACGGGGTGGGTGTTTCTGGGTTGCTTGCGCCCTCACATCCCAGCTGGTGGGTAGCGGTCGTCCTTTCGGTTGCGACTTTCGGCTGTGTCGTGTGGGTCGTCGTGATGCCGTGGTCATGGGTTTCCACGGCGGTTGCCGGACTCGTTGGTGCGGTCCTGTGGGGGGTGTTCCTCGGGCATGACCGCTTGTCAGCGGTAGCGATCTTGATCATCGTGTTGCTTGCACCATCGCTGTCCGGATCGGCCATCGGGTACGCCTTAGGTCGACGACCCGGTGATCCGGTCGGTCTCGATGACGAAGACATGGATGAGGACCACGGAATTGACACTAGTGGGGTGCCCTCGGGGGAGACCATCGTGGTCCCGGGTCAGGGAGTGCCTCGGGAGGGTCCTGTGCCCTCGGAGATTGACGACGTTCGACGCGGTGCGCTCGGTCTTTTCGGGATCGCGGGGTGGGGTGTCGCGATGCTGTCCGGGGCGCCGCCACTCTTCCGTTTGGCTGGTGATGTGGTCTTCGCGCCGGACCCATCGAACATCACCCTGATCTCGCTGGTTGCGACGTTCTTTCCCCATGAGAGTGGGTCCGTCATTCCGAAAGGGATGCTCGCTGAGGGAACGTTCGTGTCTGTCATGGCAATCTGGGTTGGTGTGGTCTTCGCCGTTGGCTGGTGCCTGTACCCGGTGTTGCGTCGGATGGCGGTTGAGGTGGCAGTCGCATTAGCCGTTATTGCCACGGCGGTTGTGTCCGCGTCCACGCCACGCGCGATGTTTCCATCATTGATCGTCGCCATGGCGGTGATGGCGTTCCGTGCGAGGTCAATGCGAGTTGGTGCCGTCTTGCTTGCCGGCATTGTGCTGGCAACTGTCGCAGTAGTGGTCGAGTTCGTCGATCCATCAGGGCCAATATTCATCCGGCCTGCGCTTGTGCTGGCGGGATTGTCGGTTGTCGCACTCAGGTTCCGGTGAAGTGATCCGGTCGGTCGGGTGGCGACGTTTGGGGCAGGTTTCCAGATGGGGGTAGGCGTAGGGCGTCCCATCAACGCTGGGGCTACCTGATAGACTTGTTTTTTGATGCTTACGGTAAAAGCAGTCGCAATCGGCAGTGATGCCGAGGCACACGGGATCCGGCCGGGCGATCGCTTGATCGCAATTGACGGTCAGGCCGTCCATGATGTGATCGACGTGCATGTCTTCGCGTCTGCCGATGAGGTTTCGATCCAGTGGGAACCGGCCGCGACGCCTGGGCAGTCGCGCCTCGCTGCGGGTCTGGAGACCGGGGACGGACTAGGTCTTGAGTTCGTTGACCCCACCGAGGACGGGATCAGGATCTGCAACAACCGGTGCGTATTCTGCTTTGTAGACCAGTCTCCAGCGAAGATGCGGCGCGCCATCTACCTGAAGGATGATGACTTCCGCTATTCGTTCCTCGCGGCAAACTTCGTCACCCTCACGAACCTTTCTGATGAAGACTGGCGGAAGATCCATGACCAGCATCTTTCGCCCCTCTACGTTTCGGTCCACGCCACTGATCTTGAAGTGCGCCGTCGATTGCTTGGGAACCCGACTTCGCCAGACATCCTGGAACAGTTGGACCGTCTGGCAAGTTGGGGGATCAAGGTCCACACACAGGTCGTTCTGACACCGGAGTGGAACGATGGCGTCCACTTGGAAAAGACCGTCGCTGACCTGGCGTCGCGGTGGCCGAATGTCTTGTCGCTGGCTGTTGTCCCTGTCGGATTGACGCAACAGCGTTTTGATCGGCAGGATGGGCTCCGGCGGCGCCTCGACGAACAGTTGGCCCGTCCGGACCTTGACCCGGTGCACCGCCAGGGCCTTGAGCAGCGAACCGCATCGGCTCCCATGCTCAGGCTGATCACCGCGGATGAGGCGAAGAGGCTGATCGCGTGGGCGAGACCCCTGCAACGGAAGTTCGAGAAGGAGCGGAACCACACGTGGCTGTTCCTGTCGGATGAGGTGTATCTGCTTGCAGGGAAGCCGGTGCCCGGTTCAGTCAAGTACGACGGGTATGTCCAGTACGAGAATGGCATCGGGATGGTCCGGGCCCTCCTTGATGACTGGCGACGCCTGCGTCGGACCACATTGGCCGAAGGCTTGCCTAGACCGGTTTCGGGAGTACTGGCGTGCGCCACCCTGATTGGACCGACGTTGCACCAGATTGCGACAGAGATGTCCGGGGTGCCGAACCTTGCGATGCGCACCGAGGTGATCACGAACTCGCTGTTCGGGCCGGTGGTGACAGTTTCGGGATTGCTTGGAGGCCGTGATCTGGTGTCGGCGGCAGTCACGGCAGGGGTCGGTGCAGGAGACCTGTATTTCATTCCGCGGGTCGCTCTTGATGATGCCGGGCATGCCTTCCTGGATGGGACCACGCTGGCGGAGTTGCGGGCCTCCACGTTGGCAACGGTGATTCCGGTGCGCACGATTCCGGATGTCGTGAACGCACTCCTTGAAGCGGCCGGGGCCGAACTGCGTGCGCGATCATCACGGCAGGTGATCGGTCGCGCGCTCGCAATTGTGTAACTGGCCGGAACCGCCATGACGAAACGTCCTGGTGTGTTCCCCACGTGATCGACGACCGGCCGGAACACGGCTGGTCCTGGTCGACGGAATGGAGACCATCGCATGGACGTGTCCATGACCCCTGAAGCAGTGGCGGCTGGCATGTCAGCCGAGGGCATGGAACTCGGGAGCCTGGCCCTGCCTCCCGGGGCACACCCCAGGCCAGTGGTCGCGATTGTCGGGCGACCGAATGTGGGGAAATCCACGCTCTTCAACCGATTGACGGGACAGCGTCGGGCGATTGTGGAAGACCTGCCGGGGACAACCCGGGACCGCCTTTATGGTGAAGTCGAGTGGGGTGGCCGTGTCTTCACCCTGATCGACACTGGTGGACTTGAGTTGCGCCCAACCGACGCGATCCTCACCGGTGTCGCCGCCCAGGTGCGGGTGGCCATCGAGGAGGCTGACGTCATCCTGTTCGCAACCGACTCGGTCGACGGTGTGACGGCTGCCGACCATGAGATTGGCCAGATGTTGCGAAGCGGTCTCGGACGCGCCGGGCTCAAGGCCGACCGCGAGGCACGGCCAGTTGTTGTCGTCCCCGGCAAGGCTGACAACGATGGGCGGCGTACGTCCTCTGCCGAATTCTGGGTGCTTGGCTTTGATGAAGTGATCCCGGTATCGGCGTACCACGCGGCGAACGTTGGCGACCTGCTGGACGCGATCATCGAACGCCTTCCTCCGACGCCACGCGATGAGGTTGTCGAGGACACCCGCCTGAAGATCGCGATTGTCGGTCGGCCAAACGTTGGCAAGTCGAGTCTGCTCAATCGCTTGCTTGGCGAACAGCGGGCAGTTGTCAGCGACATTCCCGGCACAACCCGGGATGCGATCGATAGCGTGGTCATGCATGACGACCAAGAGATGGTGTTGATCGACACGGCAGGAATCCGCCGCCGGGGACGGGTGGAGCCCGGGATTGAGAAATACAGTGTCCTGCGGTCGTTTCGTGCGATTGGCAGGTCTGATGTGTCGATCATCATGATCGATGCCATTGAAGGCGTGACCGCGCAGGATGTCCATATTGCCGGCGAGATTGAGGCGCAGGGTCGTGGCGTGGTGGTGGTGGTGAACAAGTGGGATGCGGTCCCCGAGAAGGACACGTATACCGCGGCGCGCTATCTGGAGGAACTGGGCCGCGACCTGAACTTCATGCGGTGGGCTCCGGTTGTCTTTATTTCGGCGCTGACAGGCCAACGCGCGCGCAAGGTCCTTGATGAGGCGAAGCTTGTGCATGCCGTTCGTCAGGAACGGATCTCCACAAGCAAGCTGAATGAGTTCCTATCCCGTGCGATCGAGAACAACCCGCCCCGCGGTTTCCGAGGCAAATTGGCCCGGTTCAGTTTCGTGACCCAGGCCGAGGTGATCCCGCCGACATTCGTCTTCTTCGTAAACGATCCGGCAGCGGTGCATTTCACCTATCAGCGGTATCTGGAAAACACGTTGCGGGAGACGTATCCGTTCCGGGGAACGCCGATCCGTTTGCGGTTCCGGCCACGGAATCCGGAGAAGGACACGCCAAAGCCTCGGTCACGTCCGCGTCGCTGAAGGGGATTCGACAGGCGAACCCCCAACCGTCTCCCGTTGCGGCGGGGTGGGGAGAATGAGACCGACGTGGCGGGCAGTGGTGCCATGCGGTACTGTGGCGCCGACGTGGACCGAATGGCGATTACGTGCTTCCGTGCGCGTTCCATGACGGGGTGACTGATGACGTACGTACTCATAACGGCGATCGGATTGACCGTTGTTGCGTACCTGTGCGGGTCGGTGCCATCCGGCCTCTGGTACGGGCTCATCATCCATGGCAAGGATGTCCGGGATTTCGGTAGCCGCAAGACCGGGGCAACGAACGTCCTGCGCGTGTTTGGCAAGGCGGCGGCTTTTTCGGTCATCGCCCTTGATGCTTCCAAGGCAATCATCTCGGTCGGTCTCGCGCGGTACATCCTTCCGGATGACGCGTGGGTTCATGTCGTGGCTGCGCTGAGTGCAGTGGTTGGGCATACGTGGCCAGTCTTCGCGCGATTCCGCGGTGGGCGGGGGGTCCTCGTGGCCGCGTTCTCCATCCTGGTCATGGATCCGGAAGTGTTCGTGGTCGCTCTGACGATCTTCATCACGGTCGCGTGGTGGAGCAAGTACGTGTCTCTGGCGAGCCTTGTTTCGGCGATTGATGTGCCGACGATGTTCGCCTTGAGGCTTTTCGAGAACCCGGATTACCCGCTACCGTATCTGGCGTTCGGTCTTGTTGCCGGATTCTTCGTGATCGCGACTCACCGTGACAACATCGGGCGGATCCGCGCCGGCCGTGAAGCGAAACTTGGCGATCGTGTTCCAACAACATCTCAAGGGTAGGTTGCATTCAATATGACAAGCGCAGGGATTGATCTTCGAAGCGACACGGTGACGCACCCGACAGCGTCGATGCGGGAGGCGATGGCTTCGGCAGAGGTTGGAGATGATGTGTTCGGCGAGGATCCGACAGTGAACCTCCTCGAGGAGAAGGCGGCTGCCATCTTGGGCAAGGAGGCTGCTCTGCTGCTGCTGTCGGGGACGATGGGGAACCTTGTTGGTGTCCTGGCCCAGACGAGGCGCGGTGACGAGGTACTGGCGGGGCCCAACTCGCATCTCCTGAACTATGAGGCCGGTGGTGTGAGTGTCCTCGGTGGGGTACAGATGCGTGCCTTGGCGTGGAACCGAGGGGTGTTCGATATTGAGGATATTGCCCATTCGATACGCGACCCTCACAATCTCCACTTCGCGCGTTCAAGCCTCCTTTGCCTAGAGAACACCGTCAATCGAGAAGGTGGCGCGTCGGTCTCGGTCGCCGATACCGATGCAATGTGCGGCGCCGCTCACGTTCATGGTTTGCGGGTCCACGTTGATGGTGCGCGGATCTTCAACGCAGCGGTCTCACAGGGCGTCACCCCGGCACGGCTGGTCCGCGAGATTGACTCAGTGACGTTCTGCATGTCCAAGGGTCTTGGATGCCCGATGGGAAGTATCCTGGCCGGCGATGCAGATTTCATTGCCGAGGCACGTCGGTGGCGCAAGATGGTTGGTGGTGGCCTGCGCCAGAGTGGCATCTTCGCGGCGGCTGGTGTGGTCGCGCTTGACGAGATGATCGACCGGATGGCTATCGATCACGCCAACGCGAAGGCGCTTGCCAGTGGCTTGGCAAACGTGCCCGGACTGCGTGTGGATGTCGATCGCGTGCAGACCAACATCATTATGGTGACGGTGGATAGCCCCACGGCCTCTTCAGAGGATTTTGTGGCCGGTCTCGCGTCACAGGGAGTGAAGGTGGGCAGCCCGTATGGGGACACCCTCAGAATGGTGACGCATTACCAGTTCGAGGCTGCACAGATCCCTGTGGTCCTCAAGGCAGCTGAACGCGCACTGGGCTTGGTAACGGTAGCGGCGTAGCGTTACCAAGGTGGACCAGCGTGATGTTCACCATGGAACCCCGCCCCCATCGCCCCGGACTTCAAGACGATTTGCTCAGGGATTGCCGGTGGGGGGTCAGGCGAGGCCGTCCAGAAGGGACATAGTGCCGGCGGCGATGTTCGCCGGTTCGTAGCCCCCTTCAAGGATGATGACGATTGGCCGGCCGAAGGTGCGCAGGCGTTCGCCAATGCGGGCGTAGTCGGGTGCGTGGAGTTCGAAGCCTCCCCAACGGTCGCCGGAAAAGGTATCGAACCCCTGCGAGACCACCAGGTGCGACGGATCGAACTGCGCCATGCGATCGAACGCGCGGTCAAGTGCATGGGAATATTCGCGCCATCCGGTCCCGATGGGCAACGGTTGGTTGTAGTTTGCACCGCTACCGGCGCGCGTTCCCGTCTCGCCCGCAAAGCCTGAGTGAGGCGGGTATGCCCAGTCCGGTTCGCCATGAATGCTGGCGTAGAAGACCCGGTCACTGGCGTAGAAGATGTCCTGGGTGCCGTTGCCGTGGTGGATATCGAGGTCGAGGATCGCAACGCGGTCGGCCGTGCGTCCCGTCATTGAGGGCGCATCAAGGAACGACTGGGCGACTAGGGCAGCATGGTTGAAGTAGCAATAGCCTCCGTGCGCCCCGACGGACGCGTGGTGACCGGGTGGACGGCCGATGGAGAACGACCACGGCGCGCCGTCGCGGACGACCTTTGCTGCGGTCAGGGCACATTCGGCGGAGTGCCACGCCAGATCAACCGTGTGTTTGGAGATGGGCGTGCCCAGATCGAGCCCACGGTCGCGAGGCCACGTGTAAGGGAACCACTCGCCATCCAGACCCTCCTCGGCGGCAAGGTCAGCGTGTTCATGCAGGAACGCCACGTAGGCGGGTTCATGCACCGATGTCGCGATCACGATCGGGAATGATGACGGGCCTCGAACCGTGTGTTCCCAGCGAGAACCCGCGATGGCCAATCTGATCGCCTCGACCCGCTCGGGTCGCTCGGGGTGTGGCGTGTGGCGGCCATACAGGACTTCGATACGCGGTTGGTGTTCGCGGTGGCGTGGACTGTAGATGATCGCGGTGGTCTCGGGCATCGTTCAGGCATTCGCCAAAGGAAGCGCGGTTCCAACCAGGGGCCGGTATGCGCGCGCTTCGTCGAGGTCGCGTGCCACGGCAATGTAGGTGGTAGACATTTGCGAGGCACCCGGTACCAGATCGATGTCGGACGCAATGAATGGATGTACGCCGAGGAGACCCATGTCTCCGCACATCATCCGCGCGCGGGTATCACTGCTGACGATGGTCAATGCTGGTCCGGCATTTCCTGATGCAACGGCAATCCACCCTTCGGTCGTGGACCAGAGGGTCCCGTGGGCACGTGCGCGGCTCCGCTCCCCGTGGCGCAGGTAGTGCACAACAACATCGTTGACACTTCCGCCCGGTTGCAGGTAGGTGCCAAGCGTCAAGTTGGAATGAAGGCGGGATTGGGTCCCGTTGGTGACCGTGGTTTCGATGGCAAGCGTCGTCCCGCCACCGGCAACCAGATAGGTTGTGGTAACGGACAGGCCAACAAGGCGGGCTTGATCCGGTGGAACCTTTGACGCATCAACCGTCGCGGTCGTCGTGAATCCATTCCACAAGACACCACCCCGGCGGGATGCCACGGGATGCCATTCCCACATTGCGTGGTCAAGGCACGTTGTACCGGAGTGCCATCCGCCGTCTCTCAGGTGCACGGACACCCCGCCGTACCAAGGGTTGAACCATACCCATGGTTTCGGATCGGGAACGCTGCTGAACAGGTGGTTTACCCAGTCCTGCTCAATCGACGGGCGGGCACTGTCCCCTGCCCTGAAGTAAGACGGATGTGACGGGGTTTCCAAGGCATAGATACGGCCACGTTCTGTAGGGATGGCACGAACCCGCATCCGGCCTGTGTCGAGTGTGACGGTCTGGCGTGTCACGCCACCGTGCTGCTCGATATCGCCGATGGTTACCTCAACTGGTCTGCCATCGCCAACCCGAACCAGCGGAACCGGGAAACGGTAGGTCGTCTCGGTGGTCGCGAGGTTCACGGATACCGGGAATGCCGAGCAACCAGTGGCGCCCCAGTCTGGCAAGGCGAGTGTCACGGGCACGATGACCGGGTTTCCGGAACCTCGTGTGGTGACCTCGCCAATATCGGCCGTGCCAGTTGGTGTATCGAGGATGAGGTACCCAGTCATCGGGTCGTCGTTTACGTGGCTGACGGTCACGTTGGAGGAGACGTGGTTGCCGGCGACGAAGGCGCGGTCGAGAGTAATCTCAATTGACGGATGTGCGGCCGATGACGTGTGGTTTTTTGTGCCAACTTGGTCCGCAGAGGATGACTGGCTCGAGAACAGTGAGCGCCATCGGGAGCGGACGGTATGCCAGTCCCCGGCCCCGGCATAGAGGCCGATTGGTGCGGTCGTGGCAGAGCCTCCGGGCGCGACCGTCCCGAATGGCAGGATGAGTTCGGCCAAACGGTTGTCACTGGTCACGTCGCGTGCATCGGACCAGATCACGCCGACGACCATTCCATCGCCAAACTCGGCAATCCAGGGTTCGGAAAGATGTGACGCTCCACCTGACGGGTCGTCCCAGTCCGGGAAGCGGTCACTCTCATCGACAATGACCGTGCCGTCGACAACACACGCAATCTGAGACTGCCGGACGCCATCCAGTTCGGCAGAGGTTCCCGCACTGACTTCAAGCGTGCACTCCGACGATGAACCATTGACAAGGCGGTACTGGACTTCAAGCATCGAACTGCCCGCGAGCCGGATTAGGCGCTCGAAGGTCACGCCGGCGATGCGTTCGGGTTGCGAGCGAAGTGCGACGGTCAGGCCGGTTTCATCCCGCGTGATGTGGGGTGTCCATGAACAATTGCTGATTGCCGATGGGGCGAATGGCGGACCAAGGCCGCAGGAATGACGTAATAGTTCGTTTCCGGTATGTCGGTCGACGACGGTGAACGATGGCTGCCAACCGGAGCTTGGGAGCGGTGCCGTGACGATCAGGTCATCTGTGATGACACGGACGTGTGCCTCGGTCTGTTCAACAAAGCGTGATCCGGTCGGACCCGCATGCAACGGGATGAAGACCGGAGGGGCGAACTCGGCTGAAGACGTGGTAACCCCAGCATCCGCATTGCTGGTCGGCGTGCCTTGCTCCGCTCCGGCGACTTCGCCGACCAGTTGCAACGATCCATCGCCGCTGCCGTTCGCGGTGAGGCTTACGGGGAATGAATAGCGCCCTCGGGCGATGATCGTCGTGGTTCGAGTGGCGACATCCACGGCGAACGGCCCGGAGACAGTTACCCGGGTCGTTGCCTCCACAGGAATGTCGAGTTCATTTTGTGCGGTCACCCAGATGGTGCGAGAGGTGCCCGGGGTGAGCGGGTTGACATCCTCGACGCTTAGGCTCACTGGAGGCACTACCCGAACCGCAGCTGCGAAGTTGATTGGCGTCTCGTTGACTATCGCAAGGACGCGCATCACGTCGGGAGATGTGGTGCCGGGCCGAGGTTTCGACTGGCTGCCGATTGTGCCACTGACCGGCCATGTCCAGGAGCCGTTGTCGCCGGCGGTTATGGTGCGATTGGCTTGGTGGCTTGCCCGGACGGCGCCTTCGCCGGTGGCAACGATCGTTGCGGAGACGTCCATCGCGCCGATTGGCACTGAAATGTGTACGCCCAAGTGACGTGTGGTGCCGATTGGCAGCCTCGTATCGTCAAGGCTCACATCAATCGATAGATTCGGTGTCTCAAGCGTGAGCAGGGCATTCGCGTGACGGTCGATGCGGGTGCGAAGGGTGTGGCCTTCACGGACCCATTCGTAGGTGTAGACCTCGGCGCTGCCAAACTTCTCCCGATCAGGCGTGACGTCGAGTTCACGGACCGCGTCGCGGTACCAATCCGCTCCGGTCTGATCGAAGTAGTCGCGTACCGGACCGATCTTCAGCAGCAATGGCAGGAAGTTCGCCATGCGCACGGACGTGTCTGGCACCCAGAAGAACCCGGTCTTCTTGTAGAGGGGCATCGCCTTGAGGTTGCCCGACCAGGTGTGCAAGTCGATGCGGTCGAACCCGAGTGACACGGTTCTATCAAGTGCCGCGGTGAGGAGTTCACGCCCGACACCGAACCCGTGCCATTCGGGATGGGCCGTCAGGAGACCAACGTAGGTCGCGGTCGGATCCTCTGGCTGGGCAATGAGCGACAGAAACCCGACGGCACGAGGTTCCCCTGAGACCCGGTCAGGTCTCCAAGCGATAAAGGTGGTTAGCGGTCGATTGCCACGCAATTCGTGTCGCACGCCTTCAGTTGTGGCGTGCCGCCCCCCGAATGGACCTCCACCGGGCCACTCAACCGCACTCTCGCGCCAGAGGGTGGCGACAGCGGGTGCAGCTTCTTCAGTGTATTCGGTAATGGTCGTGACTGATTGGGTAACGGTCGCATCGTCATCCATCGCCTCACGACGGCGTGGGAGCGATCCGCTGGCTTTCATGCCCAATAGTGAAACCACATCGGTAGTGTAGGTCACATTCCCACCGAATCGCCGGGACGCGCTCGGCACCCGGTCGACGCAACGTACAGGACACGGATGCCCGACCAACTCGTACCTGCATCGCCCCCAGGCTCTTGAGAACCCGGGGCGACGGACGGTTTTGGGACGGTGTGCCGGACTGACGGACTGACGGACTGACGGACTGACGGACTGACGGACCTAGGCCGCCGAGTGGGAGAGGTCAAGCCGACGGGTCTCGACCGCATGGCACAGGTCGCGGACTTCGTTGGCGGTCGACTTCAGCATGGTGGTGTCTGCGGGATCCTTGATGACGCGCGCGATCAGTTTCCCGATTGTGCGGAACTGGTCGGCGCCGAAACCGAAGGTGGTCGCTGCCGGTGTCCCGAAACGTACGCCGCTGGTCTGGAAGGCCCCACGGGTCTCCCCGGGCACCGTGTTCGCGTTTGCGATGAGGCCGGCGCGCTCGAGGGCGCGTGCAATTTCCTTACCGGTCGGTCCGGTATCACCGAGGCGAACAATGAGCAGGTGGTTCTCTGTGCCTCCAGTGACAAGGGTCAGACCCTCATCAAGTAGCGACTGTGCGAGCGCCTTTGCGTTGAAAACGACGGCATGCGCGTAGTCGCGGAAGGCGGGCTGCAGGGCTTCGTGAAGCATCACCGCCTTTGCCGCGATGACGTGTTCCAAGGGTCCGCCCTGAAGTCCGGGCATGATTGCCTTGTCGATTCGTTCGGCCCATTCGGACTTGCACAGGATCATTCCACCTCGAGGACCACGCAGGGCCTTGTGCGTGCTGGTGGAACAGAAGTCAGCGAATGGCACCGGGGATGGGTGGGCCCCGCCGGCAATCAGGCCCGAGATATGGGCGATGTCCGCGAGGAGCAGCGCACCGACTTCGTCGGCGATTTCCTTGAAGGTTGCCCAGTCGAAGATCCGCGGATATGCGGTCGCACCGACGACGATCATCTTTGGACGGTTGGCACGGGCAACATCACGCACCTGGTCGAAGTCGATGAGTTCGGTCTTCGGATCGACCCCGTAGGCGACGAACTTGTATAGCTTGGCACTGAAGTTTACGGGGGAACCGTGCGTCAGGTGACCGCCTGCGATCAGGTCAAGTCCCATGACGGTGTCGCCGTAGTTGAGCGAAGCGAGATAGACGCCCATGTTCGCCGAACTGCCGGAGTGGGGCTGGACATTGGCATGGTCGGCGCCAAAAAGGGTGCACGCTCGCTTGCGTGCCAAGTCTTCGACGGCATCGACCCACTGACACCCTTGGTAATAGCGTCGCTTCGGGTACCCCTCGGCATATTTGGTGGTAAAGACCGAACCCGTTGCTTCCATGACCGCTTGACTGGGGTAGTTTTCCGACGGGATCAGCTGGATGGTCTCGCGGAGGCGGCGTGTCTCGCCGTCAATCATCGCCAGGACCTCAGGATCAACGTCGGCAAGGCTTCCCGGCAGGGGTGAAGGGGTCTGTGTGGTCATTGTGCTGTACCTCTCCTTGGGGTGCGGCGGTGACGCTTCACAGCCCCGTCTTCTGGTTTCCGATTACTCAGCCCCACCCCACCTGATGTGTATCCGCTTCGCTTTGATGCCACGGCACCCTTAGCCTTGCCGTTCGGTTGGGTCAATGGGAACACGACTGCCGAAGCACGAATGGTTCCCTTTGCCCGCGACGTCGTCCCGGATTCGGCTGGGCGCCGTGCGCGATCACCGACCCCAACGGTCGGCAAGCCATCCACCGAAGGCGCCAGCTGACAGGTTGAGGATATCGCCCAGAACAATCCCGCCCATGTTCATCGGGGGGAGAACAAGGGGGCCGAACTCTTCAACGAGCTTGGATTCGTTGTACGCGTTCAGACCGGCCCAGATGAGGATGAACGCAACACTGACGGCAATGCCATTGATGAACCCTGCCACGCCCGCGATTCGACCTGACAGGTATCCGCCGATGAAGATCGTGCCGAACTGCAGGATTGGGAGGGCGCTGAAGTCACCGCCGAGTTCCGCTCCGGGGTCACGGACGATGCCCTGTGTGGCCGCGAGGTATCCCCCACCTACTTGCAAGAGATAGCTGATGGCCACACCAATGAGAATCGCGTGCGGTCTCAAGGTCATTGGCCGTGCCGGGGGGGTCGATTGTGGGTTACGTCTGGCAGTTCGGTCCGTCATGCGTACCGATATCGTCGCACTGGCACCGATGGTTTGCCAATGTCCCTGAAGCGGCAGGAGGATGGGATATCGCACAGACTGTACCGATGTACCAGTCCAAGTGGGTCTGGTGAGATCAGGCCACCGGTGGTTCAAGGATTGTGGCGCGATACCAATCAATGAACGACGCAAGCGCTTCCTCGAAGGGTGTTGTCGGGGCATACGCGAGGAGGCGTCGCGCCTTTGAGAGATCGGCCCAGGTACGCATGGGTTCGGATGGCGGAACCGGGACTTCGTTGATCACAGGTGTGCGATCGAGGAGTCCGGCAAGGGTTTCAAGGTAATAGGAGAGCGTTATTGGACGGTCGTTTCCCAGATTGATGACCTCGTAGTCGTCACCGTGTGCCACGATGCCCGCGTTCGCTCGCTCGAAACGGTCAAGTGATGCGAGGAGGCCGGTGACCGTATCACCGACAAATGTGTAGTCGCGAGCCATTGAACCGTCACCGAACTGCGTGATCGGGCGTCCTTCCCAGATGGCACGTCCGAAAATTGATGGGGTGAGATCAGGGCGGGCACGCGGGCCGACAACGGTGAAAAAGCGCAGGCAGGTGACACGCACGTTTGAGACTCGGGTGTATGCGTGGGCGATCACTTCGGTTGCACGCTTTGTAGCGGCGTAGACCGAAAGTGGACGGTCGGCGGCCATATTCTCATGGAAAGGTCCGTCCCACCCTGGTGGCCCCCCGCCGTAGACCGAACTGCTTGAAGCCATCGCAAGGTGCCCGACGAGCGGTTGGCCCTGCCCTTCCACTACCTGATCCCCAGGCAAACCAGAACCGGCCGTGTCGCCGAAGCCGTGTCTCCGGCAGGCTTCCAGGATCTCGGTTGTGGCCACTACGTTCATCGCGACGTAGTTGGGTGCTTCACTGGCTGGCGCACGGACGCCGGCACGTCCCGCCAGATGGATCATCCGCCGGACCGGCCAGCCTGCACTGAACGTGGCGCCAATCTGGAATGCCCGGTCAAGGTCGTCTGCGCGGCAGCAATCGGCCTCCAGAAATGTGTACTGGGGTGATGACGGGCCGAGGGCACGACGGATTGCGTCGGCGGTTGCCTGGACCGATGCCAGATTGGCCTGCTTGCGTACGGGGTTGTAGTGGGGCGTGAAGGAGTCGATTGCCACGACATTGTCACCACGCCGGAGCAGTGCCTCACTTGTGTGGCTGCCGATGAATCCGGCAGCGCCGGTAACGATGACCGTCTGGCCGGTCGCAGGTCGGGTCATGGCGTTGAGTTGGCCTTCGGTCATCACCATAAACCTTGCCCGGCGACGTGGGCCGGTTCAAATAGGGACTTCATGTTCCGCGTAACCAGAAACTGGCAAGAGGACACGGCCGATGCGCGACCGCGTTCCATGCTGGTCCCTGCCCGCCGTGCCTCACCCCCCCCAGGCGGGGTGGACGCAGCACATGGATGCGCTCGTACGTGTGAGCAGTTGACCGGCCACCGTGGTGCGCCCATACTCGTACCAGGATGGAAACGGATGGAAGGGTGCGAAGTGACACCGTGTGACACCGTTTCTGTTCGCACACGCGCCTTGATTGGGTTCGTGACGCCCATTGTGCGGTCGTTAGCCGGCGTTGCGATCATCGCTGTGGCCGTGGTCACTCTCCTCGGTTGGTCAGGTCTGCCTGTGAGTGCACAGTCGGCCTCGGTTCGCGAGGTTGTCGTCGCCCGGGTGGTCGGCGAGATTGACCCGGCCGTCTCCCAATACGTCGAACGGGTTGTTACGTCGTCGGAACGTCGTGATGCAGAGGCCCTAGTCATTTTGCTGGACACTCCCGGGGGGCTCGACGTCTCAATGCGTGAGATTGTCCAACGCCTCCTCGGTGCGCCGCTTCCGGTGATCGTCATGGTTGGACCTTCCGGTGCGAGGGCGGCTTCGGCTGGCACCTTCATCGTTCTTGCGTCCGACGTGGCGGTGATGGCACCGGGAACGACCATGGGTGCGGCTCACCCGGTTGCAGTCGAGGGCGGAATGGTGATCCCAATCGACCCTGTCATTATGGAGAAGGTCACCAACGACGCGGTTGGTTACATCCGTGGGTTGGCCATTCAGCGCGGACGCAACGCCGAATGGGCCGAACGTGCGGTGCGAGAGAGTGTGGTTCTTGGTTCATCCGACGCGTTGCGGGCTGGGGTTGTTGAACTTGTCGCTTCGGACCTGGAAGACGCTCTTGTTCAGCTAGATGGGCGTCGTGTTGCCGGCCCCTGGGGCGACCGGCCGTTACGCACGCGCGATGCGGTCATTGTCGAGATTTCACCGTCGCTAGCCGAGTTGACCTTGGCGATTGTCGCCCAACCGGTGGTGGCCTACCTGCTCTGCCTCATCGGCCTTGTCTTGATCGGGTCGGAGGTCTTTGCAGCGACAGGCGGGGCGGCCGGTCTGGTCGGCACGATCTGCCTTGTCCTGGCGTTGATGGGATTTAACAGCCTCCCGGTTGAGAAAGGTGCGGTTGCAGTGCTCGGACTGGGGGTGAGCCTCCTGGTTGCGGAACTGAAGGCCGGAGGACACGGGATGCTGGCCGTCGGTGGGGTCATGGCGATCGCGCTTGGGAGTTGGTGGCTCTTCCCGGATTCCGGCCCGACGGTGGGCGGTGTGCCGGCACGCCTGAACCCGCTGATCATGATCGGATCTGTCGGTTTCCTGGCGGTTTCCACCGGTCTTGTCGTCGGGAAAGCGATCGGGACGGTCGGGCGCCCTGCGCGGACGGCGATGCCTCTTCCCGGTGAAACGGGTGTTGCCATCACCGCGCTTGTACCGGGTGGAACGGTGAGCGTCCGGGGCGAGGTATGGAGTGGACGTGCGATTGCGGGTACGATGAAGAGTGGGCAAGCGATCCGGGTGACGGATCGGTGGGGACTGACACTGATTGTCGAGCCGGTAGCAGCCGGAACGGAACTCGTTGGCGCGGTCCCTCGGTCGGAGTAAGCAACATGGGATGGCTCGCCGCAGCAGTGGTGTTCCTCGGGATCATCATCCGGGGTGTCCGGATCATCCCTGAGTACCAGAGACTCGTGGTCTTCCGACTGGGGCGGTGTGTCGGTGCCAGGGGGCCTGGCGTGCAGATCGTTGTCCCGTTCCTTGAACGCGCGGTCAGTGTCGATCTCCGGGAGTCCTTCCTTCAGATCCCGCAACAGAAGTGCATTACCAAGGACAATGCCTCAATTGCTGTTGACTTCCTGATCTACCGCAAGGTTGTCGACCCGGCGTTGTCGGTCGTCGAGGTGTCAAATCCCGAAGGGGCGACCCAGGGAATCGCCACCACGACCGTTCGTGCAGTCATCGGAGACCTGTCACTTGACGACGTGCTGTCAAAGCGCGAGACGATCAATGATGTCCTGCGCGTGAAGCTCGATGCGGTCACCGAACGGTGGGGAATCAAGATCACGAATGTCGAGATCCGCGAAATCGTGCCACCACCGCTTGTTCAGGAAGCGATGAACCGCCAGATGTCGGCCGAGCGTGATCGCCGGGCCCGGGTTTCGGAGGCCGAAGGGCGTCGAGAGGCAGTCGTTCTGGTTGCCCAAGGTGATCGCCAGTCGGCGGTGCTCAAGGCCGAAGGCGAACGGGCGGCCGTCAGGTTGCAGGCCGAGGGAACAGCCCGGGCGCTCGAACTGGTGATGCAAGCGGCGTCGCAAATCGACGCGCGCACCATGACACTGCAGCACCTTGAGGCCCTGAAGGCACTCGGTGCGAGCCCATCCACGCGCATGGTTCTGCCGGTTGATGTTCTGGCGCTTGCCGAACACATCGGGAACTACGCGGGTGAGGCGCTCAAGGTGACTCCACCCGTTGACCCCGAGGCTTGACCCATGGGCCTACGAATCGCTCCATGCATCGAACGGTGCTTTGCTGGGGCGATTATGGGGTGATGGCGGTGTTGCAGAACGGCATGGCCATCGACAGGGCGACGACGATGCTGATTGAGACCCAGACGTAGTACCGGGTTGGGCGACCTCGCCCGCGGCCGGACTTGTTCCCTCGGGCATTTCGCGGTTGTTGGCCGGGTTGCATGAACATTTCATGACATGGAACGCGCCGTTCCTGGACTTGATCGCAGTCCCGGCCATATGGCATCGATGGGTCACTTGTGCTCCCGTGGTGACCCTGGCTCCAACTCCTTCTTCGGAGCGGTGTGCGACCGCGCCCCCAGGCGGGGGTATCGTGGGGTTCCGTTGTATCCTTTAAGTACGGACCAACGCCTCGCCACTCGCGGCATCCTCCCACTTCGCGCAACAAATGAAGCGCAGCAAGAAGGCGACGGGGGCAGTCGAGACGGCCAGTCACTGATTTCGCTCGGCTCGGGCGACGGTCGGTCGATACTTGCGAGTTCCCGATGTCGAAGCGTTCCGTCTCCGTCCGTCAGATGGAGCCCGGAATGGTGATTTGAAAAAAACAGGTGACCGGCGGGGTGCCGGGCGTAAGGACGATGTCATGCGGATTGGGATCAATGGATTTGGAAGGATTGGGCGGCAGGCGTTCAAGGCAATTCTCGAACGACATCCTTCGCTTGAGCTCGTAGCGATTAACGATTTGGTGGACACGGCGACCAATGCCCACTTGCTTCGTCACGACAGTAATTACGGGAACTTTCCGGGCACGGTGAAGGTCGAGCCCGATGTTCTCGTCGTGAATGGGCATCGCGTCGCGATCACTGCCGAACGCGACTGGTCAAAACTCGACTGGGGTGGACGAGGGATTCATCTCGTCATCGAAGCGACTGGCGTAGGCACGAACCGCCCGGATGCGGAGAAGCATCTTCACGCAGGTGCCAAGAAGGTGATCATTTCCGCACCGGCCAAGGGTGAGGACATCACTGTGGTGCTTGGGGTAAACGACGCCAAATACGACCCCGCGCACCATCACGTCATCTCGAATGCAAGTTGCACCACCAACGGCCTTTCACCGGTCGTAAAAGTCATTCTGGACAATTTTGGCATCGTCAAGGGGATGATGACGACGGTCCATTCCTACACGAATTCCCAGCGTATTCTTGACCTTGCGTCGAAGGACCTTCGCGAGGCGCGGGCCGGGGCGATGAACATCGTGCCGACGTCCACGGGGGCCGCGCGTGCAGTCTCACTGGTAATTCCCGAAGTGAGGGGCATTGTCGATGGCGTGGCGTACCGGGTCCCAACCCCGACGGTGTCCATAGTGGAGTTCATCGCGAACATAAAGCGGATGACCACGGTTGGCGAAGTCAACGACGCCCTCCGCGCAGCCGCTGCTTCGGGACCACTACACGGCATCCTGGACGTGACCGACGAACCGTTGGTCTCGATGGACCTCAAGGGCAACACGCATTCGTCCATCGTCGACTCGCAGCTGACGATGGTCGTTGGCGGGGACATGGTCAAGGTAGCGGCGTGGTACGACAACGAGTGGGGATACGCGTGCCGAGTATCTGATTTGGCTAGCCTGATCGCCTCGCGCGGGTTTGCCCACTGACCGCCATCCCTCGCAGTTCCACCGCTTCACGCGGGAGAATCATGTCTACGTGGTTGGTGTGACTTGGCCACGTAGGTCTTGACACCGATGATACGGCGCCTGTAAGAGGCACCGGGTGATCGGCATTACATGCATTTGGCGATGTTGAAGTCGCCACCCAATCCAGAGGTTTCCGATGACCGGGCTCGACAAGCAGACCATTCGAGACATTGACGCGCACGGCAAGCGGGTACTCGTGCGGGTTGACTTCAATGTGCCGATGCACGACGGTGAGATTAGCGACGACACGCGCATTCGTGCTGCCGTCCCGACCATCGAGGCTCTGCGGGCCCAGGGCGCTCGTGTCGTGCTCATGTCTCACCTTGGGCGTCCCGACGGGGCCGTTGTGGAGGGTCTGCGACTTGCCCCGGTTGCGGTACATCTGTCCGAGTTAATTGGGGTGCCGGTGACCACGGTGCGCGACTGCATCGGGTCGGAGACAGAGAGTGCAGTTGCTGCGCTTGAGCCGGGAGATGTACTGCTCCTTGAAAATCTTCGCTTTCATAGCGCGGAAGAGGCGAACGACCCGGACTTCGCTGCGTCACTTGCCAAACTTGGCGACGTGTACGTGAACGATGCTTTCGGGACGGCACATCGTGCCCATGCCTCTACCGAAGGTGTGGCGCACCTGCTCCCGGCCGTTGCTGGATTGCTGATGGAGCGCGAAATCTCCATCATGGGCAGGGCACTGAGTGACCCGGAACACCCGTTCGTCGCAGTAGTCGGGGGCAAGAAGGTTTCCGACAAAATCGGGGTTCTCAAGAACCTGATTGGGAAGGCCGATCACCTGCTCATCGGTGGCGCAATGGCCAACACGTTCCTCCGGGCACAGGGGTACAAAATGGGGTTGTCGTTCGTGGAGGCCACATCGGCGTCCACCGCTCGTGCAATCCTGAGCGAGGCGTCCCATGCCGGTACCGTGATCCACCTGCCCGTCGACCTGGTTGTCGCCTCACACCTTTCATCCTCGGTGGAAACCTTCATCGTCGGGGTTGGAATGGTGCCAGACAACACTATGGTCTTTGACATCGGTCCGGCCACGACCGAACGGTACGCGGACGTCATCCGTTCGGCAACGACCGTGATCTGGAACGGTCCGATGGGCGTATTCGAGATGGAACCGTTTGCCGCTGGAACAATCGGGATTGCGCAAGCGCTTGTCCAGGTGAACGGCACGACGATTGTCGGAGGGGGCGATTCGGTGGCGGCACTGGAAGCATGTGGACACGCCGAATCGGTGACCCATGTCAGTACTGGCGGTGGTGCCGCGTTGGAGTTCCTTGAGGGAGTTGAACTACCCGGCGTTGCCGTCCTTCGTGACCGTGCCGGCACAACCACTCACTGATTTCTTTCTGGCACGCGTTGCCCCAACAGTCGTCGCATAAGGAGTGATGATCATGACAATTCGACGCCCAATCGTTGCAGGCAACTGGAAGATGAACACGACCGTGGCCGAGGCTGTCGCGCTGGCAACCTCACTCCGAACGGTCCTGCGCGATGGTGGGCCAACCGAGGTCGTTCTTTGTCCGCCAACCGTGTCGCTCGTGTCGGTTCATGGGGTCATCCATGGGACCCATCTCGGCCTAGGTGCCCAGAACGTCCACTGTGGAACCCACGGGGCGCATACTGGCGAGGTTTCGGTCGGGATGGTTGGAAGTGCCGGAGCGTCCTACGTGATCGTGGGGCACTCGGAACGACGGGCACGATTTGGGGATACCGATGAGGTTGTGTCTCGTAAGGTGCGTGCCGTACTTACTGGTGGGTTGACACCGATCGTGTGCGTTGGTGAGACCCTTGAGGAGTACGACGGGGGCGCAACCGCGACCGTTGTGACGCGTCAGGTCCGAGCGGCACTGGATGGAATTCCCGCAGTCGAGGTGGGTGGCATTGTCATTGCATATGAGCCAATATGGGCAATCGGGACTGGTCGGCCGGCCACGCCAGAAGGCGCGAACGCGACGGTTGGCGTCATTCGCGGCGTGGTGGCTGATCTCTACGGTCACGAAATTGCTGATGGGATGCGGATGCAGTACGGTGGGAGCGTGACGGCGACCAATGCTGCATCGCTATTCGCCCAACCGCATATCGACGGAGCGCTTGTTGGTGGCGCGTCCCTTTTGGCGGAGGGGTTTGCGAGTATCGTTGACGCCGCGGCTGTTCGTGTGGCCTGAGGACAGGAACCTTCGTCTTCGGATCCCCTGCATTCACGCACGTATACTTGAGGACTAGCCATGGAAACACTCTTCTACGTAGTACAGATTGTCCTTGCCATCACACTGATCGGTGTGATTCTGCTGCAGGTCAAGAGTGCCGGACTAGGCAGCGCCTTTGGCGGTAGCGATGCATCGATCTACACCACCCGGAGAGGCCTTGATCAGGTCCTGTTCCAGTTCACCATCATCCTGTCCGTTGTGTTTCTGATCACGTCACTGATCGTGCTTCGAGTGACGGGGTAGGCGTGCCGCCATCGCGAATGGCGTCATCATCGGGAAGGCGCCTTGCGACTCAGCTGGTGATCGCCCTCGGCGGCATTCTGGTCGTCGCCTTCCTTCTTGGCAGTTTCGCCCAGTCTGCCGAGATCACCGAGGCTCCGGATTTCGGGGGAGCGTACGTCGAGGGCCTGGCCGGTTTCCCTCAGTCGATCAACCCGGTCCTGGCGAGTGATGACGCGAGTAACACGCTTGTCTCACTTCTGTTCGATGGGCTAACCCGGACAGACCCTCAAGGGCAAGTGATCCCGAACCTTGCCGAGACATGGGACATTGCGCCTGATGCTCGGCAGTACACCTTCCATCTGCGTGACGGTGTACGTTGGCATGATGGCACACTGTTTTCCGCTGATGATGTCATTTTTACCTACGGTGTCCTTCGCGACCCGGCCTACTCCGGGCCTTACGGTGCGCAATGGCGAGATGTCAACGTCGAGAAACTGGACCGCTTGACGGTCAGACTTTCCTTGCCCAAGGACAGTTTTGCGCCGTTTCTCGAGTTCACCACGGTTGGAATCCTTCCATCTCACATCCTTGGGACGGTCGGGGTCAGGGACCTGCCGGCGCACCGGTTCAATATCCAACCAGTGGGGACCGGTCCCTACAAGTTGAAGGAATTGACTCCAGACCGGATCACGCTTGAGGCGAACACATCGCACACGCCATCACCGTGGCTTTCGCGCATCATTTTCAGGATCTATCCGAACTACAAGACAATCCTCACCGCACTCGAACGTGACGAGGTCGAGGGGGCACCACTGGTCGAACCGGGCGACGTGGTGCGGTTGCAACGTCGCAAGGATGTGACAATCTACGACGCACCCGAGAACACGGTCACGATGCTGTTCATGAATACGGCAAACCCGGTCTTGTCCGACCGGCTTGTCCGTCAGGCAATCACGAGTGCGATCGACCGAGGGCGCGTGATCGAACTGGCTCGCAATGGACACGCGCGCCGTGCCGACGGTCCCATTCTGCCGTCGTCGTGGGCATATGACCCGAACGTCAGACGTCTCGAATACAACCTTCTGCGTGCGCGTGCCCTGCTTGATGAGGCTGGGTGGACGGCCGATCCTGCGGGCGGACCGGGACGCCAGAAGGAGGGGAATCCCTTACGGCTGGTGGTGCTAACCAATGATCGGCCCGAACGGCTGGCAGTCGCCGGTGAAGTGCAGAGACAACTCGTGACCATCGGGATCGATGTTGAGGTCCAGGCGACCGGTGCGGGCGGTCTGGTGCAGGATTTCCTCCTGCCCCGAAAGTTCGAACTCGCGGTCTACAGTTGGGACTTCAACGGTTTCGACCCAGATCCCTACTCGTTGTGGCATTCCACGCAGGTGGCGCCGGCGGGATTGAACATCAGCGGTTTCTCCAACCGCAAGTCAGACGAGGCCCTCGAACGAGGCCGTCGGTCGCTGGATCGCATGGAACGGCTCAAGGCGTACGCCGAGTTCCAGGCCATCTTCGCTGAGGAGGTGCCCGCGCTGCCCCTCTACTTGCCGACGTATGAGTACGCGATCAGCACGAAGATCCGGGGCGTTCGGACTGGCATAGTTGCCAATCCGCCCGACCGATTCCGAAACGTGACCGATTGGTTTGCAAAGACACGGCGCGAGATTGCCACACGGGGGTCCTGAATGGACGTGGCAGATTCCGCGACCATGACCGGTGAACCGCTGGATCACGCACTGATCCGGGCTCGCCTTTCACAGGCTGGCGGGTCGGTGGGCGTGCCTCTGGTCTACCTGCCGGTCGCTGGATCTACGAATGATGTGGCCTCGGAAATGGCGCGCACAGGTGCGTCCCATGGCACGACCGTGGTTGCAGATGCGCAGACGGCGGGGCGTGGCCGCCGAGGCAAAGCGCGATGGCAGTCTCCGCCGGGTGGATCGATCGCAATGTCCGTCATCCTGCGACTGCAGTTGGTGGCGCCTGAACGGATAGGGCGAATTGCGATTGCGGTCGCCGTTGCGGTCGGCAACGCCATCACCTCGGCTACTGGACTTGTGACGGCAGTCAAGTGGCCGAACGACATCGTCACTTGCGCCATTGGTGATTTCGGAACCGTGCGGAAACTCGGTGGAATCCTGATTGAACCCGCATTGGGGAACGACCCCGACGGGACGCCAGTGATGCGACACGCAATTGTAGGTATCGGTATCAACGCGAATGTACCGGTATCCCGATTAGAGATGATGGATAGGGCAACTCTGGCGCCGGCATCGCTCTCGGGTGAACTTGGCGGACCAGTGTCTATGGAGGCCCTGATTGTCGACTTGTTGTGGGCGTTGGATTCTGTCGGTCCGATGTGTTCAGATACGGGGTGGATCGAGACGACGCGACGGTATGAGGCCCGTCTTGCATGGCGAAAACGGCCGGTCGTCGTGGCGTTTCCTGTCGAAGGATCGAGCGCAGTCCGACGACCAATTGCCGGAGAGTTAGTCGGGATCGACGGGTCTGGTGCGCTGACGGTTCTTGATCATTCCGGGACGCTCCACGTAGTCCATGACGGTGACGTGCGCGTGCGGACTGCCGACCTCGACCAGGGTGTCCACTTTCCGGTCAAGCCTTGACGAGGGTTCCGGGCTTTCCCAATCGATCGCCATTGAGCCGGAACGTGGTGCAGGCTTCACACTTCGTCGTCGGGAGGTGTCGTCCCGCGGCGCGCCGGATAACGTTCCTCACTGAAACGTGTGATCAATTCGGACGCCATTGCACGGGTCAATCCTTCGGTGTTGACCTGTCGTCCAAGGGCGCGCGCCATGCGGTCAATTGCATCGAGTTGGTTCTGGGTCGGTGGCGGTGCGACTTCGGTCCCTCGGTTTGCCGGGCGGGACGAAGCGGTTGATGGATCGGGGTTGGATGTGGACGTCCCACTCGGTCGGCCTGTTCCGGGTGGCCGAGGCCTTCCGGAGGGTCGCCCTTCGGCTTGGGTCGGCATCGAGGCCAGAGGCACCGGCGGGAATGGATGGGCGGGATCGGTCTGGTAGCTGCGCGGTTGCGGTTCTGGCACTGAAATTGTGTCGGTACGCAATGGGCCAAGGGGGGCAGATGCTGGTGAGCGAGGTGGGGCGGTGAGTTGGGTGACGGGTGGCAACGCATCGGGGACTGTGTCACCGAGTTCATCAAAGGCGGTCATCGCCACGTTTATGGCGTCGCCGAGGGCACGCGCCTTGGCCCGTATCTCGGCAAGTCGGATTAATGCCGATGCCATGGCGCGGGTGGTGTTTTCGGGGTCGGCGTCACCCAGTCCCGTGTAGGTTCCCCGTTCGGTCACGACTTCGGCGTGGCAGATGGCTACGAACCCGTTTTGCGGCCCAGGTGCCTGGACCAACTGGGTTCGGATCTGGCGGAGACCGGCCTGGTGAGCCGCATCGAGCAGCCCGGCGTACAGGACGTACTCCTTGCCAAGGCGCGTGATGATGAACTCTCGCTGCATTGTGTTTCCCCCTTGCCCAAGAATAGAACATATGTTTCAGGTCCGCAAGTTGATGCGTTGCGTGGCCGCGATGTGCGGCACTCATGGGTTGCGCGTCGGTTGCAGATTCTCCACTACGCAGTACCGGTAGCCGCGATGATGGCGGAGTTGCACGCGTGTGGCAGGTATTATGTGCCGAACCGGTTACAGATTGACTACCAATTGGTTCAGCGGGCGAAAAAATGTTGGGCAAGCATGCGCAGATCATGCTACACTTAAAAAGCGTGGCGCAGGAGAATGTCTGCGAACGCTCCTTCTGAGGAGAAGAAGCACGTGGGAAAGTCAGCAGCAGCAACCGTTACCCAGCCATCACCGCTTAGCCCCCGCGAACGTCAGTTGCTTTCCGCCCTCGCCGAGGGTTCCACCCGCGCCGAACTGGCGGTTGAGTGGGGCATCAGCGTTGGGACGATTCACAACCACATTCGCGTGATCCACGCAAAGTTGGCAGCGCGCACCACCGAACAGGCCCTCGCCAGCGCGCTTCGCAAGGGTTGGCTCTAAGCCCAATTTTTCCAATTCGGCGTGTGTAGCCCAAGTGGGCACGGTTCGCCGGACACGTTGACAATCGCACTCATGATGCCCGGTAACGTTCCGTTGCCGGGCATTCTCGTGTGACGCCAAGCATCGCCCGTTGAGGTTCGGAATCGATCTGCCCGTCAGGCATACGCGCCGTGTGCACTTGCCGGCAGCAAATCCCGGATGTGGCGCATGATGATGTTGGCGAGTTCCTGATGGTCGCGGAGGGTCTTGCCGTCTGACCCAAGCAGATCGCGTGGGTTGAACGGTTCACCACCGCGGATCGAGACCGTGGGGCGCAGCCGACTGAAGATCAGGTGACTGCCGTCGATGGCGACTGGCCACACCGACGCGCCACCACGCAGGGCCATCAAGCTGATTCCCGGTTGCGCCTGAAGCAACCCGCGTCCCTTGTTGCGATGACCTTCAGGAAAAATCGTGACCATCTGACGCGCTGCCAGGCAAGCGAGTGCGTCCCGGATTGCCTGCCGGTCGGCTTCTCCCCGACGGACGTAAATCGTTCCGTAGCGCGCGCCAACGGCACCAAGGACCGGCCAGCTTTCCACTTCAGACTTCGAGAAGAAGATTGGGGGCCGAGGCATGAAGGCACCGAGTAGCGGGATGTCGGCGTAGGCGAGGTGGCTGCTTGCCAGGATCAATGGGCCCTTGTCAGGCGTGGGACATCGATTGAGGTCTTCCAGGACAATCTGTGACGCGGCGCGGAGAATCCCACCGACGGCGTACTGCGAAAAGACGAAGAATGGGTCGCCGTCGCGGAAGCCTCGGGCTTTGGGAACGATGCCTGCCGGGACGTTCCCGGATTGGGGTGGTGGACTGTCTGGTTCGGAGCCCATGGATCTAGGTTCGGATCTAGACATCTTTGGTCTCCAGCGTAGTCGTGGAACGTAGGGAGCGTTGCACTACATCAAGGGCGAAGGCAACCTCGGCATCGATCGTCAGGTTGTCAGTTTCTAAATGGACGGCATCGTGCGCGGGGCGAAGTGGTGCGGTTGCCCGCCCGGAGTCCCGCGTATCGCGTTCAATGATGCTTCGCAGGATATCTGCGACGTCGGCCTCCTGGCCTCGGGCTTGGAGTTCGTCGGCGCGTCGGCGCGCGCGCGTTTCAGGATTGGCAGTGACGTAGAACTTGACGTCAGCATCCGGCAGAACCACGGTTCCGATGTCGCGTCCGACCATGACGACCCGGGTGTCCCGCGCAAGGTGACGCAGTTGTTCGGTGACGGCACGTCGCACGCCTGGCAGTGCGGAGGGGCGCGACACCGTCCGGTCGATTTCCGGCGTGCGGAGTCCCCACGTGACGTCCTGACTGTCAATGAGGATGGTGAACTGCCTGCCATCCTGGACCGTCGGTGGGACGATCTGGAGGTTCATCGACGAGGCCACTGGACTGAGTGTGGCGTCGTCCTCCGGGTCGAGGCCGTGCGCAAGGGCAATCCATGTCACCGCTCGGTATACGATGCCGCTATCGATGCACAGAGACTGAAGCGCACGTGCCAAAGCGGCTCCGAAAACCGATTTCCCGGCACCAGCCGGGCCGTCGATGGCGATTACAAGATGGGCGTTCACGATGGCCTTCGTTCACCCCACGCCGGTCGGCGATCCGGAGGTGCGGCGATGGTTCGTAGTGCACCGGGAGGACGGCGTCGCGACGTCGTTGCCTTCCCACGCCGGGGCACGGGGGTGGTCGCAACCGATTCAACCTCATTTGACGTGAGCGTGCGCCATTGTCCGACAGGCAGCGTCCCGATGCGCACACCGCCGACGCGCACACGGACCAGGCTGACCACACTCAGGCCGACGGCCTCGAACATGCGACGGATCTGACGGTTTCTTCCCTCATGGAGGATGATGCGCAAACGAGTGTTGCGTCCCGTACTGGCGATCACATCAACTTCGGCACCGGTTGACCGGTCATCCGGACCGATCTCGAGTGGTGAACGCAGGGTCTCCATTGTTTCGCGGGATGGTGTTCCGTACACCTCGACGTCGTATTCCTTCGTACACCCGAACTTGGGGTGGGTGACGCGTTGCGCCCACTCGCCGTCGGTGGTGAATAGAAGCAGACCCTCACTCTCCTCATCGAGACGACCGACAGGGAAGAGACCCGGCGCCGGTGGCACGAGTTCCATCACGGTTGGCCGTCCGAACGGGTCGTCGACTGTGGACAGGTAACCACGAGGTTTGTTCAGTGCAAAGTATCTGGCGACTGGCGCGACGCTGATCGGCCGTCCGTCCACGGTGATCTGGTGGCGTACCGGATCAGCCCGTGTGCCGAGTTCCCGGATGGTAACCCCGTCGACCTGAACCCGACCTGCAGTGATCAAGTCCTCGGCATCACGGCGCGATGAGACGCCTGCGCGCGCAAGGACCTGCTGAAGACGCGGTGGGGGAGTGCCTTTGTCCGCAAATGGATTCCTGCGGGGAGTATTTCCGGGCCTGGGGGCCGTGCGTCCACCGGGTTCACGCGTAGCTGAGCCGACTGAGGGTCTTACCTGCGGGGAAGTAGGCGACGCTGGCGTTCGTGCCCGCCGGTCTTCTGACCCAATTGCCCCAAATGGCAAATCGCCTCGCTTCCCCGTCGTCGGGATGCCTGATCCGGGACGGGAAGAGCCTGGGCGTGCGTTGCTTCCCGGATTACGCATGGTCACCTCAGAGGATTATAGGCGCGCCCCCCGGCGTGTCCGGACCGTTCTTGCACCACGGCATCATTCGCAGGCGATACCATCGCCCGCGAGGAACGGGTTGAAGACAGATGGGTCAGGTTCGGCAACGCGAAGCGGTCGGGCGAGTGGATGGCGAAACTGCCGTTCGGGGGCTTGACGCGGCCGAGGGTGTGCTTCGCGCACTCAGGTCTGCGCCGGCAGAGGTTAAGCCTCAGTCGCGGGTAGTGGCCTCGGCCCCCGGCAGGTGCGGCATCGTCGGGAATCCGACCGACATGTATGGGGGCACCGTGGTGTCATGTACTGTCCCGATGCGAGCCTTCGCAAGTATTGAACCGGCGTCAGACCTCATTCTCGAGGCTGACGACGGAGCAGTCGTGATCCATGAAGTGGCAGACCTTGCGCCTGCCTCGACCCACACGGACATCTTCCGGGCGGCGATACGCCATCTTGGCATCTGGCCACTGCACGTTCACATGAAGTGCTGGAGTGAACTACCGTTCGGTGCCGGAATGTCAGGTTCGACCGCAATGGTCGTCGCCACGGTCAAGGCGATCACGACCTATCTCGGACAGACCCTTGGCGCCTATGAGACGGCTGAACTTGCCCGCGAAATCGAGTTGCGGTCGCTGGGAGTGACCTGCGGATTTCAGGACCACTACATGGCTACGTTCGGTGGCCTGAACTCCATGGACTTCCGAGACAAGGCGTTCGACCGGTCGACTGAAGCGATGGTCTACGCGACAGTCGAGCCGTTGGCCTCGCGGATGGGGCATCTGCCCCGGCTCCCGCTGGTTCTCGCGAACACGGGTGTCGTCCACCATTCGGGTGCGGTACACCGCCCCATCCGTGAGCGCTGGCTTGAAGGCGATCCGGAAGTTCGGCAGGCCTACCTCCGGATCGGTGAAATCGCTCGTGAAGGCAAGCGGGCATTGATCGAGGAATCGTGGGCGCGACTTGGGGCGCTCATGAATGAGAACCACGCAATCCAAAGGGCACTTGGCGGTTCAGGCCCCTCGAACGAACACCTGATCGGCGTCGCCCTTGATGCCGGTGCCTACGGCGCGAAGTTGGCGGGTGCGGGCCATGGTGGGACGATCATTGCGCTGCATCCAGACCCCGAACGCTTGGGGGAGGCGCTTTTGGCGGCTGGGGCAAAGCGGCTGTTTACGCCGACCCCGGTGTCAGGCGTCCGTCTCGAACCGGACCTCGCCTGATCCACCTGACGCGCGTCAGCCACCGTGGGACCAGGATCACCGGGGTGCGTGCTAGGTTGGGGGCGTATCCTTGGGTTCCGGGTCGAGTGTGTCCGGGTGGGTCTTATGCGAGGCCCTCTCTGACACGAACGACATTCCGGGTGGCCGCATATGACGCCATCCGGGTCGCAAGGGGGCATCGTCGGTGCGGGACGCATGGCGTCATTTCCGGGCGGCGGTCGGGGAGTTCTACTTTGAACTGCCACGGATGATCGCCGTAAGCCTGATCTGGTTCATCCCGACAATTCCGGCGCTGTGGGTGGCTTTCCGGGTGGTGACATATATCGGAGAGGACGCCGGTTCGGATGGCGATGCGATGATCCCGATGGTCGCATTTGCAATCCAGGCCACGTTTTTCGGATTTCTCTCACTTGTCGCCGCAGGTCCGGCATTGGCGGGACTGCATGCGGCAATCGCTCCACTTGCGCGGGGTGACCTCTTTGAGATGTCCCGGTTCTGGCGTGGTGTGCGCACCCACTTCCGGAGGGCTTGGATCCTTGCAACCGTCGATGTGTTCATCGGCGTCGTGCTTGTTCTCAACGTCTGGTTCTACTGGACATCGGAAGTGCCTGGAATCTGGCTGCTTGCGATCCTCTTTGCTTACGGGCTCTTTGCGTGGGGGTGCATCCAGCCGTACCTGTTTCCGCTGCTGGTCGAACTTGATCAGAAAGTGACGCTTGTCTTGCGGAATGCGGTCTTTGTAGCGATGGATAACCTCGGGTTGACGCTCGGGATGTTCGTGATCAACGCGGTGCTGATCTCGATTGCGGCTCCACTCGGCGCCATCCTGGTGCCTTTCGCCCTGCCTGCCATCCTCGCAAACATGCACTTACGGGCGGTAGTTGCGGTGATTGAACGCTACCGGGAGACTGGTCGGATCCTCCCCAAAGACGGTGGGAGTGTCGGTGAGGGCTACCGCCCGACAGTTCCGGATAGCGAAGCACCGGCCCGACATGAGCGCAACGAGGATGACGCGCGTGGCCTTGGAGGTCGCCCCCGCCGGTTGAATGGATAGACGCCTACCGGAATTGTCCGGGTGGTCGCGTCGCGGGCGGGAAGGTGGAGGCAATGGCCTCGATTGATGTCATCGGCGCGGAAGTATTTCTTGAGGGGCATACCGCCCTTGCCGGACTCTCCTTGAACATCGCTGATGGGGAAGCGGTGGCAATTCTCGGACCGTCCGGGTGTGGCAAGACCACGTTGCTCCGGGCCATTGCCGGTCTTCAACCCCTGCATGGCGGATCGATCGCCTATGACGGCGTTGACGTGACCCAGACGGAACCCGCTGAACGCGGCGTGGGGATGGTGTTCCAGAACTATGCCTTGTATCCTCATATGCAATCTCAGGGAATCCTTGGCTTCTACTACAAGCTGAGGGGACTGGATGCCGAGGTGGGTGACCGGGTTCAGGGGGTTTGCGATGTGATGGGGGCGGATTTCGAGGGGTTACTGAAGCGGAAGCCGGGTGAGCTGTCTGGAGGCCAGCAGCAGCGGGTGGCAATCGGGCGCTGCATCATCCGGGAACCGCGCGTCTTCCTGTTTGATGAGCCCCTTTCCAATCTGGATGCCCGGTTGCGTGCCCAGACACGTGTGGAGATCAAGCGTCTCCTGCGCCGGTTCGGTGTGACGGCAGTCTACGTGAGCCACGATCAAACCGAGGCGACGGCGATTGGTGATCGGATCGCGGTCATGCGTGATGGGAAGATCGAGCAGATCGGGCGCTACCGGGATCTGCACGCACACCCGTTGAACACGTTCGTGGCGACATTCCTGGGCACGCCACCGATGAGCCTGATCCGTGGGGTGATCGAGGATGGGTTCATCCGGTTGACCGGTCCGGGAAGCGAACCTGATCCAACCGCGCCGGCACCGATCGAGGACGCGCCGTGGCGAGAGGCGGGCAGGACGTCGGCCCCAGCAGGGATCGTCCGTGTCCAGATGGGGGTCCGTCCGGAACTTCAGGTGGGTACCGGGATCATCCTGGGGTGGCGACCTGAGGCCGTCCGGCTGATGCCCGCTGGTGACGGGACGGTGCAGGCGTGGGTCGTGGCGACAGAGCCGGTGGTTGCCGACCGACAGATCCTGGTCACCTGCGCGTTGGCGATGACGAATGAGGTTGGATCAGACGTATCGGTGGTCGTACGCGCGCGAGCGACGGCGACGGCTGACCTCAACCGGGGTGATCAGGTCCATCTGGGGTTCGATCCTGACGAGGCCCATGTCTTCGACAGCGACGGAACTCGGAGGACCGCGGTGGTATACTCGAGCGAATAGCCAGTACTCTGGCGCCGCAAGCCACGACCGGACGTGAGCGGGGAGACCCGCCTTTCGTGTTTTACAAGCGATTCGATAGCCGAGACCAATTTGGTCGGGCGGATAGCGGTTGATTGGCGCGGTGCCACATGATGTCGGAGGGGCAACATGCGTAGCGACTTTGCCGCGTCCCTCGCACAACTGACTGCCGAACGGGGTTTGAACAAGGACGACCTCCTGAACATGGTGGAGGTCGCGATTGCCTCGGCGTACAAGAAGGACTTCGGGGTAACCGAAGAACGGAACATCGCGGTCCGCATGGAGCCGCAGTCGGGCCACGCCCGGGTGTATGAGGTGTACGAGGTCGTAGACATTGTCGAGAACCCGTTGACGCAGATCAGCGTCGCGGACGCCCAAGCCCTCAAGCAGAGTGCGAGGCAAGGTGCCACGGTTGAAAAGGAAGTTACTCCTCCCAACTTCGGACGCATCGGTGCACAGACTGCGAAGCAAGTCATCCTCCAGCGGATCAAGGATGCCGAACGTGACAAGGTCTACGCCGAGTTCATCGACCGCGTTGGCGACATTGTCACTGGAGTAATCCGCCGATCCGACATGCGTGGTTCGATCTTGGAAATGGGTGCCGGGGGCAAGGCAGAGGGGCTTTTGCCGGTCTCCGAACAAGTGCGCACTGAACACCACCGGATGGGACAGCGGATCAAGGTCTACCTGACCCAGGTCGATCGGAGCCTCAAGGGTCCGATGCTGATCGTAAGCCGGGCGAACCGAAACTTCGTGCGACGCCTGATGGAGCTGGAAATTCCGGAAATATTCGACGGACGTGTCGAGATCAAGTCAATCGCCCGTGAAGAAGGGGTGCGATCGAAGGTCGCGGTTTCTTCCCGGAACCCGGCGATGGATCCGGTTGGCGCGTGCGTCGGTCAACGCGGGCAGCGCATCCAGAACATCGTGAACGAACTTGCGGGAGAGCGGATTGACATCATCCGTTGGGATGAGGATCCGACCCGTTTCGTGGCGAGTTCCCTAAGTCCGGCGCGCGTGACTGATGTGCAGGTGGACGAGGCGACCCGGACGGCGACGGTGATCGTGCCTGACGGACAGCTGTCACTTGCCATCGGCAAAGAAGGCCTGAACGCGCGGTTGGCGGCAAAGCTGACAGGGTGGCGGGTGGATATCCGTGGCGACGGATCGATTGCTGCCGAGGCACACGCGAGTGAGATCCACGGCGACCCGGACTTGACAGACGCATAGGCCACGCCTGGACACGCGCTTTGCGGAAGAGCCGTCAAGGTTCCTGTCGTGCATGGAAGGGCGGTACCATTACTGGAGTGCCAGTTGAGGAACACGCCGCGAGTGCTGCTGCGGACGGTGGGGAGCCACCGGCCTCGGGGGAGCCGACATTGCGTGTGTCCGGTCCTCTCCCGCGGTCACGACCGTCGACGGGTGCTGGTACTCGTCGCGTTCCGGAGAGGACTTGCGTTGCCTGTCGTGAGACGGCAGGCAAGCGCGAATTGGTCCGGGTAGTGCGAACGGTAGCCGGACCGGTCGAGGTGGATCTGACTGGTCGGAAAAACGGGCGTGGTGCGTACCTGCACGCGGACCCCGCGTGTTGGGACATGGCATTCAAGCGGCAGACACTCAATGGTGCGCTGAAGACGGTGGTGGGTGGCGACGACCTCGCCGCGCTTCAGGAGTTCCGCGACCTATTGGTTGCAGGCGATGCCGGGGTCGCGGCGGTTCCCTTGGCAGCGGTTGCTGCCCGGGTAGCCAGCGGGGCGTCGGCGCCGCGGGGATCACGTCGGCAGGGACGGGGTGGTGGGGTGAAACCGGCGACGGCCAAGTCTGGTCCGGTGAGCGGAGGTCGGGCATAGCGGTCCGCCATTCTGTCTAGGATGAGGCTGATCTGGAAGCTCACGGGGATCATCGTCGGCATGACCGGCCGACGGTACTGAAAGTTAGGAAACGGCGAATATGAGCAGGTTCCGAGGCGGTGGTTCACGCGGGCGCGGACGCCCCGGCGGCGGGGCACGTGGCGGGCGTCCCGGTAGCGGTTCGCGTCCGGGCGGTCCCGGTTCGTATGGGTCTCGCGAAAGCAACCTTGCTCTCGCCTCCAAGGTGGTAACGCTGCCACCGTCGATCAGTGTGGTCGATCTTGCCACCACGCTCAACACGCCACCCGCGCAGATCATCAAGGCATTGCTCCAGAAGGGCATTTCCTCGACGATCAACAACCTGCTTGAACACGATGCAAGCCAGGCAATTGCGGAGGCCCTTGGGTTTACTGTGATTACCGCAGAGGAACGTGCCTCGCAGGTTGCTGAGGGTGAGGCAACTGGCACGCCGGTCACCCCTATCCGGTCCATGCCAGTTCCGGCAATCGTCGCACCCGCACCGGTTGTGGAGCATGTTGATCACTTCGGCGACGACGGCGAACTCGTGGCGCGTCCGCCGGTGGTAACCATCATGGGACACGTCGACCATGGCAAGACGTCCCTACTGGACGCCCTGCGCGAGGCACATGTGGCCGAGGCCGAGGCCGGGGGTATCACCCAGCATATCGGTGCATATCAGGTTGAGCAGCAGGGTCGGAAGATCACCTTCATTGACACCCCGGGGCATGCGGCCTTCACGGCGATGCGCGCACGAGGCGCCCAGGTCACTGACCTGGCGGTCATCGTGGTTGCGGCTGATGACGGTGTCATGCCCCAGACCGTGGAATCTATCCAGCATGCCCGGGCAGCCCAGGTTCCGTTCATCATCGCAATCAACAAGATTGACCGTGCCAACGCGCGGCCCGAGCGTGTGAAGCAGCAGCTAGCCGATCACGGCGTCCTCGTCACCGGATGGGGTGGAGAGGTCGAGACCGTTGAAGTTTCGGCCCTACAGAAACTCGGACTTGATGACCTGCTGGAGATGATCCTCCTGGTCACCGATATTGCCGAACCTACGGCCGACCCTGAGACTTCGGCGTCCGGTTCGATCATTGAGGCACGGGTTGACCGCAGCCGAGGTCCGGTCGCGACGATCCTTGTACAAAATGGGACCCTGCGCGTTGGCGACTGGGTCTGTGTTGACAAGACCGGCGGGCGTATCCGGGCGATGGCTGACTTCCGTGGTGAACGCTTGCGCGAGGCCGGACCATCAACACCGGTTGAGATCACTGGACTGGAAGAAGTTCCAGCTGCTGGCGACCGATTCACCGTGATGCCTGACGAGCATGCCCTGCGTGTCGTTCTCAAGGAACGCAAGGACCGCGAAATCGATCCGGGAAGCCGTCGGCTTAGCCTTGACGAAATCCTCGCGGGGATTTCGCTTGGCGAAGTCAAGGAACTCAACGTCATCCTCAAGGCCGACGTACAGGGGTCGGTCGAGGCGATTCGCGGCGCCTTGGAAAAGGTCGGCGGAAGCGTGACAGGAACCACCTTGCGTGTCTTGTATGACGCCGTGGGCGCGCCGACGGATACTGACATCAACCTCGCGGTCGCTTCACGTGCCGTGATTGTGGCGTTCAACGTGCGCACAACGTCGAATGTCAAGACCTTTGCTGAATCTCAGGGTGTCGAAATCCGCGAATACCAGATCATCTACAACCTCCTCGACGATCTCGAGACCGCCCTCCGGGGACTGGTGGAACCGACCTTCCGCGAGGTGGTCTTCGGACATGCCGAAGTGCGTGCGGTGTTCCGTGCTGGCAAGGGCGAAGCGATTGTTGGCGCGTTCGTGCGCGACGGTCTCATCCGGCGCGGGACGGCGGCACGGGTCATCCGTGGTGGCGAAGTGGTTTACAACGGGCGCATCGGATCCCTGAGACGCTTCAAGGATGACGTCCGAGAAGTGGCGGCCGGGTATGAATGTGGTCTCGGGCTTGAGAACTGCCCCGACCCGCGGGTTGGGGACGTGGTCGAGATCTTCGGCCGCGAACGGGTTTAGTTCAGCCCTTTTGGTCCCCGGATATCCGTACCGGGGACCTTGGTAGGGTAGGTTGATCCTCAACGGTCACGGGCCTTCGTGACCTACCTAAGTCAAAGTCCGGTCACACGCCGTGGGGGTGGCCGGCCCGCCGGAAGGTGTTCGAGATGCCCGATCCGCGTCGCCGCGAACGCCTCGCTTCGGTGATTGAACAGATTGTCAGTCAGGTCTTGGCGCGTGAATTGCGTGATCCCGGTCTTGAGGGCATCACGTCGATTACGAAAGTCGATGTTGCCGCGGACTTGAGCGTGACCAAGTTGCACGTCTCCATCATGGGAGACGAGGTGAAGCGTCAGTCAACGATGCGGGCACTTGAACGCGCGTCTGGCTTTGTCCGGAGGCGTCTCGCCGAGGAGTTGACCATCCGGCAGACACCCGAGGTGATCTGGGTCCTCGACCGAAGCATCGAACGTGGTGACCGGGTGCTGGCACTGCTGAGTACGCTGACGATACCGCCAGAACCGCCGGCAGACTCTGATGGACCGCCTGCGCACGTCCGCGCGCCGGCCATCGAGGCTAACGACGCTGATGACGGGCGCCCCGTAGTGCGTCGGCGGGTGATACGGGTGGCGCGGCCCGGTGGTGCGGCGCCAACTCCCCGTCCGCGACGCAAGCCCTGACGAGAGTATCGTAAGTGCGTTCGCACGCAACTTCCTGAATTGCGTTCCGGCCACATGCCCGTGACAACGGGAGTGGCAAGGGCATGCTACATCTACCGGGAATTACTGCTGTTTCGCTGGTTCCCCAAGCAGGTGCAGGCATGTCGTCACGTCGGCCTGCATCTGCGTGACGAGTGCGTCAATGCTTTCAAACCGCACCTGTCCGCGAAGTCGGGCCACGAAGTGCAGGCGGAGTTCCTCGTCATAGAGGTCACCGTCGAACCCGGGGAGAAATGCCTCGACGAGACGGATTGTGCCGTTGAAAGTTGGCCGGTCACCAATGCTGATCGCTCCCGCATGGAACACGGCATTCGCTGACAGTGGATGCCGTTCAACCCACGCAGCGTAAACGCCATCGAGAGGCGTTGCACGGGGTGCGTCAGGATGCACGTTTGCCGTTGGGAACCCGATTGTCCGGCCCATCTTGTTCCCGTGCTTCACCGTGCCGAGATACGTCGGGAGACGCCCAAGATGCGCGGTTGCTTCGGCAATCGACCCTGACTCGACCAGTCGGCGAATGGCACTGCTGCTGATGCGTGGGGAGGTGTCGGTGGCGTCAGGTGCGTCCGTCACGGGCACAACTTCAATCATCTCGAACCCGTGAGTGCGTCCGACGACAGAAAGCACCGCCGAGGTTCCGGCCCTTCCACGGCCGATGGCGAATCCAGGTCCGTGGATGATCGCGCGCGGTCGTACGAAGCGTGAGACGGATCGAACGAATGCCTCCGGGGTTTGGCCTTGCACATCAGCGTCGAAGGGCCAGACGAATACATGGTCGACGCCCAGCGCGTGCATCCAGGCCGCTCGTTCCACCGGTGTGCTGACAAGGGGCGTCGGGTCATTCGGGCGCAGAACATGTGCGGGGTGCGGGTCGAAGGTCAGGACAACGCATTCGATGCTGCGTCTGGTTGCTTCACGACGCGCGTGCGCAATCAGTTCCGCATGGCCCCGATGCACGCCGTCGAAGTTGCCGATAGCTACTACCGCATCGCGGGCGACCAAGGGCGGCAGTGCACCCCGTACAAACGTGATGCGGCTCGTGTCGACAAAATGCCTATCTGGTGACCCCGCGACGTGGGCGGGATCTGGGGCAGGATCATGCATACGGGCGTAGCCTGACTTGTGTCGTCGAAGTGGCGGGTTCATCTCGCTGCCCACAAGTGGGCGCAGGGGTTACCCACTCGGCTAAGAATAACCGTCGCCGGTGTCCGAACCGTCGGTTTCGTGAGGGGCAACGATTGTCGTATGAGGCGGGATTTGGGACGTTTGTGCCGCGTGGAAGACTTTTTCCGGTCGCCAGAAATCTGGCCGTGCAGGGACTGCGATCAGGATGGCGGCGAGTCGTCCTTCGGGATCCAGGGCACGCGCACGAATTGGGCGGCCGTCTAGGTTTGTGGCATTCACGAGACTTGATACTGAGGCGAGAACCGGGCGTCCCTGGTCGATGTCACGTGCCTGGACGGGGGACAGGTGAATGGTCGGCAAGTGGTCGACTGCGGTTTCGGGAGACGTTTCAAACCGATGCCAGGCGCGTTGGCGCAGTGCCTCAAGCAGGTCTTCCAAGGCAGGGGCCTCGTCAATCCCGAACCGTCCGGATCGGGTCCGTCGCAATCCACTCAAATGCGCCCCGACCCCGGTGGCGTTACCAATGTCGTGGGCAAGACTTCGGATATAGGTGCCCTTGGTGCAGGTCACGGAAAGTCGTGCGGTCGGGGGCGTCCAGTTGTCGAGGCTCAGCGAACTGATGGTGACCGTCCTGACAGGGATTTCCACTTCAATCCCGCGTCGTGCCAAGTCGTACATCCGCTTGCCGTTCACACTTACGGCTGAAAATGCCGGGGGACGCTGCTGAATGGTGCCCCGGAACCGGTCGAGTTGGGCTTCGACGACCATGGCATCGATTCCGACTGGATCCGTTCGCGCTACCACATCGCCTTCGCGGTCGTAGGTGCGCGTGGTGACCCCAAACGTGACGTCGGCGACATAGGTCTTGTCGTCGCTGGTCAGGTATTCGAGGAGGCGAGTGGCCGTGCCCAGTGCGATGACAAGCACGCCAGAGGCCAAAGGATCAAGTGTTCCAGCGTGGCCAACGCGTCGTTGGCCTGATGCCCGTCGAATGCGTGCGACGACGTCGTGGGAGGTCGGGCCGACTGGCTTGTCGACAGCGAAGATCGCGTCCATGGTGGGTGTCGATGGCCTCCGGGCGGTGCAGTATAGGCAATTGGGTGCCGCCTGCCCGGAATAGGTCAGGGTTCAGCTGCACCACGCCAGTAGCCCGGCAGAAGCGCACGCACAGCGCACCACCTGTGAATGCCTATGTGCGCGATACCCCGCCCCTGGCCAAACTGTGTTGCGACGGGAACGTGTAAGGGCGCGCTCAGGAGACGGTGATGCGGACATAGCGCTTCTTGCCTGCACGGAGGATCAACATGCCTCGGTGCAGCGCGTCTGTGCCAACCATGCGCTGACTGTCGACTCGACTCTCGTTGAGGGTTGCACCCCCGCCGTCGATCAAGCGCCGTGCCGCTCCACGTGAGTCGGCGAGGCCGGCATGGACGAAGAGGTCGACGATCGAAATGCCTTCGTGAAGCCGAGACGCGTCGATCGGAATCGAAGGAATCGATGGTGCGTCAGCGAGGTCATCGAGGGTCGCACGGTCACCATCGGTGCCCCCAAATAGGGCAGACGAGGCCGAGCGTGCGGCGTCGGCGTCGGTGGTGCCATGGGCAAGGACGGTCGCCTCATAAGCCAGTCGCTGCTTGGCTGCCCGCAGGCTCGCGCCCTCGGCAGCCGTCAGGTCCCGGATCTCGTCCATTGGGAGATAGGTGAAGTAGGCTAGGAGGCGGGCGACGTCCCGGTCGTCGCAGTTGACCCAGAATTGGTAGTACTCGAATGGCGACGTCTGCTCGCGGTCAAGCCAAACGCGTTCCCCCGAGGCAGTCTTTCCCATCTTCTCGCCGGTCGATGTCAGTAGAAGCGGCGTCGTCAGCGCGTAGGCAGGACCGTTCTCGACGCGACGGATGAGGTCTGCACCGGCGAGGATGTTCGCCCATTGGTCGCTTCCCCCAAGTTGCAACCTGCACCCATGCCGACGGAACGCTTCAAGGAAGTCATAGGCCTGCAACAGCATGTAGTTGAACTCGAGGAATGTCAGTCCCGTCTCGAGCCGCGAACGGTATGCCTCGGTGCGAAGCATGTCATTCACCGAAAAGTGGCGTCCGTAGTCGCGCAGGAACGCGATGTAGTTCAGGTCGAGAAGCCAGTCGGCATTGTCCACCAGGAACCCTTGACCCTGGGACAGGTCGAGGAAGTGGGCGATTTGCCCTCGAAAGTGGGTGGCGTTCGACTCAATCTCTTCCCGGGTCATAATTGGCCGGGCACTGGTGCGACCGGTCGGGTCGCCGACCATTGTCGTGCCACCTCCAATGAGGGCAATAGGCCGGTGCCCTGCCCTTTGCAAGTGGGTCATCGCCATGACTTGGATCAGGTTGCCGATATGGAGGGACGTCGCGGTTGGGTCGAAGCCGACGTAGTAAGTGACTGGGCCGGTGGACAGGGCACGGCCAAGCCCTTCTTCATCTGAACACTGGTAGAGGAACCCCCGTTCGCGCAAGGTGTCCAGAACTGATGCGTGTGCACCTGTGGCGGACGTGTCGAGGGGTGAGACGGATGTTGTCGGCGTAGTCATCGTTGGCATTCCCCCTGCAGGATTTCCCAATCGGGCAAGAAAAAAGGCAGAGGAACAAGTCCCTGCCTGACCCGGTGCTCGCAATGGCGCTAAGGGCCGTTGCTTACACCGGGATGCGGTACGAATACAAGCCCGCGCACACCGACAGTCCGTACAAATTCGTGTTCGTACACATGGGTGCCTGCGCGCTTGACCGCATCATTCGTAACCGACTATACGCCCGACATTCTTAGGCCGTCAAGCGTGGCGGTCAGCGAATGCGACGCACTTGTCACCCACGTCTGGCCATGCGCTACTTGGCGTCTTCGGTCTCCTTGTTGGAGACAATGCCGGGCACTTTTTCGTAGTGGTCAAACGTTGTTGTGAAGGTGTGCGTCGGCCCTGCGTGACATCGCAAGCCCGTCGCATACGGCACCATCTCGCCAACTAGCACTTCAGTCGACATTTCGGATCGCCCTGGGAGCAATGATTTTCATCGCGCATCATCCGCTGATCGACGTGGCCACCGACACCCAGACCGTTTCGGGGGAGAACTGGTCCGAACGGGTTGCGCTTGCACGTTGCGCGCATTGTTCTGAATCTTCTCCCCTAGGGTGATTGTGTGACAAACTCCGTTCACATCGGGTTTGGTTTGGCGCATCGATTGAACTTCGACCTACGGGTACAAACAATGAGGGCTGGACGTTGTAGCGACACAGCCAACTCATGCCCTTGCCAATATTCACGTTGACTCTTTGCCGGAAGACCTTGTGAACGATCCCCGCCATCTCGTCGCGTACGGCCTTTTCTACCGTGGTGACCGGCCGTACATTCCGGTTCTGGTTGGCGTGCGACTGGATGGTGTCCGGGCCGAGGCCTTGCGTCACCGGGTCAGTGAATGGTCTGCCTCTGGGGTTTCCGGGGTATGCCTAGAGGTTGGGTGGTCCTGGCACGCGTCTGGCGTTCAGGATCAGGATGACGAATCCGCCCACATCGTCGCAGAGGCAATAGGCCTAGCTGCACAGGCGGGCCTCGATGTCTGGGTCATGGCTGATGTGACGGATCTCCCTCCCGGTCCGGTCGAGACACCGCGCGGTCGTTCCGCATCCCAAAGCACGGGTGATGGACCGGCGTTTCCCAATTCGGATGTGCGCGGCCGGGCGAACCGGTGGTTGGAAACACTTGCGTCTTCGGTCGCGCAGGGCGACCGGGCACACATTGCCGGTTTCATAATCGATACTGGGGTCAAGCCAACGAGTTCGCACTCATGGTTGCGTGATGGAGCGGACAACGCACTGCTCTTCGAGTGGCGATCATGGTTGCGTCGTCGGTACGACAGTGACATCGCGATTGCGCGCGAGTGGGCCCGGCCGGGACTGACCTGCGATGGCGCAAGTCCCCCGGACCTAAGGGCTTTAGACACATCGGCTCGGGGCACAGAGGGGCCGTCGCCCATGGCACGGTTCGTGTCCCGCGTTTCGAATTGGTTTGGTCGGCGCGAGGTTGAGTTATCGGCAGGATCATTCTGGCCGGAGCCCGGAAAGGGCCGGCGAGGCACGGAAGCACCTGGCGGACGGACAGCGCGGGAACTTTCGCCCGGGCAATTTGCTGATTGGCATGAGTTTGTCGGGCACGTCCGTTCGACCTACTCCCGAGACTTGAGGAAGACTGTTTCACTCGCCTTGCCAGGCGTCCCGTGCGTAATGTTGGAAAGTGGGTGGGCGGGACTTCCGGGGGTGGGGGTCGTCAATTCGGCAGTCAAGGGGAGTGACAAGGAGTTCCTGCAAGGCATCGCCTGCACCGAGGCGCAGGTTCCCGATGTGGCGTGGGTTGCGTCCTCACTAGTTGGACGATCGGATGATGACCATCCTCCGATGATTTCTGTGGCAGATCGGGGCGGAGCGAATGGAGGGCGGGTTGCATCGCTCGCCACCGCGGTTGGTGAGGGAATGGTCTCACTGATGATCTCCGAGACATGGATGGCCGACCCGGAAATCAAGGCCTTCATTGCATTCGTGGCGGCTCATGAAGACGAGTTGGTTGCGTCAACACACCTTGCAGATCCGGTCGTCTGGATCGATGATCCGGCGTACGCGGGCGCTGACCCCGATGACATCGCCACGGTCGGAGTGTCTGGCACATCCCTGCGATGGCGTGAGGACCGGGCGTCGCTTTTCATGGCAGTGCGTCTGGCGGGTTTCCAAGTCACAGTGAGTGATGTTGACCGGTTCGGTTCCGGGCCAGATGGTGAGGAGACGGTCGCCGCGATCTTTCCGGCACGTCGATGGATTGATTTGGAACGCTATGGTCGTCTCGTTGTCCATACATTGCGCGGGGGCAACTTGATTACCTTTCCAGCGCCTCCGCGACGACAACGCGATGGAATGGCATTCCGCTCGACGTTTCTGTGGCCGGTTGCACTGGGTCGGGAAGTTCTAGCTGCGATCCCGGTGCGCGTGGGGGGTGCGGATCTCGGAAGTTTCGACGGCGCGGGGTACGGCGTTGTGTACCCCGCGCCATTGCCGAACGACGTGGAACCGATCCTCCAGCTACTGTCGGCTCAACCTGGTACGGACGTGGGGGACACCGTAGCGGCGTATCGGGCACAAGTCCACGACGGCACTTCGACCGTGGTCGGGTTTTCGAGGATCGGTCACGATCCCGGTGCGGGTGATCAGGCCGATCACATGGCGATCAGGCGATGGGTTACAAGCCTGATGGAGTCGGTTCCTCGCCGCGTACATCCATCCGAAGAATTGGCAGTATTGACATCAATCAGGCTCATTCCGTCTGGCGGATCGCTCGTGTTCGTGACCAATCCAGCGCCTTCACCCACCGCGGGTGGGCTGACCATTGCCGATCCAGCCGCGATCAGTGCAGTGGATATTCCGTCATTGCGGATCGAATTCGCGACCTCGGGTGCGTCGGCTGCGATTTCTGGAACGACGGTGCAGGTGGCGTTGCCCGCGTTTGGCGCGATGGTCTTGCGCGTCTGGTGATGTCGTTGTCTCTCGCAAGGTTGTTGACAGGGAAGCGAGGTGGGAGAGGGGGGTGAGGCCCTTGATGCCGAGGTGCGGTCGGTGATGGTTGTCGTACTTCACGAAGGCGTCCGATGCAAGTTGGCGCGCGTCCTCGCTCGCCAGCGGGTGGAGGGAGAGGCATTCGCGCAGGACGGTCTGGAACCAGCGCTCGACCTTCCCGTTCGTCTGTGGCCGGTCCGGCCGACTCCGGCGGGCACCCACGCCCAGGCCCGCGCACGCCACGTTCGATACTCCAGAGACGTAATGGCTCCCGTTGTCCGTGAGCTCCCGCTGCACCGGCACCCCGTTGTCCACGCAAGTGCGCCACCATCCGGCGCAGGAAACCGGAGGCCGTCACCCCGCACTCGTCGGGGAGCAGTTCCACGTACGCCACGCGCCACGCGTCGTCGATGGCGGCGTGGATCACCGTCCATCCCGCCCCGCGGGAGCGCGACCGGCGATCGCCGGTCACCCGGTGTCCCGGCCCGCCGACGATGCGTCCGAATTTCTTCGTGTCGATGTGGACCAGGGTGCACGATCGCCCGGTGGACGGTGGCACAGGGCAGTCGCAGCACGAGGGCGATCCGGTCGGGACCCCATCCCTGGGCGGTCCGGATGCCGGTGATCGCCTTCTCCTGCGCCGGGGTGATCGCCATCCGGGGGCACCGGGGCCGGCTGGAGCGGTCCGCCAGGCCGGGCAGTCCCTCACTGGCGAACCGCTGCCTGCAACGGTAGTACGTCGTCCGCGAGACGCCGGCATCGGCGCACGCATCGGCCACCGGCGTCCCCGACGCGACCAAGTGCAGCCGCCGTGCGCGCCCGTGCGTGGTCAATCTGGCGTGCGGGTGATCGTGTTGCTTCCGAAGGCCTCCCAGGCGGGTGTGGTGTGAGTAACCAGCACCGTTCCGGGCGAGGCCTTCATCCCGTTCCCCCCAGCCCCGGTAAACACCGTCGTGAGAGACGACACCTAGTCACGGGAGGGTTGAGTTGGTCCCGTCCCTATACTGTTGCCCGGAATGACCGGAAGCACGCAACAACGATTGGCGCGGATTGTTGTCAAGATCGGCACGGGAATCCTGACAGGCGGGGCGCGCACGCTTGATCACGCCCGGATGGCGGATGTGGCCCGTCAAATCGACGAGGTCGGACGGTCCGGTGTAGAGGTCCTGCTCGTCTCATCCGGGGCAATCGCTGCGGGGCGCGCGCATCTCGCTCTTGATGGTTCGAGGCGAGACATTCCCGCCAAGCAGATGCTTGCGGCGATCGGTCAGCACCGGTTGATGAACGTGTGGGACCGCATCTTTGCGGACCTTGGCGTGACGGTGGCACAGACCCTCCTGACCAAGGGAGACCTCCGAAGTCGGCCGGGATACCTGAATACCAGGAATACTCTTCTCGGGCTTGTGGAGGTCGGGGTACTCCCGATCATCAATGAGAACGATGTCGTTGCCAGCGACGAAATCCGGGTCGATGGGGACAACAGCCTGTTTGGCGACAACGACAACCTTGCGGCGATGGTGGCGAACCTTGCCGATGCACAATTGCTGATCAACCTCACCAACACCGGTGGCCTTTACACGGCGGATCCCCGGACAGATCCCGACGCACGCCTGGTTCCGGAAGTCCTGCGGATCACCCGGTCAATCGAGGCCCTTGCGGGAGGTGCGGGGACCGATCAGGGAACCGGCGGCATGCGCACCAAAATCGAATCGGCGCGCCTTGCAACTGCATCCGGTGTGGATGTGGTGATTGCCCCGGGACTGGAACCGGACGTCTTGGTTCGGCTTGTTGCGGGCGAGGCAATCGGCACCCGGTTTCGTGCTTCGAGTTCGCATCGGGAGTCGCGCCAACGATGGATCCTTTCCGCACTTACTCGTCGTGCCGCGGTTCATGTTGATCATGGTGCGGCCGATGCGTTGCGTCGACGGGGACGCAGTCTGCTCGCGGCCGGTGTACTCAGCATTGACGGCCGGTTCGGGCGCGGTGACCCACTCTCCGTCATTGACCCTGATGGCGACCGGATTGCGTGCGGCCTCGCGAATTACGCTTCGGCTGACGTTGCGCGGATCAAGGGCATGCACTCGGCGGCAATTTCCGATGCACTTGGCTATGCATTTGGGGAGGAAGTAATCCATCGGAATAATCTCGTTCTCGTCTCGTCGCGAGATCGTCCGCAGGTATCGCACGGGTAGCTTTGCGAGACTTCCGCTCCCGGTGAGAACTGTGTGGCCGCGGGTGCGACCACCCCTGAGCGGGCCGCGTTGCATCCATAGTCAGGTGCTGTCTTGCATGGCCAGTGATTACTTGGTTATGTTGGTTAAAGTTCCCATGGCGTAAGGCAACCATCCCGGTGGTTGCGAAGCATATTGCAGCGCGCGGAATGGTCACCGGCGATACGATAGGGTCACTGCAATGCCGACCGGTCAGGCCCAGATGCGATCGGGTGCGATGCCCGATGACCGTCCTACCGAGAACCCGGTTGGACGCCGCGTTGCCGCGCGGCGCATTCCTGATTCGGAGAGTGTGCAATCCCCTCCAGCAGTAGGTCGGTCCTCCTCGACGGTTACGCGAAGGCCGAACGGTAGCGATATTTCAGGAGGGCGTGAGGGCCAGCCTCGAGCACCGCGTCGGCTTCCGCATTCCGCTTCACGGGTCGCGCCGGACGACGACGACGCCAGTCTGGTTGAACCGGCACCGCTATTCCCGACCGGGAAGGTAACCCGGATCTCGGGTCGCGGGCGAAATGGGGTCACTGACCGCGGTGACCAGAGTGGACGTCCACGAAGCGCGAATGGGCCCCCGGGTTATCTGGTGTCAGTGCGCCATATCCCGTTCGTGGCCATTCTGTTGGCGTTCATTGTTGGCGGGGTGCTAGACGTTCGCTACGCCGAGATGGCCTTGCCGGGAGTACGTCTCGGCGATGTGGCCCTTGGTGGTCTCGGGGCGGCTGAGGTGTCACGGGCGGTAAACGCCGCAGCGGTGCCGCTTGTAACCGCACCGGTCACCTTTAAGTACATGAACCGGGAGTGGCGTCCAGCGGCGCGCGAGATTGGGATGCGCGTCGGCACCGATGAGATGCAGGCGCGTGCCATGACTACTGGCAGGACGTGGATCTGGCCACTGCGATGGGTCCAAGTCGTGGCGGTCCCGTTGTGGCGACCGGACGTTACGTTCCGAGTTGAGGTTGACCGAACGCAACTTTCGGCGTATCTGGAAAAGCTTGCATCGGCGGTCAACCGTTCCCCAGTCGAGGCCACGTTGTCGATCAAGGGTGGCCAGGTGATCCTGGCCCCCGCGGTAAATGGTGAGCGGATCGATGTCGAGGCAGCCATGCGTGCCGTGCGGCTTCCTGCGACCTTGAATGACCGTCAGGTCGTGCCTCTTCCGGTCGTCGTTGCACAGCCCCGCACCTCCCAGACGAGCATCGCCGAGGCTCAAAGGGTTGCCCAGAAGATTCTGGCAGGCCCACTCTTCATCCGTATCGGTGAGATGTCGTGGTCCCTTTCCCTTGCCCAACTTGAGTCAATGCTCGAGTTCCGGCGCGAAGCTGGGGTCGATGGGGGCTACGACCGTCTGCTGGCTGGGTTGAATGAGACGGATGTCGCAACATTCGTCAAGACAATTGCCCAACAGGTTGAGCGCGCACCACAGGATGGGCAATTTCGCTGGGACGGCAAGGCCATCGTATTTACCCGGGATGGGCAGGATGGACTCCATGTCGATCAGGCGGTGGCGGTTCGCACCATCATCCAGGCCGCGGCCGAGGACAGTCGCGATGTTGTGATCCCGGTCACCATCGCGAGGCCGACCGTCTCGAGTTCACGCCTCGCATCGATGGGTATCAAGGATCTCGTCGGTGTAGGTTCATCGAAGTACACCGGGTCTTCGCCCGAACGGGCAAACAATGTCAAGGTAGCTGCTGGAAAGCTTCATCACACCTTGATTCAGCCGGGCACGGTCTTCTCATTTCTCGAAAGTTTGGGTCCGATCACACCGGAGAACGGCTACCTGGAGGGGCTAACCATCCAGGGTGATGCCACAGTCCCGGGGATCGGTGGTGGGGTCTGCCAGATATCCACCACGATGTTCCGAGCGGCGTTCTGGGGTGGGTTGCCAATCGTCGAGCGCCATCAGCATGCATACCGCGTCACGTATTACGAACAGGATGGAAGCCCGGTCGGCTTCGATGCTGCGGTCTACGATCCGGGGGTTGACTTCCGGTTCAAGAACGACACTGGAGCGCCTCTCCTCGTGCACGTGACGGTCGACGAGCAAACAAAGGTGGTTACGTTCCGGCTATTCGGTGAAGTGACCGGGCGTGAGATCAAGCAGACGAGTTCACGGGCAAATGAACGTCCCGCGCCCGATGCCTCACCAGACGTGCCGGATCCGAAACTCCCACTTGGACAACGAAAGCAGGCCGAATGGAAAGCCGATGGGGTTGACGCGGTTGTGCGCCGGGTTGTCACGGTGAACGGCAAACAAAGCCTGTCTGACAGTTTCTCGAGCCGGTACGCGCCGTGGCAGGAGAAGTGGGCCATTGGTGTCGGCGCGGTCGGTCAAGGGACGCCGGCGGCTGTTCGCACGGCCGTTGCCCAAGGTCTTCTGGTACCAGGATCTCCCGGCTTGTTTGCCTCCCTCAAGACCTTCCTCAGCCCGGTTACACCGGCTTCTGAACCCGCACCGCTTGCACCGAATCCCGCCCCGGTCGCCGTGAATGGCGTTCCAGCGATTGCCCCGGCCGCTTCAAGTCCGCCAGTGGCACCCGCATCGCTACCTGAGACACCGACGACTGTCAAATCGAGGACGTGACGGCAGGGATCTTCGCGTCGTACGAAAGTGTGATGACCTCCGGGTTGGGGTGCACCCATTCGCCGTAGCCAGATGTCCGGGAGGGTTGGCAGTCCGGGCGAATGCTCAGGTCGTTGACTTGATTGCCCCCGATTTGGGCCGGTGTCGTTGGGTCGACTGCACCCCTATAGTGCGGTTGGCCGAACAGTCGTCAGGGTTATGGTTGCCGGCAAGGTGGATGCAAGAGGCGCATCAGGCGGCGTGCCGCCGTTTCGCAGGTTCATCAACGATCCACGAACGCGCGAGCGCATGGTTGCCCCGTCTGCCGGTGCGGTCAGTATCCCAGCAACTGCGCCGGTGACGGCGCCGGCAAGCAGGCCGATGGCAAACGCGATGGCGTCCTCGATCCCGGTTCTTCGCCGATAGATGCCGAGTTGTTCACCGGCGATGCGGACCGCTTCGGCCGCGTTTGACCATTCAGGGTTCACGGGTCTCGGCGCTGCCATGATTGTGGATCCTGTTGGAGAGGTGGAACGGGTGATCGCGGTATGCCCGTTCTGGGGCCCAGTTGTGCGGTCGAAGGCTGGCCAGATGAACTCTGGCGACGGGCAATAGCGGCACGCATCACAACGAATGACTTGACGGAATGGTGCCAATCACTTTGCTTCAGTGTTGATTTGCAGTGTCAACCCCTGCCAAAGAACCGCCGCTGTGTCGACTGCGGGGCCACACGGTTTAACCAGTTTGATCCCGCGAGGATTGCGGTCATGCAGACGTACGCTTCGACGAAATGGATGTCTCCAACGGCAATTAACTTTGAGTTCGTCTGATAACCGATCAGGTTACCGAGGGCAAAGCCAAAGAATGCGATCGGGAAGTTTTCCAACCATCGTCGTGGTGGGGATCCAACCGCACCGTGAAAAGCGAAGAGGCCGACCGCGATCATGACGATCGCCATGAGCCAAGCGGGAGAAATCCATGTGTACAACGCATCCTGCATCCAACCCACAGAACCGGTCATGCCGGTTGCGTCGACGATGTCTGGTGTCGAAGGCATTGTGATCCCCGCGGTTACTGACGCTTATGAAGTGGTAGGTGCGCGTTGCACCACAAACGCCTCAGGCAGTCCTGGCGCACCTCGTGGCGTCATCCGTCGCATTCACCATGGGGCACCGCTTATCTCTAAATGATGCCGAGGTGTGGGACGACACCGCTACCGATAAATCCGATTGCTGTTCCAACGACCCACGCGATGGTGGTCATCAAGACATGGGGCCGCAACCACCGTCGACGATCGCTCGTGATGATGATCACGGCAATTGGCAACATGCCGACCATCGGCAAGATGACAAGGAGGACGAGATCGGTCGACGGTGGGATATCCCAGGGGGTGCGCCCGGCGACGAGGAGGATCAAGATTCCTAGGTCGAGGCCAGTGGCAATCCCGCATCCGATCCCGATCACACCCGAGGCCACTCGCAATTCGACTTGTGTGGATGATTTGTGTTGGGTACGTGTCGGGTGTTGGATGGACGCGGTTCGGTTTGGTGCGTCACCGGATGTGCGGAACACAACGATGATTCCGTGCGTGAACCTGTACGCGAGGCCCGTACCGCCGATGGTGGTGATGGCCCCGAGGATGGCCACTATGCGGGTCTCCGGGAACTCGAAACCCATCACGATGGCAGAGAAGCCAATGGCAGTACATACGAATGCCAACCCGAGACCAATGCTTGCCGAAGTGAGTTCCAAACGCCGGTCATGCTTCGCGTCCCGCAGGCGCTGCTGAGGCCCCGGTGTGCGAACCAGTGTGCGAGCATTCCGCCCTAAGGGAGTGTCACCGCTTGCCTTCGGGAGTGGCGGGAAATCGTCGGTCATGCGCGTCGGCGCCGTTCGGTCGCGGTCATGTGCTTCAAGGGGCGGCAGGGTGGTTCAAACGGTATGCGCTGCATTCGACCGCAATCCGGTGGGGATCAAGGCGAGACGTGACCATTGTCGCGTTGAACGCTCACGATGTCGCGGTGGGGACGGACACTCGCCCCGGTGAAAGCGCGCGGAGACGGCTGAGTGCTGGAGGGAGCACCCTCATCACGGCATCTATGGCTTCGGGAGATGACGTTCGTCCCAATGTGAGGCGAAGAGAACCGCGCACCCAGTCTGATGGCAATCCCAGTGCGGTGATCACGTGCGACGGCTCGGTGGCGCCGGATGTACAAGCAGATCCGCTGGATGCGCCAATCTGCGCCATGTCGAGGCTCAGCAGGATGCTCTCGCCTTCGACTTGCCTGAACACAAAGCTGGCGTTGTTCTGAAGCCGTTCGGTCGGGTGGCCAGTCAGGCGGGAATCTCCGACGGTGTCGAGCATGCGGTGGATGAGATCGTCCCGTAGCGGTTTGACATGGGCAATGGTCGCAGGGCGTTCATTCACGGCGAGACGCAGTGCGGTGGCTAGCCCGACAATCCCGGGCGTGTTCTCAGTGCCTCCACGGCGGTTGCGTTCCTGAGCGCCACCGCTCTGTTGCGGTTGCCAACGGGTTCCGCTCCGGACGTACAGCACCCCAGTGCCTTTCGGTCCGTAGAATTTGTGCGCGGACAGAGACAGGAGGTCAACTCCGAGAGAGCTGACGTCGATGGACAGTAGTCCTGGTGCCTGAACTGCGTCGGTATGGAACGGTATTCGGGAGGCGCGGGCAATCCGTCCAATCTCGGCGAGTGGCTGCACCGTCCCGACTTCGTTGTTCGCGTACATCACGGAGATCAGGACGGTATCGGGCCTGATTGCCTTGCGGACATCGTCGGGGCTGACCATGCCGTACCCATCTACGGGTAGGTAGGTTGTCTCGAACCCGAATTGCTCAAGCCATTCGCATGTGTGCAGTACTGCGTGATGCTCGATGGCTGTCGTGATGAGGTGCTTGCCTCGGTGCATCGACGCGAATGCGACGCCCTTGATGGCCGCATTGTCACTCTCGGTTCCACCACTGGTGAAGATGACCTCTGACGAACGCGCCTTGAGGTCGGCTGCGACCGAGTCACGGGCGGCGTCAATTGCGTGACGGGCATTTCGGCCGGCGTCGTAGATGCTGGAAGGATTGCCGGAGATATCCGTCCAGTACGGCGCCATTGCCTCGATGACCTCGGCACGAGCAGGGGTGGTCGCGGCGTGATCGAGATACACGGCAGGCATCGGGGGCAATCCTCTATCTTGACGAACCTGATCCGAGTGTAACCTCCTCACGCGTGCAACTGGCTGTGGTCACGTTTCGGGAGTTGCGCGAGACTGCGCCTCCGCCGAGTGGAGTTGCGACGGGACAGGTGAGTAAGACTCGCCGGGGTTGGAAGCGGTAGACTTTGTGAAGAACTGCACAAAGGGTCAACGGTCCGGGTTGACGGGTGACCAACCGCGTCGCTAGCATCGCTCTCACGCAATCGGCTGCACTGCAGGTCCGGGGCGTTGACATGACGGCGGCGCGATGTGGTGGGAAGTTCCCTGCCAGGTCCTGGCTGAAGTCCGGAGGGAGAACACCAGGGTGGCCTTCGATTATGTGCCAATCCTGATTCAGATCTTGGTGGCGTTCGCGATCGCGATTGGGGTAATCGTTATTTCGAACTTTGTCGGATCCAAGCGTCCGACGGCAGCGAAACTCGCTCCCTACGAGTGTGGGATGACGCCAGTCGGCCAGGCGTGGCGACGGTTCCCTATCAAGTTCTTCCTCACGGCGATGCTGTTCGTCCTGTTCGACGTTGAAGTGATCTTCTTCGTGCCGTGGATGGTCATTCTGCGCCACCTCCGGGTTGGAGGCACCGATTACGTTCTGTTTGCCCTCGGGGAGATGGCGGTGTTCGCCGGATTCCTGATGCTTGGCTACGTCTATATCTGGAAGAAGCGCGCGTTGGAGTGGGAAGCATGACGGTTCCGTTCAGTCGCTGGATGCGTGCGTCGGATTCTCTTGAACAGCCCGGGGCCGTTCGTCCTCAGGCACTGGATGCCGGTGGGTTCAGTGGTGCGTCGGGCGTGGCCCTCACCACGGTCGATCGGGCGGTTGGCTGGGCTCGTGCCAATTCAATCTGGCCTATGCTCTTCGGCCTCGCATGCTGTGCCATTGAGATGATGGCCATGAGTGCCGCAAAGCATGACGTGTCCCGGTTTGGTGCGGAGGTATTCCGTTCCTCGCCTCGTCAATCGGATCTCATGATCGTCGCCGGGCGGCTTTCCAAGAAGATGGCTCCGGTGCTGCGTCGGCTCTACGACCAGATGCCGGAGCCGAAGTGGGTGCTGTCCATGGGCGCCTGTGCGTCGTGTAGTGGTGTGTACAACAACTACGCACTGGTGCAGGGGGTTGACCGAATCGTTCCGGTCGATGTGTACGTCCCTGGGTGCCCTCCGAGGCCCGAGGCTGTCATCGACGGACTTATCAAGCTCCAAGCAAAGATCGAATACGACAAGCAGTTCGGCAAGCAATTCGAACGGGCTCCGGTGACGTTGAAGGCGTAGCGAGAATGCGGACGGTAGGCTTGCACCCGCCTTCGTGATACGCCTTTGCTTGCACTGTTGCCCTCCGTGCCCGACACCTCAACGTTCTTTGAATCGACAGACGCTTCGCTTACGCAAGAAGGCAGACCGATGGTTCAGCAACCACCTTCCGAAGGCGCTACAGAGGCTTCCGATGAGACGCCGCCACCGCCGCCGACGGACATAGACCTGGTGATCGAACGATTTCCGGGTTCATTCGTTCCGTCGTGGCGGTATGCGGACCAGATGCCGACGGTCCGGGTCTTGCCGGAACACATCCGACAGGCAATCTCATGGCTACGTCACGAGTGTCCGACGCGCTTTGACATGTTAGTTGATGTGGGAGGGAGCCATTGGCCCGACCGCGTCGAACCATTTGAGGTCACGTATATCCTGCATTCCATGACCACGAATGCGCGCATCCGGGTCAAGTGCGCGGTTGCGTCTCACGGGGACGAGTTGCCTGTCATTCCGTCGATTGCCCTGATCTGGTCAGCGGCGAACTGGCCGGAGCGAGAAATCTACGACATGTTCGGCGTTGAATTCACAGACCATCCTGACTTGCGACGCATTCTCACGCCGAATGACTGGGAAGGTCATCCCCTCCGCAAGGACTTCCCGCTCGGCGAGGAACCGGTCGAGTTCTACCGTACGGCGTCGGCCGGCGCCTGACAATCCAAGAGCGATCATGGAGCAACGACGATGGTGATGCTTGAGGACACTCGTACTGAATCTGGCCGGATGGTGCTAAACATGGGGCCTCAGCACCCGTCGACCCACGGGGTGTTGCGCCTGATGCTGGAACTTGAGGGTGAGAACGTTACCCAGTGCATTCCGGATATGGGATACCTGCATACGGGCATCGAAAAGATGTCCGAGGCGCGCAATTACCATCAGGCTCTTGTCCTGACAGATCGAATTGACTACCTTGCGCCGATCACGAACAACCTGTCGTACATCATGGCTTGCGAGAAACTGTTCGATGTCGGCGACAAGGTTCCGGAACGGGCACAGGTGGTGCGGGTGATCCTGTCCGAATTGACGAGGATTGCCAGCCATCTGATCTGGCTCGGTACCCATGCGCTCGACCTTGGCGCCATGACCGTCTTCATGTACTGCTGGCGCGAACGCGAACAGGTTCTGGACATCATGGAGAACATTTCGGGTGTTCGGATGATGACCAGTTTCATGCGGATTGGTGGCCTTGTCGCTGATGTCCCCGATGACTTTGCGGGACTGGTCGTGGACTTCGTCCGCGTCATGCCACGCAAGATCGACGAGTATGAGACCCTGCTCAGTCGCAATCCGATTTTCATTGACCGGACGCGAGGTGTTGGTGTCATCACCCGCGATGGGGCCCTCGAGTATGGGTTCAGTGGCTCGTGCCTGCGAGCATCGGGTGTCGAGTTCGACGTGCGGGTGAACCTCCCCTACTGCGGCTATGAGACGTATGACTTCGATGTTGCCTGGAGCAAGGAAGGCGACGTCTACGCCCGGTACATGGTCCGGATGCGGGAGATGCGCGAATCGGTGCGCATCATCGACCAAGGCACAAAGCGATTATTGGCCCTGAAAGGCGCAGCGATCCGGCTCGATGACCCAAGGATCACGTTCCCGAAGCGCGAGAAGATCCATTCGAGCATGGAGAGCCTGATCCATCACTTCAAGCTTGTTTCGGAAGGGCCGGTGCCATTGCCCGGCGAAGCATATGCCGCCGTGGAATCCCCGCGTGGTGAGCAGGCGACCTACATCATGAGTGACGGCAGCAACATGCCTCATCGGGTGCGATTCCGCGGGCCGTCGTTCTACAACCTACAGGTGTTGCAACATACAATTTCGGGTGGCCTCATTGCCGATGTTGTGGCATGCATCGGGAGCATTGACATCGTCCTCGGGGAGATTGACCGCTGATGTCCCTCAGTCAGGCCGCACGTGCCCGCATCGTCAACGAGTTCATCCCCCGGTATCCGAGCAAGCGGGCGGCGCTCATGCCGTCGCTCTGGCTCGCGCAGGAGGAGGCCGGATGGCTTGGGCCGGCGGTCTTTGAGGAGGTCGGTGAACTGCTCGACCTTCATGCCACCGATGTGGCGTCCGTTGCCAGTTTCTACGTGATGTTTCACCGCCGGAAAATCGGTGACCGGTTGATCGAGGTTTGCGAGAATCCGTCCTGCTTCCTGAATGGCAGTGACCAGACGTACGCCCGGATTTGCGACCGACTTGGACTTGATTCCGGTCACGGTGGGCATGGAATGCAGACGACGTCCGACGGCAAGGTAAGTGTGAGGGCTACCGAGTGCTTGGCGGCGTGCGACTACGCTCCAGTCGTGCAAGTGGACCTGCGGTTCTACGGCCCGGTGCATGAGGCAGATGTGGACGCCTTCCTTGCAAACATGGAAGCGTTCTCGATCCAGGGCAAGGCATCGGTTTCGATGGCGAATGGCCCACAGGCTGTTCCGGTTGATGGCTGGGAGGCCCACGCGCCTCCGGCCCCGGGATCCGCTGCATGAGCAGCGGACGTTTCATTCAAACGGAGCTGTTGTGCAGATCCGAGGTTTCCATCTCACACGTCCGGCCCACGGGGATGCGCGGATGTGCCCGCCGTCAACTGATCGAAGGAGTGCGTGAACGATGACCCAGACGCCACCCGCCGCTGATGCGCCCATCCAGCATGGTGCTGGTCAGCCGTTGCCGTGGGAACCGGTTCTCATGACCGCTGTCGGTCGCAAAGGGGGACGTTTCCTTCCAGACTATCTGTTGCGAGGCGGGTATCAGGGTCTTGCCAAGGCCGTGCAGGAGATGGATCCTGTCTCGGTCATCAAGGAAATTAGTGATAGCAAGCTACTGGGACGTGGTGGCGCGGGGTTTCCGACCGGGGTGAAGTGGGGTGGCACGAAGCGAAATCCCGGGCCTCGGCACCTTGTCGTCAATGCTGACGAGTCTGAACCGGGCACGTACGGCAACCGCTACGCGATCGACGCGGACCCGCATGGACTGATCGAGGGCATGCTTGTCTGCTGCTTCGCGGTAGGCATACAGCAGGCGTACATCTATATCCGGGGCGAGAACCTATACGGCGCTGAGGTGCTTGAGCACGCCATCAAGGAAGCCTACGCAGCTGGGTACATCGGCAGGAACATCCTCGGCAAGGAGGGGTTCGATGTTGATATCTCGGTCACGCGTGGGGCTGGGGCGTATGTGTGCGGTGAGGAAACCGCGCTGATGGAGAGCCTTGAAGGCCGTCGCGCGCAACCGCGAATCCGGCCGCCCTTTCCGATCGAGGTTGGTGGTGGCCTGTTTGGACGTCCGACGGTGGTCAATAACGTCGAGACCTTGATGTGTGTCCCCCACATCCTCGTTCGTGGAGCGGCGTGGTTCGCAAGTATTGGTGCCCCGGCTTGTCCGGGGCCAAAATTATATACGATCTCCGGCCATGTCAATCGTCCTGGCGTGTATGAACTGCCGATGGGCACCACGCTGTACGACCTCATCTACAAGTACGCCGGTGGCATGAAGCGGAACCAGACAGTGAAGGCGGTAAGCCCCGGGGCGCTTGCCTGCCAACTACTACCCGGAACCGACCTCAACGTCCAGATGGATACCGCGACCCTGACGAGGCCTCCTCACTGGCATCCGCCTTTCGGGCCAGTGGGTTTTGGTGCCGGGGGAATCATTGTCTATGGTGAGGAGACCGACATCGTGCAGGTTGTTGCGCGGGCGGCCGGGTTCTTTGCCCGCGAGAGTTGCGGAAAGTGCGTGCCATGCCGTGAGGGCACCCATTGGATGCAGGATGTCCTGAGCCGGATTGCGCATGGGCACGGTCGTCCGCGCGATCTAGGCATCCTAGAGGATGTGACGAGAAATATCGGTGGACGCAAGACCCTGTGCGCCCTCGGTGACTTCTCGGTCAATTCGGTTGCGTCGGCTTTGCGGCTTTTCCGGCCCGAGTTCGAGGCGTACTGCAACGGGCATGCGAGATCAAATGCGGCCGGGTCTGGGGTCCCGCTTGCAGCTGGTTAGTCGAGAATACTGCGTTCCTGACCCGATTTCATCCTGGACGTTTGGCAACCTCGTTTTTCAGCTTGCCGGTGACCGGGAGGACCACCCGGACCATCATGTGACAGAGAGTGCGTGAACGATGACCGCAAGTCCGCCACCTGCAACCGTGACCCTGACCGTTGACGGCCACGAAGTGACCGTGCCCGCGGGAACGCTCGCGGTGGAAGCCGCCCGGGCGGCGGGCGTGGACGTGCCGGTCTTCTGTTACCATCCGAAATTGTCGCTCGCGGGCGCATGCAGAATGTGCATGTGTGAGATTGGAATGGCGTCACCTCCCGGCCAACCGCCCCGCCCGCCCGCAATGATGACGAGTTGCACGACCCGCGTTTCAAACGGGATGACGATCAACACGATGGCCTCTGGTGCATTGAAGGCACGTGAGGGAGTCATTGAGTTCCTCCTCATCAATCATCCGCTTGACTGTCCGGTGTGTGACGCGGGCGGTGAATGCCCGCTCCAAGACAACTCTCACGCGTGGGGACCGAAGGAAAGCCGTTTCGAGGAACAGAAGCGTCTGGCGCGAAAGGGTGCAGCGCTTTCGCCCTTGGTGGTGCTTGATCAGGAACGCTGCATCGTCTGCTACCGCTGCACTCGGTTCATGGACGAGGTTCCAGGCGAGGGTGAACTGGCCTTCTTCAATCGTGGGTACACCTCGCAGTTGCGCACAATTGGCGACGAGCCGATGAAGTCGCGTTTCCAGGGAAACATCATTGATCTGTGTCCGTGCGGGGCGCTCACGAGCGAGACGTACCGGTTTAAGGCGCGCCCGCAGGATCTAGACCATGCCGACAGTGTGTGTGGACAGTGCCCGGTGGGGTGCAATGTCATGCTGGATACGCGTTCGAACGAGGTCGCTCGCGTGCGGCCCCGCCAGAACGAGGCAGTCAACGAAATCTGGATTTGCGACAAGGGCCGGTTCGCCCATCACTACACGTCATCGCCAAACCGGCTTTCTGGACCTTGGGTTGCAGGTGATGGGGGTGATTTGCGGGCCTCCACGTGGGCCGAGGCACATGGGAATGCTGCGGTGCTGCTCCAGGCGGTCAAGGCGAAGCACGGTGGTGCGGCAATCGGTGTCATCGGAGGTCGCAACCTGACCAATGAGGACGCGTATGCCTTGGCGAGGTTTGCTGCAGAAGTTCTCGAGACGCCGAATGTCGATTTCCGTGTCGGTGCCGAAACGGCAGTTGCGAATCCGCTTGCCCCGTTTGGCTTGAATGCCTTCAACACGACCCTCGAGCAGGCCGAGCGGGCCGGTGCGATTTTCCTGATCGGCACTGATGTCTACGAGGAAGTTCCCGTGCAGTGGCTGCGTATCCGCAAGGGGGCAAAGGCCGGCGCCAAACTCATCGTTGCAAACCCACGGGCAACAGAGGCCGACCGGATTGCCTTCCAGCGTCTGCGTCATCGGCCAGGGAGCGAGGTTGCTCTTGTCACTGGCATCCTCGCCTCGCTTGTCGAGAACCCTCCGGTAGATAGTGAGGGGGCTGTACGCGACCTTTCAGGACTGTCAGCGGCGATCGGTGGAACCACGGTGGAGGTGGCGGCACGGCACGCCGGGGTGTCCCCTGAGACGATACGTGCGGTCGCGGCGACCCTCACTGCTGCGAAGAACCCCGTGGTGTACGCGGGTGCACGGTTGGCCATCCGTCGGGATGCCCCATCCCTTGGCACCGCGCTGGGGAACCTGGGACGGGCACTGGGGCATCCCGAGTGTGTGAACTTCTTTGTTGAAGGTGCAAATGGCCGTGGCGCCGAGTTCGCCGGTCTTGTCCCTGGGGTTGGCGGAGTGCCGGCCGGGGAGATCATCGCGCGCGCCGCATCGGGCGAGATCAAGGCGCTGTATCTGGTTGGTGAGAACATCCTTGCCACACATCCGGACCGTGCGCAGGCGCTTCAGGCGCTTGAGGCCGCTGACGTCGTCGTCGTTCACGAACTCTTTGCGACCGAGACGGCGGCCCATGCGGACGTGGTCTTTCCCGCGGTCAGCATCGCGGAGAAGGACGGGTCCATGACGAATATCGAGGGACGTATCCAACGCCTTTACCAGGCAGTGCGACCGTCACAGGACCGGCTCCCTGACTGGAGGATCCTGAGCGACCTTTCAGGGGAGATGGGGCTCGGCCTCGGCTACGTTGCCACGTCAGAGGTGACGCGTGACTTGCTTGCCGATATCCCCGCGTACGCAAGTCTGGGCGGCAAGCTGCCCGGAAGCGAAGGGGCGATTACCCGCGAACCCATCGACGCGGTTCACCCGGACACTTGGCCGACGGTAGCCCTGGTACCGGTGTTTGAGCCGGGTGATGGCCTTACATTGGTTACTTGGAGCGAACTCGTCGGTAATGAGACCATCGTTGCCGAAACCCCCGAACTGCTCACCACCGTCCCCGACGCATACGTGGAAATCAACCGCGATGATGCGTCCCGGCTCGGACTTGTGGATGGGACGAATGTCGAGGTGCAAGGTCCGGGTGGCGCGGTCGAGCGAGTATTGCGGGTCAATGGCCGTGTTCCTGCTGGTGTGTGCTTCGCCCCCGACAACTTGGGATCGCCGCGGATCAATGCGGTGGTACGCCACGGTGTTGCATTCACGGTCGTGTCACTAGCTCCGGTTCAGGAGACTGCCTTGATAGGCGGACGTTGATGGCGCAGACCGACCCTCGGAACGATTTGAAGAGCGGCACGTCCGTCGAGGCGGGGTATCCTGACCGACGCAGCAGGCCGTCGACCGGTGCAGTGGTGCGGCCGGTTTTTGCCGGTACGCTGGGGCATCCTCGCTGGCAACGCCACCCTCTCACATGCCCGATGAAACGATAATGGACGGATTATTTGGCCTCGACGTCGCAACCTGGGACATCATCCTGGCCGTCATTACCGCACTGATCAAAGCGTTCGTCATCGTGAACGGACTCCTACTTGCGTTCGCGTACATGACCTTGACTGAACGCAAGGTTCTCGGCCGGATGCAGGCGCGGTTCGGCCCGAACCGGGTCGGCCCTTTCGGGTTGCTGCAACCAATTGCGGATGGGATCAAGCTTGCGTTCAAGGAAGACGTCACGCCGAGACAGGCGAACTTCTGGGTCCATATGCTTGCGCCGATGATGGCGCTCATTCCGGCTCTGATCATTTTTGCGGTCATTCCGCTTGGCCCGGAGATGCGGATCCTCGGACAGCCGTGGACCTGGTACGTTGCGAAAATCAACGTCGGCTACCTTTACGCGACCGCGATTGCTTCGGTTGGCGTATATGGCTTGGTTCTTGCCGGTTGGGCGTCGAACAGTAAGTACGCCCTTCTGGGTGGGCTCCGGGCTTCCGCTCAGGTGATCAGCTACGAACTTGCCCAGGGTCTGGCGGCAATGACTGCCTTGGTGCTCGCAGGTTCATTGAACCTGTACGAGATCGTGAACCAGCAAGTTTCCAGCGGTTTGCCGTATGCCCTATACCTGCCGTTCGGGCTGATCGCATTCGTGATCTACGTGATTGCCGGTGTTGCCGAGACGAACCGTTCACCATTCGACATGGCTGAGGCCGAAGGGGAGTTGGGTGCCGGGTTCCATACAGAGTACTCGGGGTTCAAGTGGTCGATGTTCTTCATGGCCGAGTACGTGAACATGATCAACATCTCGGCATTGGCCACGGTCCTCTTCCTTGGTGGTTGGTGGCCAATCCCGACGGATGCCCCAGGTTTGATCCAAGGCCTCGGACCGATCGTCTTTCTCATCAAGATCGGCGCTTTCATGTTCATGTTCATCTGGTTGCGTGCGACGTTTCCGCGTCTGCGTTTCGACCGGCTGATGGCACTCGGTTGGAAGGTCCTGTTGCCGATTGCGCTGGTGAACCTCCTGCTGACTTCGGCTGTAGTGGCACTTTGGCCGTTGGGGGTTTGGCCATTCGCGCAATAGTGGGAATGGACTGAAAGCAGGTCGGTGGGGACGCACCTCGTTCCTTGACCGGATGGTTAATCGAGGTTGCTGATGGGAGTGTCGTGATTCGAGAGGAGAGAAACCGTGGCGTTTGTGGAAGTGAAGTCTCCGCCCCCGCCGGCGAACGCGCTGTCCGGGGCGATGGCTGATGTCACAGCACTCGCGCGCGGCCTAGGTGTGACGCTGGGATATATGTTCCAGAAGCCCGTAACGATCCAGTATCCGGAGGAACGGCCCCGAATCTCGGCACGCCATCGGGGACGCCACGAGCTTGAGCGCCATGACAACGGCTTGGAGAAGTGTGTCGGGTGCGAATTGTGTGCACTCGCCTGCCCCTCGAAGGCAATCTTTGTCGAAGGTGCCGAGAATCCGCCAGACGCACCAGTGTCAATCGGGGAACGTTACGCCAAGACCTACATCGTGAACATGATCCGTTGCATCTTCTGTGGCTTCTGTGTGGAGGCGTGCCCGACCGAGGCATTGCAGTTGAAGAAGGTGTTCGAACTGGCCGACTACACGCGAGAATCGATGATCTACAGCAAGGAAACGTTGCTCGCACCCGCGCCCAAGCGCGAGGCGACCGACTCGTGGATGCCCGGCTAAGCAAGCCGGAAGTTCTCGGCAGGAAGCTACGATGGAGTTTGTCGTCTTTGCAGTCTTTGCAGCGATTTCGGTCACTGCGGCACTTTTCATGGTGCTGCAGCGGAATGCGATGTATAGCGCCCTGTTCCTTGTGCTGAATTTCTTCTGCTTTGCGGTGTTCTTCATCCTGCTTGGCGCGTACTTTCTCGCGGTGGTGCAGGTCGCAGTCTATGCGGGCGCAATCATGGTGCTGATGCTCTTTGTCATCATGCTGCTGAACGTCGCCTACCCGGAACCGCCCGACAAGGTCCTCGGGTTCCTTCGTCCTTTCGGTGTCGTGACCGCGGTGGTCTTCGCGGCGGTGCTTGCAGGGGTGGGTTTTGGAAGCAAGATGGGCGAGAACGCATCAATCCTTCCCAGGATTTCGGACCCGACATCTGGTGCCGGAATCATCCTGAAGGGTGTTGGTGCTGCGGAGGCCGGACACGTGCAGGAGGTTGCCGCGACACTGTTCTCGCGATACCTATTCCCTTTTGAGGTAACCAGCGTGCTGCTCTTAGCGGCAATCCTTGGTGCGTCGGTTCTGGTGCGCAAGCGGACGGAACACGCATGAGTTCCCACCTGACGGAAAACACCTCAAGTGCCGGACGCCTTGTTGGGGTTTCGGGCATGACACGGATGATGAAATGATGAATTTTCCGACGACCGTGCCCACAGAGGCGTACCTGATCCTTAGCGCGGTTCTCTTCGGGATTGGTGCCATGGGGGTCATGCTGCGGAAGAGTGCGTTGACGATGTTCATGTCTGTCGAACTGATGCTCAATGCCGTCAACCTGAGTTTCGTGGCATTTGCCCGCCATTTTGGTCGGTTGGATGGTCAGATCATCGTGTTCTTCGTGATGGCGGTTGCGGCTGCTGAGGTGGCCGTTGGGCTTGCAATCATCGTGGACATCTTCCGCAGTCGTCGCAGTGTGGACATCGACGACGTGAACTGGCTCCGTGGCTAGATAAGCGCGACAGGACGAACATGCTCGAACAACTCTGGCTGGTCCCGGTCTTCCCACTGCTTGGCGCCGTCGCAAACCTGGCGTTCGGTCGGCAGATGGGCCGGACAATGGTTTCGTTGATCGCAATCGGTTCGGTTGCACTCTCTTTCTTCTTGGGAGTGAACGCTGTTTCATCGTTCATGTCGCTGTCGGCACCGCAAGGGTTCCAGTTGCGACTCTTCGATTGGATTTCCTGGGGAGCGGGATCAAATGCGGTTCACGTGGCAGACATTGGCCTGTTGCTCGATCCGCTCTCGAGTGTCATGGTGCTGGTCGTAACCGGTATCGGCTTGCTGATCCACGTGTACTCAGCGGGCTACATGGCGGAGGACCCGGGATACGCTCGCTATTTCGTGTACCTGAACTTTTTCACGTTCTCCATGCTTGTCTTGGTGCTCGCAAACAACTTCCTTCTGATGTTTGTCGGCTGGGAGCTGGTCGGGCTCTGTTCCTATTTGCTCATAGGTTTCTGGTTCACGCGCCCGTCTGCCGCAGCCGCTGGCAAGAAAGCCTTCATCACGAACCGTGTTGGTGACTTCGGCGTCCTCATTGCCCTGTTTCTGATTTGGATGAATTGGGGTACCTTCGATTTCTTTGGTGGGCCGGGTGGAGCATCGACGGGAGTCTTTGACGACCCAGGCAGGGTCTTGGCAACGCAAGGGGTTGCGTTTGCGATCCCGATGCTCCTCATTTTTGGAGTGACTGGGAAGTCGGCGCAGATACCGCTGTTTGTCTGGTTGCCAGATGCGATGGAGGGTCCGACACCCGTGTCGGCGTTGATACACGCTGCAACGATGGTGACCGGCGGGGTGTATCTGGTGGCTCGGGCGCACCTGTTCTATGACCAATCGCCTGATGCATTGCTCACGCTGGCAACAATCGGTGCCCTGACGGCATTCGTCGCCGCGACCGTCGCGGTGGTCCAGACCGATATCAAGCGTGTGCTCGCGTACTCGACGGTCAGCCAGCTCGGGTTCATGGTTCTCGCACTTGGCTCCGGTGCATACGCAGCTGCCGTTTTCCACCTGATGACCCACGCGTTCTTCAAGGCATTGATGTTCCTCGGTGCCGGTTCAGTGATCCATGGCCTGCATGAACAGCAGGACTTGAGACGGATGGGTGGTTTGCGTCGATACATGCCGGTCACTGCGTGGACCTTCGTGGTTGGCTGGCTGGCAATCATTGGCGCACCGGGCCTGTCAGGTTTCTTTTCCAAGGACCTCATCCTTGCCCGCACCTTTGCGCGTGGGCTCATTGACCCGGTCTACCTTGGCCTCTACGGGCTTGCACTCCTAACCGTGGGTATTACTGCCTTCTACATGTCGCGGATGGTGTTCCTTGCATTCTTTGGGGACTTCCGCGGCGGCGTCGATGACCATGGTCACGCGGTGACCCCGCATGAGTCCCCGATTTCCATGCTCGTCCCCTTGGTCGTTCTTGCAATCGGCTCGGTTACCACCGGATGGATTGGCGTGCCATCTTTCCTCACCGGAGGAACTTCCCCTAGCTCGGCGATTGAGGTGTTCCTTGCGCCCGCGGTAGCCGCCACTGGGGTCTGGGAAGGGACGCTCGAGCACCTGACCGAGATTGTCCTGACCGGAATGTCGGTGATGGTTGCCCTCGTTGGTGTAAGTCTCGCCGGTTTGCTGTACCTGTCAGGCGCGGTAAATTCAGTGGCGTTCGCGATGATCTTCAGGCCTTTCACACGGTTGTTCGAGGCGCGTTGGTACTTGGACGACTTCTACCGAGTGGCGATAGTGAGCAACGTCGCGCGTATTGCGTCGTTCCTTGCCTCGTTTGACCTTGCAGTCATCGGTGGAAGCGTGACGGTCGTGGTGAGGACGGTCCGTGGCGCCGGGTCGGTCCTGCGCGCTAGCCAGTCCGGATACGTACGTGGGTATGCCGTGACAATGCTGGCAGGTGCATTACTGGTATTGGCTGCGTCATGGGCAATGCGATGAGAACTGAGGCGGGTGTGCTTCACCCCGCACGACTGACTGCGTGAGGCGTGCGGACGTACGGCGGCCACGGTTCGTGGGTGCTGGACGGTCTGTCGAGTGAGAAGGCATGGACGGATTACCGCTGCTCTCGATTGTGCTTTTCCTCCCACTTGCGGGGGCGGTGCTTGCGTTGTTCGTTCCTGGTGACCAACCGGGGACGTCGCGGTGGCTTGCACTGGTCGTTTCGTCCGTGACGTTTCTTGTCTCACTCATCCTTTGGTTCGGGTTTGCCACTGGCACGGCAGCGTTTCAGTGGGAGGAGCGTGTGGCTTGGCTGCCA
>CAMDTO010000001.1 GCA_945907765.1 Thermoflexus hugenholtzii JAD2 | reverse complement strand
AAGACCCGGCACGCATGTGCGAAGCACTCGCCGAAATCATTCACGGTGGCGCAACCGTCGATCAGGCAATCAAGCACCTCTCCACTCACCACTGACCTGCACAACATAAAGAGGGGGACCTGCACCACTTGGGTGCAGGTCCCCCTTTTGCTATTCCCAATTTCCGAGGAACCAGCAAACGCAACGTCACCTCGTCGAGGGGCAAACAACTACGCGGGCGGTCGCTTGACAGGCAACTTCTTGCGAGGGGCGGTACCTGCTTCGAGGCCAGCCTCCTTGCGCGCCTTGCGACGATACCGGGCCGCAGACTTTCGGGCCGCGATCCGTCCCTTTTCGCCGGGCGAGACAAAGAAGCGCTTGGCCTTCACTTCGCGCAACAGTCCAGAGTTCTGGATGCTTCGCTGAAAACGCTTGAGCAGGCCTTCCTGTGATTCACCATCACGGAGAGACACGAACATACCGACATCACCTCCTCTGCGCGCACGATTCTGGAAGTTGCGTCCTAGCCCCACGCGCGGGGATTGGACGGAAACCAGCGTGTCACCGGAGGCGCACTGCGGTCTCAGGGCAAAGTGTACGTGAGCGCCGGCCGAGACCGACGCTCACGTACACAGTTGAGCGACCAGGCCTTCGTATTACCAGGAGGACCCGCCGTCACGCTGACGGCCGAAGCAGTCGCTGCAATAGACGGGACGGTCACCGCGTGGCACGAATGGCAGACGCGCCTCGTTTCCACAGGAGCTACAAGTAGCAATGTGCATCTGACGCGCACCGCCACCACCGCCACCGTAGGATCCGCCGCCACCACCGCCACCGTAGGATCCGGCGCCACCGCCGGCCCCGCCGCCGTACGAACCGCCATTATCGCCATACGATCCGCCGCGTCGGGGGGCACGGCCTGCGCCACCGCCACCGTTGCCACTCCATGCACGGTCACCGCCGCCACCACCGCCACGCGTACCTGCACGCTGCTGACGGCACGCCGTGCAACGCTTCGGTTCATGTGCGAACTGTCGCTCTGCGTAGAACTCTTGCTCGCCTGCGGTGAACACGAACGGCGCCCCGCAACTGACGCACGTCAAGGTCTTGTCCTGGAAACTCACGCCTAAAAACCCCCGGCCGAAACCCTAGTTGCCGGTCAGGGAATGCGCATCCGTACGCCCGCCTGTCGGAACCGGGAAAGCATCGACTTTCATGCTTGCGGCCGGGCGAAACTTACCATATCTGCAACCGGCATGCCACCGAATTGCAGATACAGCCTACCTACGCCATGAAAACGGCTTTTCTGACCGCGATTCCAGCGTTTTTGACTTACCTTGCTCGAAAGCCATTGTTTGTCGTGACAAGCGCGGCCACCCGAGTGCGAAGCCAAGCGACCGCTCGATCGACAACTGGATCATGCCCAGAAGCCATGTCGTCACGTGTCCGCAAAACGGTTACCGCAGGCTCAAGACCAACTCGGTGCACATCGCGATGTCCAATCCCGGTCTGCAACGTGCTAACAGTGATCCAAACACCCGACCCGTCGGGTAGACGATAAATCCGGCTCGTCCCAAAGCACCCGGCCGTCGTCTCGCCAAACAGGCGCCCGATCCGGTAATCCTCAAGGTCACCAGCCAGCAGTTCGGCCGCCGATGCCGTATTCCGCCCCACGAGAATCGCCACCGGCATGCCATCCACAAGACGCGTTGTTGCTGGCCCAGCCTCGCTGGATTGCCCGTCCGAAGTCGCCCAGATGGTCCTGGGCGTTCCTTCCCGAGCAACCGTGTTGGCAAGGGGGCCCTCGGAGATGAAGAGCGACGCGATCCGTACAAAGATGCCGACGTCACCGCCGCCGTTCTCCCGAAGGTCCACCACCCACGCGCGAACCCCCTGGTCTCTCATGCGATTGACTGCATCGGAAAACGGACCGATTGCCGGTTGGGCAAAGGTCTGCAGCCGGAGTAATCCGACTGGGCCGATACCGTCGGCGGCAATGATCCTCGCGTCCACAAGGGGTGCAACCACGGCACCCCGGACTACGGTGATGCCCAGTGGAGAGTTCGCCCCTGGGCGGTCAATCGTAAGGGTCACCGGTGTGCCCGGCTCTCCCCTGATGCGCTCGGTGAGGGACCCGCCAAACGTGCTCACCGCAACGCCATCAACTGCCAGGATCGCATCACCAATGTGAAGCCCTGACTTCGACGCTGGACCATTGGCAAAGACTTGGGTCACCACTGGTCCTGGAGGCTGGGGGACGAATGACATCTGGGAACGGACGACAACCCCGATGCCCCCATATGGATCTGATCGCTGAAGCGCGGACGAGTCCCGCTCATAGTTGGAGCTGAACGAAGTATGGCAATCGTCCAGGCTCTGGGTCATCCGTCGAACTGCAACATGCGCGGGATTGGCACCATCCGGAACCGCAAGGACCGAGGCCGGATATCCGGATGCAAACGAATCCCAGAGTGCCTCGACCGAAGCCGTCGCCGGCGATGTGCCTGGTCCGCGGGTGGTACCGCCTTCCCCTCGGGACCGGTCCGGGCCACGCGCTGCGTCAATCAGTGCACCGGGTTCGATTGGCAGGACGTACCTCGCCCGCAAGAGGTCAAACGCCGCGCGGACAACTTCCAGACCAGACTGCGCCTCCTGCAACGGTCCAGTGGCACGTTCATCTGGGAAAATCCCGGACGCTTCAGCCAGTGGCACCGTGCGGTACGCGCTGAGAAATGTGGCGACGGGGAGCGACGTATGAAAGGTGATGCCCGCCACGAGCAGCACGCGCGTGACGCGCCATACCCAATGCCCCGATCGGCCACCACCAATCACAATCCGCATCCTCTGCCCGATCAGTTGAACCCGATTGATCCATCTGGACGAACCGCGTTGGTACGACGCCAAGGCTTGTACGGATACCGCTGGCACGCCGCCTCATCAATCTCGATCCCGAGACCGGGGGCGGTAGGAAGTTCGATGTACCCATCCTTGACGCGCATGGGTTCCTTCACAATATCCCGTCGGGGCCCTTCGTCATCTGGTGTGTATTCAAGCACGGCGACGTTTGGCGTGCTCACACAGAAATGCACATTTACCGCAGTGGCAATCGGGCCCATCGGATTGTGGGGCGCGACCATCACGTAATGCGCCTCGGCCATCGCGGCAACCTTCTTCATTTCCAACAAGCCTCCCATTAGGCACACGTCCGGCTGAATGATGTCAGCCGCCTCGCGTGCGAGCAGTTCCCGGAACTCGAACTTGGTGTAGAGGCACTCCCCGGTCGCAACCGGGATCGGGCACTGACGCTTGAACGACGCCATCGCGTCGATGTTCTCCGGTCGGATTGGCTCCTCAAAGAAGTACGGGTTGTACTCCGCCACCGCATGCGCCATCTGGAGGGCGCGGACCGGCTCCCAGATCTTTGCATGGGGATCGAGGCCGATCTCGATGTCGTCGCCGACCGCATCGCGAAGCGCCTTCATGCGGGCCGCGGCCCCGCGCACGACCGCCGGCCACGGCATGCGGTCTGACCCAGCGGGATGCGGTCCGATCTTCAGGGCCGTGTACCCATACTTGGCTATCAGCGCAAGTGCGCGTTCTGCGGTCTCCTCTGGTGACCCTCCACCAGGGTTCTGGTAGACGCGGATCCGGTCTCGCACCGCACCCCCCAGCAACTGCCACACTGGGACGCCGAGCGCCTTGCCCTTGATGTCCCACAAGGCGTGTTCGATACCCGAAAGCGCCGACAGGATCGTCGGACCGGGCGGGAAGCGGGTGCCGTTATACATCAGCGCCCAGAGGTGTTCGATCCGCATTGGATCCTGCCCGATAAGCCACGACGCAAAGTCATCAATCGCCGCAACGGTCGCAAGGTCAGGCCCGACCGAATAGGCCTCGCCAATCCCATGCAAGCCTTCATCCGTCGATACCTTGACGAAGCACAGGTTTCGTCGTCCCACATGGGCGAGAAACGTCTCAATACGATCGATTTTCATCGCGTCCGGCCTTCCCGATGGATCACTTCGCTCCCTAATGCAGGGCTGTCGCGCCGTCATGGCACGACCCGCGAGCGTGCCAAACCCTCAGCACGCATGGCCGATGGTATCCGCCATACGAGACACGCAAGGGACCGCAACCACCACCGTGCGATCATGCCCGGATCCACCCTGGTCATCCATCCCCGACCCGAGAGGTCCGTGGATCCACGGCCTATAATCACGGCAATGCCTGAAACAACATGAGCGACCGAATTCGTTGCACTCCCCTTGGCGGACTTGGTGAAATCGGCAGGAACATGCTGGTCGTCGAAGACGATCACGATATTGTCATCATCGACTGCGGGGTAATGTTTCCTGAGAACGAGATGCTCGGGGTCGACTTGGTTATCCCGGATGTCTCGTACCTCTCGACCAGGCTGGACCGAATACGAGGCATCATCCTCACCCACGGGCACGAAGACCACGTCGGCGCCCTTCCCTACATCCTTCCCCAGTTGAATTTCCCTCCTCTGTGGGCAACTCCGCTCACTGCCGGCCTGATTGCCGGAAAACTCAAGGAACATCGACAGACCGACCGCGTCACCCTGAACCGGATCGTGCCAGGTGAGGCCGTCAGGTTCGGTCATTTCATCGCCGAGTTCTTTCATGTCTGCCACAGCATCCCGGATGGTGTAGGCGTCGCACTTGAGACACCTGCGGGGACAATCGTCCACACCGGCGACTTCAAGTTCGACCACACTCCGGTCGATGGCCGTCCGACGGACTTCGGAAAGCTTGCTGAGGTCGGAAAGAAGGGTGTCCTCTGCCTCTTTTCCGACAGCACTCACGCTGACAGGCCGGGCCACACCCCTTCTGAGCGGGTGATTGACACCGCCTTCGAACAGATTTTCGCGAGCGCCAAGGGGCGCATCATCATCGCCACCTTTGCGTCGCTGATCTCGCGCGTCCAGCAGGTTATCGACGCTGCCGTCAGGCACAACCGTCGGGTTGGCATTGTGGGGCGAAGCATGGTGCAGAACGTTGCGATCGCCCAGGAACTCGGCTACCTGACCGCACCCGCCGGTGTCCTTTTGCGCCCTGACGAACTGGCGACGGTCAACTCGATGCCGGGCAAGGACATTGTCCTCATCACGACCGGCAGCCAGGGTGAGCCAACGTCCGCACTTGCCCGGATCGCAAACCGCGACCATCGCCAGGTCCAGATCGCACCAGGTGACACGGTTGTCGTTTCAGCCGCCCCCATCCCAGGCAACGAGGAGCTCGTCAGCCGCACGATCGACAATCTGTTCCGGCTCGGCGCCAATGTCGTCTGGGGGCATGACCAACTCGTTCACGTGTCCGGACATGCGAGCCAGGAAGAACTGAAGCTCATGATCTCCCTGATCAAGCCGAAGTACTTCGTGCCGGTTCACGGTGAGTACCGGCACCTGATCCTGCACGCCAGGCTTGCCCAGACCATGGGACTGCCGGCCGAGAACATCTTCGTCATCGAGGACGGGGATGTCCTCGAAATTGGCCCCGACCATGCGGAGGTTGCCGAGCACGTGTCAGCGGGATACGTGTTCGTCGACGGCCTCGGGGTTGGCGACGTCGGTCAGGTGGTCTTGCGCGACCGGCGCGTCCTCGCCCAGGATGGCGTACTCATCGTCTCGCTGACCGTCGAACGTGCATCCGGACGGCTGATCGCTGGGCCGGAAATCGTGACACGTGGATTCGTCTACATGCGTGAATCCGAGGAACTGGTGGAACAGGCCCGTGCCCAGGTGATCACCGCCATCGAAGCCACCCGCCGAGCATCACCATTCGCGTCATCCGATGATGATGGCGTGGATGTGGTGCCCTCAGTTAACTGGGCCGACGTCCGCAACCGTATTCGTGACGCATTGTCGAAGTACGTCTACGACCAGACGCGCCGGCGCCCGATGATCCTCCCTCTGATCGTGGAAATCTAGCCAGGCGTGCCTCCCCTCACCCGTCACAACGGGACCCACTCGACCCCGTTCGGGTCGAACACCGGCGGTCACCTGCCTGCCCGTTCGGGGTCCCACTGGTTCTGAGACATCAAGACCTTGCATCCGTTCTTGCGTTGGGACGGATTGTGCTCGGGCAATCGGCACGGTCACGCGTCTGCTCCCCGCATGTGCCGGAAAGCTATTCCCATCGCCGCACCCCACTTGGGTGCTCGCATGGGGTGGGGTTCGAGGGACGAGCCGCAACGGGAGGGACCCAGGATCGTGTCGGGCCGAACGTCCACCATCACGCCAAGCACCCGTGCCACCGCGAGACGCGACGCGCCCCCCAAGGCACGCCCCGGTTCCATCCCATCATTCACCGTCAGCCCGGCGACGGCCCTGCGCGTCAGTGGCGGAGCCTTGTTGCTCATCGCCATCTACGGATCATTGGCAATCCTGTCTCCCGATGGCGCCGCGACCGGGGCACTTGCTCACGCACTCGAGCAAGCTGGGGGCTGGTTGACCGTGCCCTGGTGCGCCCTGATTGGAGCAGTCGGCGCCACCATCGCCCTCGGTGAGATCGCGTGGCGCCGTCAGGTCATGATGCGCCTGCTCGGAGGCTTCGGGTTCCTCCTTGGTGTAGGCACACTCGGCGCGTCCGGACCCGTCGGCATCGGCTCAAGTTCGACCACTGCCGATGGATCCGGAGCACTCGGAAACGTCACGTGGTCCATTCTGAACCTATCGGTCGGAAGTGCAGGTGCAATCGCGACTGCACTCGTCCTCTCAACGGCCAGTGCAGTCCTCCTCCTTGGAATCCCGCGTCCGTACTGGGAATCACTTGGCAGGAACCTCCTCGTTGGAATCATCGCCACCGGACGCTGCACCGCCACGGCGCTCGTCTGGGCCACGACACACTTCGGTCGCGCCTTCGTGGCGCTGGTCATGAGCACCTTCCGCACGATCTCCACCATGGTCGCGAACCTCAATCCCCCGCCCCCTCTCGGGACGGACGAGTCCGAACTTGACCAGGATGCCGGAAAGCGCCCCTCCCGAACTCGCACTCAAGACCATGATGAGCCCACCGTTTCACCCCGTGGACGTCGCAATCCACCAGCCAGTCCAGATTCAGTTGGAGACTCCGGAACGCGAACCCTGATCATCCAAACTGGCAACCAATCGGGGCGTCCCGATGCCTCTGGCCAGACCACCCCGTCAGAGCCCCCGACCCGGTCATCGTTAGAACCGGCACCGTGGCCGGAACGATGGCAACTTCCGCCACTCTCCCTGCTTTCCGTCTCTGTCGCGCAACAGATGGGCGACAACGAAATTGCCGAGAAGGCCGCCACGATCGAAAAGACCCTTCTGAGCTTCAACATCCCGGTCACGGTGCGGGAAGCGCGAGTTGGCCCGACAGTCACCCAGTTCTCGCTTGTTCCCGGGGAGGGCGTACCCGTCAAGACCATCAAGCGGTACGAGTACGACCTCCAGTTGCGTCTCGCTGCCAAGACTTTGCGAATCGAACTCCCGGTTCCCGGACGACCCTTCGTGGGGATAGAGATCCCGAACGACCGGGCGGCTTCGGTCGGCCTGCGCGAGGTTCTCGAGACCCGCGAGTTCACCGAAAGCAAGGGTCGCCTACGGGTTGCACTTGGGCGCGATGTCGACGGGCGGCCTCGTGTCGGTGACCTCGCAAGAATGCCCCACCTCCTGATTGCCGGCCAGACGGGCGCCGGCAAGTCCGTGTGCGTCAACACGATCATCGCCTCGCTGCTCTCACACTGCCGTCCCGACGAACTGAACCTCCTCATGATCGACCCCAAACAGGTCGAACTTGCCGAATACGAGGGCATTCCCCACCTCCGGTACCCGGTTGTCACCGACCTTGCCGAAGCCGGGAAAGTGCTGTTGTGGGCGTGCGAGGAAATGGAACGTCGTTACACCCTCTTGTCAAAAGCCGGGTATCGCCATCTGGATGCCTATAACCGTGCGATCGAGGCAAACGCCGAGGACTCGACGCCACCGGCCGGCAATGGGCGACATGAGGCCTGGACCGCGTTGACCCGGCCTAAGCCATTGCCCTACATCGTCCTGATCATTGACGAACTTGCCGACTTGATGATGTTCGCCCCGGACGACGTCGAGCCGGCCATCTGCCGCCTCACCGCCAAGGCACGGGCCGTCGGGATTCACCTGGTCGTGGCAACGCAAAGGCCAAGCGTCAACGTCGTGACCGGACTCATCAAGGCGAACATCCCCAGCCGCATCGCCTTCGCAGTTGCCAGCCAGACCGACTCGCGCGTCATTCTGGATACCGGCGGTGCCGAGGCCCTACTGGGGCGCGGGGACATGCTCTACCTGCCTTACGATCAAGGCCGCCCCGTCCGCGTTCAGGGTGCGTGGGTCTCCGACGAGGAACTCTCCAAGATTGTCCAGTTCTGGAAGGATCAGGGGCGCCCCAACTACGTGAGCAAGGGTGAAATCGACGCCCTCTGCCTGCGCGACGAGGAAGCAGCCTCCGAGAAGCAGGACCGGGCATCGGCCCTGCTTGACCGTGCAGTCGAGGTCTTGCGTACCAGCAACCACGTCAGCGTCAGTTTCCTGCAACGGAAACTCGGCATCGGGTACCCGAAAGCCGCAAAACTCATGGACGACCTCGAAGATGCCGGATATGTCGAACTCGACGAGGCCACGGGAAAGAGTTACCGCGTCACGACCGGTGATGATCCCGCCCTCCCGCTAGACAAGGAAGTGGAGGTTGGGGCGCGCACCCCGCACGTATCATCCTAGAGGTGTGACGGGCGCCTGAACCATTGCCGTCACCGAGGTCGGATGACGCCGTGGCAAGCACCAATATCATTCCGATCAGGCCAATGCCTGATGACATTGATCCACCAACCGAGGAGGCAATCGACCAGGCAGCGCAGGCCATTGCCCAGGCGCTCGTCCGGCGCGGCGAGACGCTCGCCGTAGCCGAAGGCTCGACGGGCGGTTACCTTGCACACGTCCTGACCCAGCAAACGGGTGCTTCCGCGTGGTTCCGGGCCGGGATTGTCAGTTACACGGATTACGCCAAGCAACTGCTCCTGCGCGTCGCCTCGGAAACAATCGAGGACCACGGTTCGATCAGTGTCGAGGCAACCGTCCAGATGGCGCGTCTCACGCGACGCCTGTTCAACACTGACTGGTCAATCGCCATCACTGGCTATGCCGACAACCGGCACCCTGCCACGAGCGCCGACCCCGCCCCAGGGGCCCCAGGGGCAAATCCTGCGGGTGTCCTGAAGGTGGATGGCGAGATCGCGGATCCAATCGCCGGTGCCACAATCATCTCCATCATCGGGAAGGGCGAGCACGCAACGGCTGCCGAAGGCGAGGGTGTCCAGTGGCAGGAGCATCTCGTGCCGTCACCGGACCGACACGCCTACAAGCGAGGCGCGGCCCTGGTTGCCCTGGAGCTCCTGAGAGATCGGATCGAACAGTCCGACTGATCAAGGATCAGTTCCGCACCTACCCTAATTCTTTTTCGCACCTCCCGGTCACGCACCCAAATGGTGGGCCTCGATGCCTTGCCGGCGAAGGTGTTGCGCAAACCCGCCATTGCCGTGGACGGTGTAGACGACCTTCGGGCGGGCGCGCTCAACGTATTCGACCAAGTCATCGAACCCAGCATGGTCCGAGAGAGGGAGTGCCGTGCCCATCGGCAGCCGCCCGGGCGCACCGCCATCAATCGCCCACCCGGTCAGGATCATCATTCGGGTGAGGGGCATCGTCTCCCGGATTGAACGGGCATGGTGGGGCGGGCAGACGATGACCCGGCCCTCTGAACCTGACGGCGAACCCGGATCGGCTGACATGACCACGTACGGCCCGAGTTCCACACCATGTCGCGTGTAGATTTCCGCGTAGGGTTGGATGCTTGGATGAACCGCGACCAGGTGGCCGGCTTGGTGCAGGATTGCCATCGCCTCCTGGGCCTTCCCAAGCGCATAACCACAGACCACCGGTATGTTCCCCGATGCAATAACCGCCGCGACCCAAGCAATCAACTCCGCCACGACCTGTTGAGTTGGCGGAAAGGTGAACCGCGGTGCGCCGTAGGTGCATTCCATGACCAGGGTTTCGCACTCGAGAACGGGCGCACTCGGGGACGTGAGCGAGGGGCGCAACTTGAAGTCGCCGGTATAGACCAGCCGATGCCCAGTCGCGAGGTCACGCACACGGACCTGCGACGAACCCAGGACGTGTCCCGCAGGAAAGACATCGACCTCTTGCAGTCCTCTGGTTAGCGTCTCTCCGATGTTCATCACGGTGAGTGCCGTGCGCCCCGTTCGGAGCCGGTAGAAGTCCGCAGTCTCCGGGGTCACGAATGCATGACCGTGCGGACGACAGTGGTCTGAATGCCCGTGGGACACGTACGCAACCGGGCGTCGGGTATGCGGATCAAGCCACATCCCCGCATCCTCGAGATACATGCCACGTTCGTACCGGAAAGGCATCACCGGAACATCGAACGAAAGTTGCATCCAACCCGATGCGACGGGTGATCGGCGCCTGACTGCCTGGGACGATTTGGGGCGAACCATGAGCAGCGGAGTGTACCGGCGGTATTCCGTCAATCTCCGATTTTGACTCTCAAGGCCTACCCGTAACGTTCCCGCGGAGCCACTCTGGGGCCTGTCGCAGATGCGCTCGAGAGATCCCGGATACTGATTAAGGAGTTCTGGATACACTTGCGGAATAACAACTGACGAAGAGGGGTAAAAAGGCATGACCACTCGCACGAGAAGATCAATTCTGGCGGGAACCCCGGCCGCCCTCGGACTCGCGGGCCTCATCCTGTCCGCTTGCGGTGGCGATGCGGGTGAAAGCGCCGCGCCCGCGGCACCGGCAACCGGCGGGGCACCAAAGGGCGCACCGGTCAAGATCGGGGCATCCGTATCCACCACCGGCAGCAACGGCAAGACCGGGCAGTACCAGGTGGAGGCCTACCAGTTGTGGGCCGAACAGCTCAACGCCCGTGGTGGGCTTCTTGGACGCCAGGTGGAAATGGTCATCCTTGACGACCAGTCCGACCCAACCGTCGGCACGAAGCTCTACGAGAAGCTCATCAATGAGGACAAGGTCGACCTCGTCCTCGGACCGTACTCAAGTGGCGTCACCCAAGCGGTATCGACCGTCACCGAAAAATACAAGTACCCGATGCTGTCCGCCGGAGCGTCGGCTTCAGACATCTGGAAGCGCAACTACAAGTACGTCTTCGGTGTCTATTCGGTCGCCGAGTCCTACTTCTATGGCGTGATTGACCTCGCCAAGAAGAATGGCCTCAAGACGATCGCGATCATCACAGAAGACACCGCCTTTGCGAAGGCAACCGCCGCCGGAACCGCCGAATATGCCCGCAAGGAAGGCTTCCGGATCGTCTTTCAAGAGCAATACCCCACCAAGGTGACGGACCTGTCATCCCTCATCACCAAGTTGAAGGCTGCGAAACCTGAAGTCCTCGTCGGCGGTTCCTACCAACCCGACTCGGTCCTGATCACCCGGCAGGCCAAGGAACTCGACCTGAATGTCAAGATGCTTGCGTTCTCGGTCGGCGCCGCGATGCCCGAGTTCGGCGAGGGCCTCGGCAAGGACGCAGACTTCATCTTCGGTCCGTCGATGTGGGAGCCAAGCCTCAAGACCAAAGGCAACAGCGAGTTCGAGGCGTCATACAAGAAGAAGTGGAACCGGGAACCGGACTATCATTCCGCAACGGGTTTCGCCGGAGGCCAGATCCTCGAAGCTGCGGTGCTCAAGGCGAAAAGCCTTGACCGGGAGAAGATTCGCGAGGCCCTCTCGACCCTGGAGATCGAGACCGTCCTTCCAGGCAAGTACAAGGTTGACGACACGGGTATCCAGTTGTCACACATCCCGGTCGTTATCCAGTGGCAAGGCAAGGACAAGCCAGTGATCGGCCCCGACGCAATGGCAACCGCCAAACCAAAGTTCCCGATGCCGGAGTGGAAGTCACGCTAGGCCTGCTCGGTGATCGCCGGCGCAGGCCAGCCTTGACGGGGAAGTTTCGGCGGAGGAAGATGAGGGGAGTTGGTCACACTGGTGCAGGTGGTGGTGAGTGGCCTTCCACTCGGCGACGTCCACGCGCGTCTCGCAGGGGGCTTGACCCTCATCTTCGGTGTGATGCGGGTAATCAACCTCGCCCACGGCGAGTTCCTGATGCTCGGCGCCTACGCATCATTCTTCCTGTTCGTTCTCATCGGACTAAACCCCATCCTTTCGCTGCTCATATCCATGCCATTGATGTTCGGAGTCGGATGGATTGCACAACGGTTGCTGATTTCGCGCGTGGTGCGTGCACCACTCCTTACTTCGCTCCTCCTAACCTACGGGGTCTCACTCGCACTCACCGGAGGCGCCCAAGCAACTTTCACCAACGACTTCCGTTCGGTCCCATTCCTGAGCGGGGCACTCAACATCGGTGAACTTGCCTTCTCAGTCCCACGACTGGTGGCATGTGTCACTGCCCTCGTGCTCACCGGCGCCGCGCAGTTCTTCCTCGCGAGAACCAGATGGGGCAAAGCATTGCGTGCGACCGCCCAGAGTGCCGACGTCGCCCTCGCGTGCGGCATCGACATTGACCGCGCCCGCATGATCGCGTTCGGGATCGCAACTGCCCTTGCCGGGGCCGCCGGCACGCTCACCAGGTTTCTCTACACGGTCTACCCGGAAATGGGGAAGACTTTCATGCTCAAGGCATTCGCCGTGATGGTCTTGGGCGCCATGGGGAGTTTTCCAGGCGCGTTCCTCGGTGCGATCGTCCTCGGCGTCATCGAATCCACCGCAAGTTACGTCACGACCGCCCAGATCGCCGAAGCGGTCGTCTACATCACCCTGCTTGCAATGCTCCTCTTGCGTCCCCAAGGCTTCTTTGTCCTCAAGGAGGCCTGACCACCAATGCCTGCGTCCACCGCTACGCCCCGCACGCCGACGAACCGTCCGACGAGGAATCCCCAACGAACATGCCGGCGACCGGTACGCGCGGCATACGGATCTACCCAGGGATCATCGGGGCAGTGACCATGACCATCGCCTTGGTGCCAGTCTTCGGGTCGAACTACACCAAGACGTTCGTCATGCAGGCACTGATGGCGTGTGCGCTCGCCTCCTCGTGGAACCTGATCTCAGGCTTCACGGGGTATGTCAGTTTCGGGCATTCGGCATTCTGCGGCATCCGGGCATGCGCCACCGGCATCGCAATCGTCCGGGGAGGGATGCCCGCACCAATTGCCATTGTCGTGGCGGGTATCGCCGCCGCGTCAGCCCGTCCCCTCTTCGGGTATCCAGCCCTTCGACTACGAGCCCCCTAATTTTCGGTCGGCATGCTTGGCGTGGCCGAGGCCATCAGGATTGGCGTGACCGTCGCCGAACCGCTAACCAGCGGAGGCAACGGACTTGTACTGATCCCCGAGGACGTCCTCACCGTCGCGTACTACGCAATGTTCACGGTGGCGACTGCAACGGTCCTGGTGACCTACCGGGTTGCGACCCTACCGGTCGGCCTCCGTCTCCTCGCCACCCGCGAGGATGAGGTTGCGGCTGAACTCAATGGCCTCCAGACAACTCGGTTGAAGATCGGTGCCTTTGCGGTCAGTGCACTCTTTGCAGGTCTTGCGGGAGGCATCTACGCCTGGCAGATGAGTTACATCGATCCTGGGACCGTCTTTGCCGGGTCCTTGACCGTCAGGGCAATCGCGATGACCATGCTTGGCGGGCAGGGGACGGTCTTTGTGCCGGTGCTTGGCAGCGTGTTACTTTCGGGCATCAGCGAGGCACTCTGGGCGAAGTTTCCGTTCCTTCACACCGCCCTATCAGGCGTACTCATCACTGCCATCGTCCTCTTCTTGCCCGGAGGCATCACCCAGATCCTCCAGGACCGGGGTTGGATCCCCCGGTCGCGTCGTCTGTGATCCCGGAAACCAGATGATGGAACCCGACCACCCAGTCGATCCGATCCTCTCCGTCGACCGTGTAACCCGACGGTTCGGCGGAGTGATTGCCGTGGATGGCGTCTCATTCGGCATCGCGGCCGGAACAGTGACCGGACTGATCGGCCCGAACGGCCCGAACGGGTCGGGCAAGAGCACCCTGTTTCGCCTGATTCCGGTGAGATACCGACCAACACCGGCGAAATCCGATTGCGAGGCACGGCAATCACCCACAAGCCGGCGAGCGTCAGAAACCGCCTTGGCCTCAGCCGTACCTTCCAGCTTTCGCGCCTCTATCCGCAAATGACCGCCATGGAAAACCTCGTCGCCGTCACACGAGCCCCTGCGCGTGAGGCATCCGCCCGGGCAGGCGACTCACTCGCCTTTGTCGGGCTCTCCCCCGTTGCCGACGAATTCGCCGCCAACCTGTCGTATGGGCAGCAGAAGCTTCTCGAGTTCGCACGCGTGCTGGTGAACGATCCCGACGTCATCCTCCTCGACGAACCATATGCCGGGGTGAACCCCGTTATGGAGGAGCGCCTGTGCACCCATATCCTTGCCCTTCGGGAACGAGGCAAGACTTTCCTGATTACCTACCATGAAATCAAACTCATCATGGCACTGTGTTCCCGGCTGATTGTCCTCGACCACGGTGAATTGCTCGCCGACGGAGACCCCTCGGTGATCCGTGCCGACCCGCGCGTCATCGACGCCTATTTCGGCACCTGACCCGGTCGACCATTGCCCCACCATGAACGACGAAATCCTCCTGAATTGCACGGACCTTCACGCGGGGTACGGGCGCGTCCCGGTCCTGCGTGGGATACGCATGGTCGTGCGTCCTGGCCAGTTTGTCAGCCTGATTGGCCCGAATGGGGCGGGCAAATCAACCGTTTTCAAGGCGATCACCGGCTTTGCACGCCTGACTTCTGGAACCGTCACCTTCGACGGACAGGCGATTAGCGGAATGCGTTCCGACCGACTGGTGCCCCTTGGCCTCGCCTACATTCCCCAAGGACGGATTGTCTTCGGTCAGATGCCAGTACATGACAACTTGGAAATGGGCGCGTTCACCGTAAGTGACGCAGCCACCCGCGCAAAAGCCTTCGCGCGGGTGTACGACTTGTTCCCGCGCCTCGCCGAACGACGCACCCAACTTGCCGGGACCATGTCCTGAGGCGAACAGCAAACGGTAGCGATTGCCCGTGGCCTGATGATCCAACCCCGTCTGATCCTCCTCGATGAACCTTCGCTCGGCCTTGCGCCGCGGTTCGTCAGGGTCGTCTTAGAAACGCTGGCAATGCTGAAGTCCGAGGGACTCTCAATGCTCGTCGTCGAACAGAATGCCGCCAAGGCACTCGCACTCGCCGACCACGCCTACTTGCTCGAACTCGGGCGTAACCGACTCGAAGGCACAGGTGCCGAACTCCTCGCGAATCCGGACACCCGACGCCTCTATCTGGGCGACTGACCGAACCGAACCTGCGCATCCATGATTGTCAGAGCCAAGGTTCAAGCCGAAAGTTTGCGAGAACTGTCACCACCGACAGGCGACGGAATTCGGCCGGCCGCCCGAGACTTCCTGCTAACATACCGACTCAGTTGCGCCCTTTAAGCAGGCCCGGTGAGGCGGCAAGGTGCGTTCCTCCGGACGACACGACGCGGTCGCGCCCCGGAGGCCACGTTCCGGCATCGCCCACCGGCCGTCAAGCGGTCTTGGGAATTGTGCGATGGATGTCAGGAACGCTCTGGAACCATCTTCAGAAGACGCCTTCGAGAAACAGATTCTTGACGCGGACGGACTTCGGCGTGCGCTGACCCGGATCGCACACGAGATCCTGGAACGAAATGGTGGTTCCGAGGACCTCATCCTCGTGGGGATGCGGAGCCGTGGGGTCCCGCTCGCGCACCGGCTCTCATCATTGATCGGCCAGTTCGAGGGCGCCTTGGTGCCAGTCGGCGAACTCGACATCACGATGTTTCGAGATGACCTCGAGTTGCGCCTAACCCGTCCGGCAATCCAGCCCACGGTCATTCCCAGGGACCTCACCGGAACCACCGTCGTCCTTGTCGATGATGTCCTCTACACCGGCCGGACCGTCCGCGCGGCGATGGATGCCCTCCTGTCCTTCGGACGTGCCCGCCAGATCCAACTGGCAGTAATCGTCGACCGTGGCCACCGTGAACTTCCCATCCGCGCCGATTACGTTGGCAAGAACCTGCCCACCGCACGTCATGAACTTGTCGAGGTCCGCCTCCGCGAGGTTGACGGTATCGACGAAGTAATGCTCAGCAGCCATCCCCGAAGCGGGACCAACCAAGCGTAAGTCGGTCCGCGGGCATCCGTGCCCCCGCCCCCGCGCCTTCAAGGACAGCCCATGCGACGCAAGGACGTTCTCGACCTCGACGACTTCACGCCGGATGAACTCCGCGAAGTCCTAGAAACTACGGCGGCCATGAAGGAAGTGCTCGCCCGGCCCATCCGGCGAGTACCTCCACTCCGGGGCAAGACCATTGTCAACTGCTTTTACGAGGCCAGCACGCGCACGCGCGTCAGCTTCGAACTCGCCGCCAAGAACCTCTCAGCCGATGTCGTGAACATCACCGCCAGTGGATCAAGCGTCGAGAAGGGCGAGACCCTCATCGACACGACCCGCACCCTGCAGGCCCTCGGTGCCGACATGGTGATCATGCGCCATGGCGCATCAGGGGCACCGTATCTCGTCGCACGCGAACTCGATGCCTCGATAATAAATGCGGGGGATGGATGGCACGCCCACCCCACGCAGGCACTCCTGGACCTCTTCACTGTCCAGTCCCGCCTCGGATCCATCGAGGGTCGTCGCGTCGCGATTGTCGGCGACATCCTCCATAGCCGGGTGGCACGATCGGCCACATGGGGGTTCACGACGCTTGGGGCCCAGGTTGTCCTGTGTGCACCGCCAACGTTGCTCCCAATCGGCTTTGCCGACGCCGTGAGCACCGGGCTTCGCGCCAAAGGAATATCCACGCCATGTCCAGTCACCATGACGCACGATGTCGACGAGGCCTTGCGAGATGCCGACGTGGTCATGGCACTTCGTGTCCAGCGGGAACGCATGGACGCCGGTCTCTTGCCTAGCCTGCGCGAGTACTCACGCGAGTGGGGAATTACGCGCGAGCGGATCGCAAAAGCGCGCTTCGGAGCACTTGTGATGCATCCCGGCCCAATGAACGAAGGGGTCGAGATCAGCCCCGAGGTCGCATACGGGCCACAAAGCGTTATCGAGGCCCAGGTCACGAACGGGGTCGCCGTCAGGATGGCCGTTATGTATCTCCTTGCCGGCGGACGTGCCGGCCCGGCGGTCTAGGGACTTCCCCAGTCGGTCCGCGGGCATCGCTGCCCGCCCCTTCAATGATGGGGGATCGGGAACGCAGCATGAAAGGCCTCAGGTAGTGAGCAATCAGAACAACGATCCGATCCGACTCGCCACCGCGCACGGGCGGTTCCTTGGAAGCGTGGTGATCCGAGGCGGGCGTGTGATCGACCCGGGACAGGGTATCGACGCCATCACGGACATTGCCGTTCGCGACGGGTTCGTTGACTCCGTGGGCATCGGAATCGATGCGCCGCCCGGAGCACAGGTCATCGACGCCCGGGGGCTTATCGTCACGCCCGGCTTCGTTGACTTGCACACCCACCTCCGTGAACCGGGTTTCGAATATCGTGAAACGATCGCAACCGGCACAGCCGCCGCCGCCGCCGGGGGGTTCACGACCGTCTGCGCCATGCCAAACACCGAACCCGCCATCGACACCACAGCCGTCGTCGACTTCATCCGCGACACCGCCCGACGCCAGGGGTCCGTACGGGTCTACGTCATCGGCGCGATCACCCGGGGACGCAAGGGCAAGGCACTCGCCGACCTGATTGAACTCGCAACCGCCGGGGTCGTGGCGTACTCGGATGACGGCGACTGCGTGACCGACAGCGCCCTGATGCGCAATGCCCTTGCGTACAGTCGCACAACCGGTCGCCCGGTTGTCCAGCATGCCGAAGACCGCGCACTTACCACCGGCGCCCAGATGCATGAGGGGTCAGTCTCGGCACGGCTTGGCCTCGCCGGGTGGCCCCGAGCCGCCGAGGAAATCATCGTCGCGCGGGACTGCGAACTCGCTGCCCTGACCGGCGCCCACTTGCACGTCGCCCACGTCTCTTCCGCGGGGACCCTCGATTTCATCCGGCGGGCACGGTCCCGCGGCGTCCACGTCACCGCGGAGGTGACCCCGCACCATCTCACGCTCACCGACACGCTCGTTGGAGGCCACTGGTGGTCAGCCACGGCGTCCCTGCCCGCGTACGACACCAGCACCAAGGTCAACCCTCCCCTGCGCGAGACGCCCGACAGCCTCGCAATGGCAGCTGGTCTGCGCGATGGAGTCATCGACTGCATCGCCACCGACCACGCACCCCACGCCACCACTGACAAGCATTGCGAATACCAGGCCGCTGCGTCCGGCATCTCGAACCTGGAAACGGCATTGGGGAGTGTCCTCGCCGTCGTCCATGCCGGTGGTCTCACGCTTGTGGAAGCCATCGCGGCCTTGACCATCCGGCCCGCCCGCGTCTTTGGATTGGCGTCCGGCACCCTGCTTCCCGGTATGGCTGGCGACGTGACCATCTTCGACCCAGACCGCGAATGGTGCGTCGACCCGACTCAGTTCCGGTCAAAGGGTCGCAACACCCCACTGGCCGGTCACATCCTGCGTGGCCAGGTCATTCAAACCATCGTCGGAGGGGAGGTCATCTGTGATCGAAGCGCGTAGCAAGCTTCTCCCCTCTCACCAGGCAACGGTGGAGAAGTTGGGGTTAGGGGTCTCACCCTCGCCCGTCGCATCAGGGCCCTTGTTGGGAGAGCCGGCCCTGATCGGCCGGGCTCTTCTCGCGAAAGGACAGCGGTAATCATGTCGGCACCCAGGTTCATCCTCGCCCTTGAAGACGGACGGTCATTTTTCGGCTTCCGCGCCCTCGACCCCGGCCAGTCTGCCCATGATGACGCCGCTTCCGGAACCGGTGGGGAAGCCGTCTTTTGCACGGCCATGACTGGCTACCAGGAGATCTGCACGGATCCATCGTTCCGGGGTCAGATCACCACCCTCACCTATCCACTCATCGACAACTACGGGATCAATGCCGACGACTTCGAGAGTGCGCGCCCGTGGATCAATGCCCTTGTCGTGAGGGAATACTGCACTGGTCCGAGCAATTGGCGCACCAACGGATCGCTGTCCACATGGCTGGGCCAACACGGCATTCCCATCGTGGAAGGAATCGACACCCGGTCGCTCACCCGCCATCTCCGCATGCACGGTGCCATGCGGGCCTGCCTCGCCCCCCCGCGGACCGGAACGATCGCCGATGATGACGACGCCGGTGCATGGATCAATGGCCGGACACCCGGAGCCAGGACCGAAGCTGAGTACCTTTCCGGTATCGCGAGAGGTCTCCCCGTCCTTGAGGACCAGGAACTTGTCGAAGGCGTCAGTACCTCAGCATTGGGTCTTGTAGACCACGACACTTGGGCGCCATTCGCTGCACCGCCACGGTCCCGGCACGCCCACCGGGTTGTCCTCATCGACTGCGGCGTCAAACACAACATCGCACGGTCTCTAGCACGTCGGGGCCTGGATACCGTGATCGTTCCCTACCACACCAGTGCCGAAGAAATCCTGGCCCTCGAACCGGCCGGCGTCGTCATAGGCAATGGTCCGGGCGACCCAAGCGCCGCTGCCCTTGCCACCACTGTCCAGACGCTTCGAACCCTCCTCGACGGCCCTGTCGCAAGTGGTCGCATGGCCCTGACCGCCGTCTGTCTGGGTCACCAGGTAATGGGATTGGCGATCGGCGCCCAGACCTCACGCCTCCGCTTCGGGCACCGCGGGGCGAACCATCCCGTGCGCGACGTCACCACCGGACGGGTCTACATCACCTCCCAGAACCACGGCTTCCAGGTCGACGCGACCACCATCCCGGACGCCAGCGGCTTCACCGTCAGCCACGTCAACGTCAACGACGGATCGGTCGAAGGCCTCGCCCATCGCGAACTTCCAGTCTTCACCGTGCAGTACCACCCTGAGGCAAGCCCAGGGCCCCAAGACAACCAGTACCTTTTCGACCGCTTCGTCGACTCGCTCGAAACCATTGGCTGAGGAAGATCACGACGTGACCGATGACACCCCCAATACCGGGATCCACCCATCCCTGTCCGCCATGCGTAGCAAGCCCGCATCCGTCCTCATCATCGGGTCCGGCCCGATCGTCATTGGCCAGGCCGCCGAGTTCGACTACGCCGGAACGCAAGCCTGCAAGGCCATGCGCGAGGAGGGCGTGCGAAGCATCCTCGTCAACTCCAATCCCGCCACCATCATGACCGACGCCGAGGTCGCCGATGCCGTCTACATCGAGCCACTCACCGTCCCCGTCCTCGAGCGCATCATTGCCCGCGAACGCCCCGAAGGCCTCCTGCCCACCCTTGGCGGACAGACCGGCCTCAACCTCGCGCGCGAACTTGCCGACGCCGGCATCCTTGAGAAATACAACGTCCGCCTACTTGGCACCCCCCTGCGAGCAATCCGTCAGGCCGAAGACCGGGACGAGTTTCGGCAGCTCATGAACGCCCTCGGCGAACCGATCCCCACCTCCGCCATCGTCCACACCATGGACGAGGCCTACGCATTCGCCAAGGAAATCGGGTTCCCCGAGGTGCCCCTTATCGTCCGGCCTGCCTACACCCTCGGCGGAACCGGCGGGGGAATCGCGCATACCTGGCCCGAACTCGATCTCGTCGTGCAGTCCGGCATCGGCGCCAGTCCCATCGGACAGATCCTCCTCGAACGGTCCCTGGTCGGTTGGAAGGAGATCGAGTACGAGGTGATGCGCGACGCCGCCGACAACTGCATAACCGTCTGCAACATGGAAAACTTCGATCCCATGGGTGTCCATACCGGCGACTCCATCGTCGTCGCACCCTCGCAGACCCTCACCGACCGTGAATACCAGATGCTGCGCACATCGGCGCTCAAGATCATCCGCGCGCTTGGCATCGAAGGCGGCTGCAACGTCCAGTTCGGCCTCGATCCCTACTCCTTCAACTACATCGTCATCGAAGTCAACCCACGCGTCTCCCGAAGTTCCGCCCTTGCATCCAAGGCCACCGGCTACCCAATTGCCCGGGTCGCCGCCAAGATCGCCGTCGGCCGGACCCTCGACGAAATCCCGAACTCCGTGACCGGCGAGACCACAGCCGCCTTCGAACCCGCCCTCGACTACTGTGTCGTCAAGATCCCTCGTTGGCCATTCGACAAGTTCCCGCATGGCGACCGGACCATTGGCACCCAAATGAAGGCCACCGGCGAGGTCATGGCCATCGAACGCACCTTTGAGGCAGCGTTCCAGAAGGCCGTGCGATCCCTGGAAATGGGCAGTCGCAGCCTCCTTTGGGAAGACGCTTCGTGGCGCGAACCCGACGGGTTGACCCGCATCTGGTCGCTGATCGACACCCCCAACGACATCCGCCTCTGGGCACTCATGGCCGCCTTGCGCCGTAGCGTTACTGTCGCCGAACTCCACCGACGCACCCGTATCGACACCTGGTTCCTGGACCGGCTTGCATGCATCCATGCCCTCGAGCAGCGGCTTCTCCGTGAACCACTCACACCCGGCCTACTCTGGGATGCCAAGCGACGCGGCTTCTCCGACGCGCAGGTCGCCACTCTTTCCGACACCGTGCAGGGCCTTCCCGACCGCGTCCGCGAGCTGCGCGATCAGTGGCAAATCGCCCCCGTGTTCAAGATGGTCGACACGTGCGCGGCCGAGTTTGCCGCCCGCACGCCGTACTTCTATTCCACCTATGAGGTTGAGAACGAAGCGATCGTACCGCCCGGCAAGTCGGCAATCGTCATCGGATCCGGACCGATCCGCATCGGCCAGGGCATCGAGTTCGACTACTGTTCCGTCCACTCCGCCTGGGCACTTCGCGACGCCGGGTGGGGCAGCGTCATGATCAACTCCAACCCCGAAACCGTCTCGACCGACTTTGATACCAGCGATCGCCTCTACTTCGAGGCCCTCGATGAAGAGAGCGTTCTCGAGGTCATCCGGAACGAAGCCGGAGGACCTGGGAAGCCAATGCCCCCGGTCATCGCCCAGTTCGGCGGACAGACAGCCATCAACCTCGCCGGCCCGCTCAACCGTCTCGGCGTTCCGGTCATCGGGTCATCCGTCGACACCATCGACCTCGCTGAGGACCGGCGCCGTTTCGAGCGATTTCTCGATGGCCTCGGCATCCCACAACCACCTGGCACCGGGGTCACCTCCGTCAGCGATGCCATCACCATCGCCCACCACATCGGGTACCCCGTCCTCGTGCGCCCCAGCTACGTCCTCGGTGGACGCGCCATGGAGATCATCGGCGAGGAATCCGACCTCGAGCGCTACCTCACCAACGTCGTCTCACCCACCGAGAAGTCACCTGTCCTCATCGACAAGTACTTGCAAGGCAAGGAAGTCGAAGTCGACGCAATCTGCGACGGCGAAGTGACCCTCATCCCGGGCATCATGGAACATATCGAGCGCGCCGGCGTCCACTCCGGTGACAGCTTCGCGGTCTATCCCGCCATCAACCTGGCCGAGGCCATCGTCGAGCAACTCGTCTCGTACACCGAACGCATCGCCATCGGCCTCGGGGTACGCGGTCTCGTCAACATCCAATACGTCATCCATCAGGGTCAGGTCTACGTCATCGAGGTCAACCCACGGTCGAGCCGAACCGTCCCGTTCCTCTCCAAGGTGACCGGCGTGCCGATGGTCCGTCTCGCCACCCACATCCAGATCGGCAAGACATTGCGCGAAATGGGGTATTCAGGAGGTCTATGGCCCCGGCAGAACCTAGTGGCCGTCAAGGCGCCGGTCTTCTCCATGAGCAAGCTGATCGGTGTCGATACGTACCTTGGCCCGGAGATGAAGAGCACCGGCGAGGTCATGGGCATCGACCACACCTTCGCCCCTGCCCTCTACAAGGCCATGGTGGGTGCCGGGGTGATCTCCATGACCCCATCCAAGACCAGCACGCCGGGTCTCCTTCTCTCTATCGCCGACCGCGACAAGGACGACGCCGTACCCGTCATCAAGCAGTTCGCAACCAATGGCTACCGTCTCTTCGCGACGGCAGGCACCGCACGCATGATCCGCACCCTCGGCCTCGCGGTCCGTGAAGTCGGCAAGATCAATGACGGCGACCACACCATCACCGAACTGATCCGTTCCGGCGAAGTCACCCTGGTGGTGAACACCATCACCGGGGGGCGAGGTGTGCTTCAGGATGGGTTCGAAATCCGCCGTGTCGCTGTCGAAACCCGCATCCCGTGCCTCACTTCCCTCGATACCGCGTCGGCCCTGGCATCCTCGTTATCGCTGGGGGCGAACGACTACTCCGTCTTGCCAATCACCGAGTACGGGAAACCACGCGGGTAAGCCACTCTTCCTCATCTTCGCCGTCCGTTCCAGCATCCACTCATGCGGATCGGACTGCGCGGTGCCCGGCTGATCTGATCCCTGAGGGCTGCATGACCTGAGCAGCCTCAGGATGAGCTTCAGGTGAGACCGGACGCGTGCGGGAAACTAACCAGCCCGGCCGGCCCAGGGTGAATCAGGATGGCCCTGAAACCGTGGAGTGCGACACCCCTTCCTATCATGTGAGACCATTCGGGGCGCGTGGGGTCACGCGCCATCCCCCAAACGTTGAGCGCGCAAAGGCCAACAAGGCGTGTCAGAACCCACCGCCTCGCATCGCACCTATGACGTTCAGACACCTGCGAGCGCCAGTGAAGCGGGTTCCCGGCGCCTTGGCTACCTCTTCGCGGTGATCGCAGTGTCACTCTTCAGCACCTCGCCCGCGCTAGTTCGGTATGCACCGCTTGTCGGCCCAATCGAGATCACGTTCTGGCGACTGCTGACTGGTGCAGCGACGATCCTGATCGTCTCGTCAATTGCGACCCGAGCAACCACCAAGACTGCTGAGGCGGGCATCGGTATCAATTTCCGTGCCATCGCTACCCCAAAGTTCGCCATGTACGGACTGCTTGTCGCCGTCCACTTCGGTTCATACATCGCGTCACTTGGGTTCACCAGCACCGCACATTCACTCGCGATCACGTACACGGCACCGGTCTTCGTCGCAATATTCGCCCACGTCTTCCTGCACGAATCGATCCGCCCACAGGCATGGATCGGGATCGGGATTGCTGTGGCCGGCGCAGTATTCCTGACTGGGTTCGAACCGACCTTGAACGCACGCAGCCTCATCGGTGACGGAATGGCCCTGTTCACTGCCGTCACATTCGGCATCTACTCGATCATTGGGCGCCAGGCCCGCAACCAGCACTCGCTGTTCGAGTACACGTTCGGGGTCTACCTGTGGGGTGCGATCTGGCTTCTACCCGCCGCGATCTGGACCATGGGCGGGTCAACCTACGATGTTCCATCAGGGTTGGCGATCGTTGCCCTCGGTGTGGCCCCACTCGGGACCGGGCACACCTTGTACAACGCAGCCCTGCGACGCATCCCGGCGACGGCTGCGAACATCATCGCGATGTTGGAAGTGATCGGTGGTGTCATCTTGACGGCGTGGCTGTTCGGCGAAATGCCGACATACACGTCCATTGCCGGGGCAGGGGTGATCCTGGCGGGCATCCTGATCGTTGTCTGGGAACCGTCGCGGACGTAGTACGATGACGCGCGGCACGGCACGTGTCGGCCAGCGCCGGGGTGCGAATGTCCAAGCGATTGCCCGGATGATCGGGCGACGATGGCACGCTGACCGGCGTCCAAGGAGAGAGAACCATGACTACCCCATCAACCGGCGTCGGGCCGTTCGACCTTACCGGACGGGTCGCCCTCATCACGGGTGCCAGCCGTGGCATCGGGCGCGCCATCGCGATCGCCCTTGCCCACGCAGGTGCATCGATTGCCGCGATGTCCAGGACCACTTCAGATCTCGAAACGCTCGTGGCCGAGATCGGACCTGGACACACGATCGCCATCTGCGGTGACGTGAACAGCCGCGCCGATAACGAGCGTGCCGTCGCCGAAACCGTCGCCCACTTCGGACACCTGGACATCTACGTTCCTGTCGCCGGCACGAACCGCCGCAAGAAGATCGTTGACGTGACCGAAGATGACTACGACGTCGTTGTCGGAACGAACCTTCGCGGTCTGTACTTCGGGTGCCAGGCGGCAACCAAGGCGATGACCCCCGCCGACGGAAGTGCGCGAACAGTCAGCGGCAAGATCATCACGGTCGGTTCGCTCGCATCGGTCCAGGGTGTCGCCCCCGGAATGTCCGCCTACGCCGCCAGCAAGGGTGGTGTCGCCCTGCTCACCAAGGCGCTTGCCGTCGAGCTTGCGCCAACAAACATCCAGGCAAACTGCATCGCGCCCGGCTTCATCCTCACCGATCTCAACCGCAACTTCATCGGGGTTGAACCTCGAAAGACGTGGGTGCTTTCACGCATTCCGGCCGGTCGGTTCGGTGCACCAGCGGATGTATCGCCAACGGCGGTATTCCTGGCGGGCGGTGCTTCAGACTTCGTGACTGGCCAGGTCATTGCGGTCGACGGAGGCTTCCTTGCAGGGTCCGACTGGAACCAGGGCGCCTGATTGAGGCGAAGTGCCGATTGGAGGAATGACACCAATGACAACCCAGCACCGTGGCCTCTTTGCAATTCCTGTCACCCCGTTCACTGATACTGGCGCATTTGACGAGGCGTCCCTGCGAAGCACCCTCGCGTTCTGCCTGGAAGCCGGCACGCACGGCATCGTGACCCCGGTCAACGCCAGTGAGTTCAGCACCCTCACCATCGAGGAGCGTCACACGGTCAACCGCGCAACGGTTGAAGAGATCGCGCGCGCGGGCAAGAAAGGCGTCGTCCCAGCGGTCATCGGGGTCTGCGCCGAGACGACTGCCGAAGCCGTTGCCTACGCCCGCCATGCCCGTGACACCGGCGCCGATGCCGTGATCTCCATGCCCGCCTACCAGGAACCTACTGACGAGGCGCACATTTTCGACTTCTATGCGTCCCTCGCCGAAGGTGCTGGCCTCCCGATCTACATCCAGAACCACGACAAGACGAACGGCATTGGTCACCCCATGTCCGCCGACTTCATCGTTCGCCTGTGCCGCGAGATCGGGCTGGTCCAGTACATCAAGGAGGAATCCCAGAACACGGGGTTCAAGATCTCGCACACCATCGCGAACGCCGGAGAACACTGCAAGGGGATCATGGGGGGCAAGGCCGGACGCTATCTCTTCGACGAGGTTCGACGCGGCGCCTGTGGCACGATGCCAGCTTGCGAAAGTGCTGATGTCCATTCCCAAGTGTGGAACCTGATCGACGGCGGCGACCTGAACGAGGCACGCGCCCTTTTCAATGACCTGCTTCCGCTGCTCAACATCGAGGCAGCATTCGGAACGGCCATCTACAAGGAAGTCCTGTACCGACGACGCATCATCGCCTCACCGTACAAGCGTCTTGCTGGCCTGACGCTCGATGCACATGACCATGAAGAACTCGAACTGATCCTGAACGCACTTTCGCCCCACTTCACCGTGCGCACCCCAGTGACCCGCCCCTGACAAGAAACCAGCCCCTGGGGGTGGTTACCCACCCTCAGGGGCCGACTTCAAGGCAGCCCTCACCAAATCGGCCCGAAGCGACACTGACTGCACACGCGCCACCATAGTGGCCCGCCGACTGTCGTAGGGCGCGATACCGGTATCCTTTTCTTGGCATGACAACACGCGGTCCGGTTGCCTCGGAGGCCGAAACGGCATCGGCCCTTTCGGCCTCACCCGCACCCCAACAGCAATCCGTGGATGGTGGACAAGCCACGGCACGTGTGCCGTGGGCCACTCCCCTCGTGCGTTGGGGAATGCTTGCCGTTGTCGCAAGCGTGATTGTGACTGTCGATCAGGTGACGAAGTTCCTGGTGGTTTCGTCGATGAGCCTCGGGGAAACCATCCCGGTGATGCCGTGGGTCGCCCTGCATTACATCACGAACCGTGGGGTCGCATTTGGGATGTTCCGTCAATTCGGTGACGTCTTGCTGCCTCTCTCACTCGCAATTTGCAGCGTGATCGTCTACGTCTACCGGACAGTCGAGACCAGACGCCTATGGGTTCGGATTGCGCTTGCCCTTCAAGTTGGAGGCGCAATCGGAAACATCATTGACCGGGTGCGACTTGGCGCGGTCGTCGACTTCATCGAGTTTCACATCGACGAGCTGCAGTTTCATTTCGCGATTTTCAATGTTGCCGACAGTGCCATTTGTGTGGGTGTCGTTGTGCTCGTCGCCGCACTCCTAATCCAGAATGAGGGATGACCATCGCGCAATCACTACCCATCAATGATCACCCCACCCCGCACTTGGCTGCCGGCTTCCCTGATGGAAGTGCAAGCGACCCACCGGCCAACTTGGCGTTCGATGAAAATGCTCTGGATCTTGCCCTAGACCCAGAAGCACCAACGACGTGGAACCTCCCCGTCCACGAACCGGATCAGGGGCATCGCCTTGATCGCTTTGTGGTGACCCACGGCCCCGGCCTCTCCAGGATGCGTGTACAGGCCCTCATCAGTTCCGGCGAGGTGCGCGTGAATGGCATGCAGGCCGATGCCGCAACGAAGGTCCGACTCGGCCAGACCGTGACGGTCATTGTCCCCGCCGTCGTCGAAACCCATCTCATCGCCGAAGCGATCCCGATTGATGTCGTCTACGAAGATGCGGATATCGTGATTGTGAACAAGGCCGCTGGCATGGTGGTCCATCCGGCGCCCGGACATCCACGTGGAACGCTCGTGAATGCCTTGCTGGCGCGGCTTCCTGACCTGCAGGCCATCAACGGCACGATCCGTCCCGGCATCGTCCACCGCCTCGACCGCGACACATCCGGACTGATCGTCGTCGCAAAGCACGAGCGCGCATTGGCCCTCCTGCAGGCGCAGTTCCGTGACCGAACCGTTGAGAAGCGGTACCTCGCACTGGTGGACGGTCACCCCCGCACCGACCGCGGAGCAATTGACGCACCAATCGGCAGGCGACCCGACCGACCCGACGAAATGGCCCTCGTGAGCATTCCACGGGGAGGTCGCAACGCCCTCACGTACTTCAGGACCGTCGAACAGTTCGCCAAGCACACCTTGATCGAATGCAAGATTGTTACCGGACGCACGCACCAGATCCGTGTGCACCTTGCATCAATCAGCATTCCGGTCACTGGTGACACGGTGTACGGGCGTCCGCAACCAACCATCGCGGTCGGGCGTCAGTTCCTGCACGCCGCTCATCTGGCGTTCCGTCGCCCCGACGGCCTGGACATGGTCTGCGAATCGCCGCTGCCTGCCGATTTGCAGGAAGCCCTGAATCAGGCGAGACACTAAAGCGCTGGGGTCTCGCCTAAGCGAACCGGGCGAGGAGTGCGCCGAACTCGTAGAGCATCATTACCGGAATCGCGACAAGCAACTGGTTGAAGGGATCCGGCGTCGGCGTGACAATCGCGCCGACAATGAACGCCAGGACAATCACGTACCGCCTCCACTTGCCGAACATGCCGGGGTTAACTACGCCAACCTTGGTGAGGATGAACATGATCAGCGGCAACTGGAAGACCCCACCGACGGCCACGAGCAATCGGGTCACGAAGTCGATGTAACTCGCCACGGTCGGCACGACCTTGATCGAGTCGTCACCGAACCCAAGCAGGAACGTCAGTGCCGCCGGCATCAGGGCAAAGTAGGCGAACGCAACGCCACAGACGAATGAGAACGTCGCACCCGGAACAAATGCAACGATGTAGCGACGCTCCCGGCGTGTCAGTCCAGGCGCAACGTACATCCACACCTGGTAGAGAATGATCGGCATCACGAAGACGAGGGCGACAACAAGTGAGACCTTGAAGTACGCCACAACCTTCTCAGTCGGCGTGATTGCCTGGAGTTCGTGGCCATTCAGCGGCCACAACGCAATCTCCATCCACGTACGGTAGAAGACAAATGCCACGATCGTCCCGAGACCGAGCGCCGCCGCCATGATGACGAACCGGTTGCGCAACTCGAGAAGGTGTTCCATGAGCGAGAGTTCGACGGTTGAGACGCCTCGTTCATCCTCGTCTGGCCGAACCGTGTCGTCGTTCCACCACTCACGAATTCGGGGCACGGCAAAGACGTAGGTCGCCACACCAGCAACCACGGCGACCAAAAGGGACACCACAGCAGCCCACGGATACTCCGACCCCGGAACTGGGCTCCAAACCCAGTCAACCGCGGACTGCAGGGCGATGGCGAATTGGTCAGTCGTCACGCGTGCGTTCCCCCGCAAAGGCTACCGCCACCAGCATGCCGGATGGAGAATGGTCGGTCATTCATCGTGTGCTTCCTCAGCACCACTAGCGGCCAACCCCTCATCCGATGATCCCGGAAGACCCGTGATTGCCCGGGCAACCGCACCGAGTACCCCGTTGACAAACTTCGCAGACGGTTCGTGCCCGAACACCTTCGCCAGCTCGACCGCCTCGTTGATTGCCACTCGGACAGGCACCCCAACCGTCGCCGAAAGTTCATGAACGGCAAGACGCAGGATCGCGCGTTCCACCACGTCCATCCGGTCGACGGGCCATCCGGGAGCGCCCTTGGTCAATGTCTCATCGATCGACCCAAGATTGGCTATGACCCCGGGGAGTAGCCTCCTGGCGTACGCCGAGGCTTCGTGGGGGGTGCGATCATCCAGGAGCCGACGCTCAAGCACCGCTGACGGCACGTGACCCGTGACATCGACTTCGTATAGGACCTGGATCACAACCGCCCGCGCACGCCTTCGTTCGACGCCGACACCTTCAGGCCACTCATCCTCGTCAGTTGCGAAGACATCATCGGACTTGAGCGCCTTCGGACCACCAGGAATGCTCGACACCCGTTCACGATCACCAATTCGGATAACCGGCAAATCCGCTTCCGAATCGGCAGGGCGCACATCAAGTCCGGATGGCGGTGCGGTCATGACTGATGATCCATGCCGGGCGGGCGGGAGCATGACCCGACTCCACTCACCATTCCACACCGGGCAGCCATCGTTCCACGAAAGTGGTTGTGAGATCCTGGGTGATGAACGACGGATCGCTTACCAAGCGCTCGTGGAACCCTACCGTGGTCGCGAGACCTTCGATGCGGAACTCAGCCAGCGCCCGGAGGAGGCGTACGCGAGCCTCCTCCCGTGTAGAACCGTACGTAATCAATTTCGCCAAAAGTGAGTCGTAGAAGGGTGGAACCTCATAGCCCGCGACAACATGCGTGTCAACCCGGACCCCCGGGCCCCCGGGCATGTCAAACCGACCCACCAGACCCGCGTCCGGCGCAAAGTTCCGTCGCGGATCGTCGGCCGTGACGCGCACCTCGATTGCATGGCCCTGCAACCGGATCTCATCCTGTGTCCATGGCAGGTGTGCCCCGGACGCAATCGCGAGTTGCGTCTTGACCATGTCCACCCCGGTAATCGCCTCAGTCACGGGATGTTCGACCTGGAGACGCGCATTTGCCTCCATGAAGTAGAAGTCATGGTTCCGGTCAACCAGGAACTCCCATGTTCCAGCGTTGACGTACCCCACGGCACGGGCACCGGCGACAGCCGCCGCGCACAACTTTGCCCGGATGGCATCCGGGATACAGGTAGCGGGCGCCTCTTCGAGGACCTTCTGTGCCCGGCGTTGCAACGAACAATCACGTTCGCCGAGATGGACGACCGAACCATGCATGTCCCCGAGGATCTGCACCTCGATATGGCGAGCATCCTCGATGCATTTCTCGAGATAGATTTCAGGGTTTCCAAACGCACTTGAAGCCTCGGCCTGTGCAACCGGGAACGCAGCAATCAGGTCCTGCACTGACGTCAGGCGACGAATCCCCTTGCCTCCACCGCCACCGACGGCCTTGAGCATCACGGGATATCCAAGCGACTGCGCAAAGTCCTTGGCCTCATCCAGCGTTCGCACCGGCGCATCGGCACCTGGCATGACCGGGAGACCTGCGTCGCGCATCACCGAGCGTGCCCGTGCCTTGTCGCCAAGTTTGGCAATGGTTTCCGGGGTTGGCCCCACAAACGTGATCCCATACCCGGCACAGATCTCCGCAAATGCCGAACTCTCAGAGAGGAAACCCGTACCGGGGTGAATGGCCTCGGCACCGGTCATCAGCGCGGCCTGAATGATGTTGGGCACATTGAGGTAGGACCGGCCTGTTGGCGCGGGACCAATGCAGATGGCTTCGTCGGCAAGGCGGACATGCTGGCATGTGCGGTCCGCTTCCGAAAATACGGCCACGGTCCGTATGCCGAGTTCCCGACATGCACGGATGACCCGAACCGAGGCCTCACCTCGGTTGGCAATCAGCACCTTTGCAAACATCTGATGCTTTCTTGCCCTATCCCATCACCATGCCGCCGTCGACGTGGAGGACCTGGCCGGTGATGTACCGGGCCTCCCTAGAACACAGAAACGCTGCCGCCTCGCCGATGTCGTCTGCCGTGCCCATTGCACCCATCGGAACGGTGGCAAGCGCTTTGGAACTCTGTTCCACGGTGAGGGTAGCGGCAATCCCCGCGTCGATGTATCCCGGTGCCAACGCGTTACAGGTAATTCCCCGGCTTGCAACTTCCCTCGCAGTACTCCGGGTCAGCCCAATCATCCCTGCTTTGGCAGCCGCATAGTTTGCTTGGCCAGCATTGCCTGAAACCCCGATCACCGAGGTCACATTGAGGATGCGCCCAGATCGTTGCTTCATCATCGAACGCATCACGGCACGCGTCCCAAGAAAGGCTGATCGCAGATTCGTCGCAATCACATCATCCCAGTCGGCATCGTCCATCCGGACCAGCAATCCGTCGCGAGTGATCCCGGCGCAATTCACGAGTATGTCGATGCGACCATACGCATCAAGGACTGACGAGACCATCGCATCGACGTCCGCACGCAACGTCACGTTGCCGCCGACCGTCACGCCATCGCCACCGCCAGCACGGATGGCATCAAGGGTCACCTGTGCGCCCGTCGGATTGGATCCGTAGTGGCACGCTACCAACGCCCCACCCGTGCCTAGACGGACAGCTATTGCCCTTCCAAGGGCACCGGATGCTCCAGTGACCAACGCGATCATGCCCGAAACCCCACGATCAGACATCACTTGCCTACAGTCCGGCCTCAAGCCATCCTGAACCACCCGGCACCATCCAGATCCTGAAGCGCGCTTCCAGTTGACGACGCGTCGCTTCAGGCATTGGCATGCCCACCCACGTCACGACCGAGCCACTCCGCTACCCGTGCCACGCCGTCGGCATCACCGACGCTCTGGACCGCAGCATCCGGTATCGCGCGCTGCACGAGATTTCCGAGAACCGTGCCGTGCCCGAACTCCACAAACCGGCGGCAACCGGCTTCGGCAAGCAGAGCGACCGTGTCCGCCCAGCGAACGGGGCTGACCACCTGCGTTGCAAGTTCTGTCCGGATTTCGCGGGCGCGACGCAATGCGGTTGCCGTGACATTTGCGATAACTGGCACACGAGGATCGCCGAAGGGCGCCATCGAGATGGCACGTGCGAGACCTTCCTGAGCGGGCGCCATCGCAGCTGAGTGGAATGCACCACCTACCGTCAATGGGACACACCGGCGCGCACCACGTGCCCGGCACTCCGCACTTGCAGCCTCGAGCCCGGCCAAGTCACCTGCGATGACGATCTGGGCCGGAGTGTGCGCGTTGTCATTGGCCACCGACACGTAACTTCCAGTCACCGCCTCCCGCGCGGATAAACAAGACTCCTCAACGAGGTCACGTGCCAAGCCTAGGACGGCAACCATGCTTCCGGGGTTCGTCTCGGCCGCCCACTGCATCAGCCGCGCTCGCTCGCACACTAGCCGAAGTCCGGTCGCAACATCTGTTGCACCACTAGCCACTACCGCGGCGAATTCACCGACACTGTGCCCCGCAACGAACGACGGTTCTGGGAGCGGTGTTCCTTGCCGTGCTTCCCACGCCTCTCGAACCGCTGCAAGCGCTGCCAGACTTACCGAGACGATTGCCGGTTGCGTGACAACCGTTGCCTGCAACCCTTCGGCCGGGCCATCGAACATCGCGCCCGTGAGTGAACCGCCCCAGACCGCATCCGCAACCACGAATACGTCCCGCGCCGCCGCCGAGTCCCGGTACAACGAATGCCCCATCCCAACCGCCTGGGAACCCTGGCCCGGGAACAGCCAAGCTGTTGCGGCGCTCATCTCGTCCTCCACCTGACGTCGTTCAGGCAACAAAAAGAGGCGCCTTTCGGCGCCCCTCTGGAACAGTCCCACCGCCATGGCTTCCGTCAGGCAAGCGGGTTCAGGGCGAACCCGCGGCCGCTACTGCGCGGCTCTGTCGTTGGTCATCTCAACGACCTGCCGACCGCGATATACGCCGCATCGGTGGCATGCCTGATGGGGCAACGTGAGCTGACGACAACTCGGGCAGGTGATGAACTGCGGAAACTCCAAAGCATGGTGCCCACGACGACTGTCTCGCCGCATTTTGCTGATCTTGCGTTTCGGGTGTGCGCCCACGTCTTACAACTCCGGTCAACGACTACTAATCATACCGGTTCTGGCTCCGATATCGCTAGCCATGTCAGGATGGGCGGTCTGTCGCGGCACTCGCACCGAATAGCCCCTTGAGGGACGCCATGCGTGGATCGGGTTCGCTGTCATCACAGTCGCACGGGTCGGCATTCCGGTTCGCCCCGCAAGTTGGACACAATCCTTCACAATCCGGATCGCACAGCGGGTACATGGGCAACGCCAACAGCAGTTCCTGACGCACCGCCTCAGCGAGGTCAAGTTCGTGATTGTGATCAATCAGGAATGCAAGGTCATCGTCCGGAATGACCACCGCCAACCCGGTAACGACATCCACTGACGGGAAGAACTCCGCATCAAACTCCAGCTTGACCGGTGAGATCGCGTCCTCCAGACAGCGTCTGCAATCCAACGCGAAGTCGGTGGCCAGGCGCACCCTCGCAAAGATGCTGCGCGGGCTACGCAACAGGCGCACTTCCCCAGTGAGGTCTCGAAGTGGCCTAGCCTCTTCGGCCATCAACGCTACCGTGGCACCAGCAACCTGGATCACATGATCGCGCACGCCGCCCGCGGGCTCCTTGAGCAGCCCGACAACGTTTATCCGTAGTGTCTGCATCGCTCAGTCTCCCGGAGGGGCATTCGATTACCTTGCCCGCTCGAGGCCACGGACTCTCCGGGCACGCTCCCGGACTACTGGAAACCCGCCGGGACTAGTCACCGTCATCAGCAGGTGGTTGCAAGGCATTGATGCCATTGTCAACCTCACGCAGGAAGGTTCCAAGACGTGTACTCAGTGCCTCGAGAACATCAAGTGCGTAGCGGTCCGCCTGTGCCTTGATCTCCTCGGCCTCCTGAGTCGCGTCGTCCAAGATTTCTACGCGACGCTCTTCAGCTGCTGCGACAATCGCGTACTCAGCCAGCATCTCCTCGCGCTGATCGATTGCTTCCTGGATGATGCGTTCTGCCTGGGCTTCGGCCTCACCCTGCACGCGATCGCGGTCCTGGCTCAGCTTCTTCGCTGCCTTGACCTCTTCGGGCACAACGAGGCGCATTTGGTCAATGATGTCGTAGCACTCTGTCTCGTCGATCATGACCTTGTGCGTGAACGGCACACGTTGGCCATTCTGCAGGACGGCCTCCAAACGATCAACCAGAAATAGAATATCGATCGAAGTCACCTCCTGGCGTCCGGCCACTCGCACCCATTGGCACGAACAACGGTCGCCGCTCCTACCAAGCCACGTCATCATTCATGCAGTCACCGACTGCATGAAAAACGGTGACCCGATAGACCATGTTATCCCCAGTACTAACGCACACGATCATCAGTGGACATGAACCCGGCAATCCGGTCTGAACCTACCTCCGCATCCAGGACCTCCGGGAGGTTCACGGGTGAATGAGGATGCCCAAACCGTTCGCCGAGCCGTTCGGCCACAATCCTTGGCACCCATGGCGCCACATCGCCACCGAGCCGCGCAACTTCGCGGACTATGGTCGAACTCAGAAAGCTGTACCGAGCACTCGCCAGAAGAACCACCGTTTCGACGTCCGGCGCAAGCGCCTTGTTCATGTGCGCGAGCTGAAGTTCATAGTCGAAATCCGAAACGGCACGCAATCCGCGAATAAGCGCGCAAGCCCCCTCTTCACGTGCCAGATCTGCCGTCAGTCTTCGGTTGTATGACCTGACACGGACATTTGTCACACCCAGATCACGAACGGCTTCCTGAACAAGCTCGAGCCGCTCAGTCGCGCTGAACAGCGTTTGCTTTGACGGTTCGGCATACACCGCAACCACAACCTCATCGAAAAGCCTTGCACCCCGCAACACCGTTTCCATGTGCCCGTGGGTCGGCGGGTCGAATGTGGCCGGAAACAGCGCGATGCGTCGGGATGGCAGACCATCGATCACAAGCGTGGATTATACGCCGCAAAATCTATTACTCGGAATGCGGAACCGTCACCTTCAGTCCCCCAGCACGGGCGTTGGGGATGAGACTACTGTCCAGCAAAGACATCGCGAGGTACGGTTACCTCAGTCGCCTGCATCGCAACCCGAACCCAGCGGAACTTTGGAGACCGTGGCAGGGGCATCCACGCTGGCTGAGGTTCCTCGACTGGAGGTGCCGGAGGTAGAGTGAACGTTGCCTCCGCCATCGCGGGCCCAACTTCCTCGTCGCAGTCCAACCCATTAATCGCGAGGTCAGGTTCATCGATGGCTGACTGCCCTGTCCCGAGCACGCCAGTCCCCATATGGCTTTGTTCGGAGCCAGACTGATCAGCTGGACCTGTTGCCACTGGAGACACGTCCTCTGCGGGTTTCACCAGTGCTTCCGTCCCGATGCCGTCCACCTCGGAGGCGAGGGCCGCGACAGGAACATCCACGAACGGTTCAAGTTCGAGTCCCTCCACTGACGGCGTCGCCACATCGACCGTTTCAATCTGCGTCATCGCGGCCCAGGCATCCACGACATGTTGGTTCTCAAAACCAAGCGCGACGTGATCCTCACCAATCTCTTGGTCGGACGCAGAAACTTCCGCGACTTCGGCCACGACGGGTTCGACCGGCAACACTTGCACCGGCGTCGCGTAAACGGGTTCCTCCTCCTCCGAAGCTGAATCGACAGCCGGTGCTTCGCCGACGTCAGCCATGATTGGTGAGATAGCCATGTCTGGCAGTGCCATCGCGACGTTGGTTTCCGCCACGACCACCTCCACTACGTCCATCGGTATCTCCACCAGGTACGTCGTGACGGGCCGAATCGCCATCTCTGGCTCCGGAATCGCTACGCCAGGTTCCATTTCGAATGGGTCAGCCTGGGCTACCAGTGCGTCCTCGACGTCAACCGTGACGGGTTCGATTGCCATGACTGGCGCCGGCATCGCGTGGACCGGTTCAACTTCGACCAGTCCAGACGCGACAACCGGTGCTTCCTCGACTTCGGCCATGACTGGATCGTTTGCCATCACAGGCATCGGCATCGCGTAGACAAGCTCCACTTGAACCGGGCCACCCTTGGCTAACAGTGCTTCCTCAACATCAGCCATGACGGGTTCATTTGCCATGACTGGCGCCGGCATCGCGTTAACCGGTTCAACTTCGACCAGTTCAGACGCGACAACCGGTGCTTCCTCGAAGTCGGCCATGACTGGTGCTTTTGCCATTACAGGCATCGGCACCGCGTAGACAAGCTCCACTTGAACCGGGTCACCCTCGGATAACAGTGCTTCGTCAACATCAGCCATGACCGGTGAGATGGTCATGTCTGTCAGTGCCATTGCGACGTTGGTCTCCGCCACGACCACCTCCACCACGTCTATCGGTATCTCCACCACGTACGCCGTGACGGGCTCAATCGCCATCTCAGGCTCTGCAATCCCTACGTCGGGTTCCACTTGAACCGGGTCCCCCTCGGCGACCAGTGCTATCTTTACTTCGGCCAAGACGGGTTCGATTTCCAACACTGGTTCGGGCATGGCGACCGTCGTGTCCACCTCCACCAGGTCATCCTCGGAGACCAGTGCTATCTCGACGTCGGCCATGACGGGTTCGAAGGCCAAATCTGGCGCCGGTACCGCGTTGGCCGGTTCAACTTCGACCAGTTCAAACGCGACAACCGGTGCCCCTAACACCAGTTCAGATGGAACCGCGATCACAATATCTGGGCCATCTGCAACTGGTTCCGCCTCGAAACCGGTGGATTCCACGTCCTGAGCCACATCCCACTCGAAAGACGCCGCCACCTCCGAAACCGGCGCCAAGCGAGTTAGGTCGTGAAGAGAAGGCTCTGAAATCACGAACCCGTCGCCACCGTCAGGCTCGGCCAGCAGGAACGACATTTGGATCTGAGTCGACTGATCGATCACCGCTGGAATTAAACCCAATTCGAACCCGTCCACGTCGGGAGCAACAATCTCCGCTTTAGATGGCATTGGACCTGCCCCGTCGTGACGCGATACGTCGGGACCAGCCTCGATTTCCGCAATCGCAGAGACCATGAGCGGGAGGCGTGGCGACCCATCAATTCCTGCAAGTCCGGCCCGTACACGGACTGGTGGGAGCACATACCCGCCCTCGGCCCGAGCCGGTATCTCCGGGGTCTCCGCCACAATTGCCCGCACTGCCACCTGTCTCGCACCAACTGGTGGCCTTACCTGACGTGGCGGGATGGTCAGCTCAACAAGGGCGCGGACCCACTGACCCCAGGACCTCGGGGTCGATGCGTCACGCCCGAGGTCACCGGACGCGTGGGAATCCGGCCGGGTGACCCCAGGGGTTTCGATCAGTGGCGGCGCGACCGCCGGCCACGAGGAACTCGGGTACGGCACCGGGTCCGTATCGCCAGCAGGTGAATCACCACGGCGTCTACGCGTCGGCTCGCGTCGCCGTGAAGTGAATCGGTCAATCCGTTCATGGAGGGTTGCAGGCGATGTGACCTGCCTGCCAACCGGATCAGCCGCGGAACCGGGCCTTCGCGCCGACGCTCGGGAGACGCGTTGCATCACGATTACCGGGCGGACGTCCTGAGCAACCGACTGCCCACCACTTCCACTCGCCTGCACTGGCACACGGTTCGTCTCCGACTGTCCGACCATCGTCACAAGCACGACAACGGCAGCCAACACGGGTGCAGCAAGCAGCACCACGAGCAGCGCGTATGCCCAGGAGGTCGAATCGCTCACCGAGTGTCCCTTCGCCAGGGTGGGTCTCAACCACACTCCTCCAACCGGACGAAAATGCCCGGAAAAGGCGCGGCCGCTTTATGGTCACCCAATAACCGAACGCAAATGGGATGGCGACGTTGCACGACTGGCTTGGCCAGCCCGCCATGATGGAGGGTGGAACGGATCGTTGGTGCATTTCGTGAGACTTCGCAATATCCTCCACACTGCCGTGGAAACCGCCCCGACCTACTCCGCTCGGTCCGGCAGTGGCCCATCAACCACGTCGTAGATTGCTACCGCCGTATCACCATGGACGCGAACCCGGTCGCGACGCAATCGTCCGATGACCACGGGGACCTCGTCCCGTCGGCCATATTCAACAACAACGGTCGCCCCATCGCGGGTGATGGCCGGATGCGCGACGCGCGCCAAAATGCCGGGTAACTCTTCCAGCCCATAGGGTGGGTCACAGAGGATCAGGTCGAAAGGCTCGCGCACCAACGAAAGAAATCGGGCGACCTCTGAACGGTGGACGCGTGCCTGGGAAGCCAGCCTTGTGTGGGCAAGGTTCTTCAAAATTGCCTCCACCGCATCTGGCGCGCGGTCAACAAAGTCGCACCAGTCGGCACCACGGCTGAGCGCCTCAATCCCGAGGCCACCGCAACCAGCAAATATATCGAGGACGCGACCGAACGCACCCCGGTCGCCAAGCATCCCGAAAATCGCCCCTTTCACCTTGTCAGTGGTGGGACGTGTCTGCGAACTCCGGGGGGCAACCAACGCAAGGCCACCACATTCACCCGCAATCACCCGCATCGCCGCTCCTGGTCTGCGGGAATCCCTGCCCGCATCTCCGTTCGGGAAAACCTATCCGGCAGCGACGGACCGGTTCCAATAGGCCTCAACCTGGCCTCGCAAGCGGGCGTGTTCGGGCAACGAGAGCGTCTGGTCGCGCCCAAGTATCAATCCCGCCTGCCTGCGCGCCGCCTCAAGAACATGCACGTCCGACAACCGCGCCACCTTGAGGTCGGGCACCCCGCTTTGCCTGGTGCCGAAAAACTCCCCGGGGCCACGCATTTTCAGGTCCTCCTCGGCGAGGACGAACCCGTCACTTGTCCGCTCGAGCGCCCGCAGGCGCGCCAGTGTCGGTTCTGCGGCTGTTTCCGTGAGGAGAAGACAGAAACTCGCGTGGGGACCGCGGCCGACCCGCCCACGGAATTGGTGCAATTGCGCTAGTCCGAACCGGTCAGCACCTTCGATCAGGATCGTCGAAGCGTTCGGCACGTCAATGCCCACTTCGACGACGGCCGTCGCGACGAGCACATCAGCGTGCCCGTCACGGAACCGCGACATCACGTCATCCTTCTCGCGCGGGGACAGGCGACCATGCACCAATGCCAAGCGCAAGTCGGGGAACTGGCGTTGCAAGCGCTCATGTTCTGCCGTTGCGGCACGTGCCTCAATCCGCTCCGACTCCTCGACCAGCGGGAAGATGATGAACCCCTGGCGACCTTGCCTTACCTGCTTGCGCAGGAAGGTGTAGGCCTCCATCCGCTTCTCCGGCGGGATCATCGCGGTCTTGATCGGTTGGCGTCCGGGAGGCAACTCATTGATGATTGAAAGATCCAGGTCTCCGTACACAGACAGCGCAAGAGTCCTCGGAATCGGCGTTGCAGTCATCACCAGAAGGTGTGGATTTGCGCCCTTCGCCAACAATGCACTCCGCTGACGCACCCCGAAGCGGTGCTGTTCATCGACAATTGCCAAGCCAAGACGGTGGAACCCTTCGTCCTCGTCCAGAAGCGCATGGGTGCCGATCAACACGTCAATCTCGCCAGACGCGCACGCCGTCCAGATCTCCCGCTTCTCCTTGCGCTTCTGGCTGCCGGTCATCCTCGCCACCCGGACACCTAGCGGACCAAGTGTCGCGGCCACGCTTCGCTCATGCTGATGAGCCAGGATGTCGGTGGGTGCCATGAACGCAACCTGGTAGCCCGCCCGCACCGCCGCCAGGCACGCGGCGGCCGCCACCGCGGTCTTCCCCGACCCGACCTCACCCTGCAACAACCGGCTCATCGCGACCGGACGCACCAGGTCACCGTATATTTCTGCAGTGACGCGCGACTGCGCGCCAGTCAACGTGTAGGGCAGCCCGCTTGCGAACTCATCAATCGTCGCTTCAGGAATGACGAACGCCAGGCCCGGGTTCGAAGTCTGCCAATCGTGCTTCCGGCGCAGAACTCCCAACTGGATGATGAGGAACTCATCGAACGCAAGGCGCCGGACCGCCTCGGCGTGGCGCTCCCAACTGTCGGGAAAGTGCGCACTCTCAAGCGCAGTCACGAACGGCAGCAGGTTCTCCTGCGTTCGGACTTGCACGGGCAAGGCATCGCGCAACGCCGGACCGGTGAGGTCAAGGGCCTTGCGGACTACCGTACGTAGCTGCTTGTCGGTGATCCCCTCGGTCTTCGCGTAGAACGGAACGAGGCGACCCGCGTGCAACGAGTCCTCGAGATCGGTCTCCAATTCCGGGGACGTGAACTGCATCGCGCCGCCCGCCTGTTGCTCGACCCGGCCGCTCAGCAAGAACTGACCAGGGTTTCCCAACCGCCGCAACATGTACTGCTGGTTGAACCAGACCGCATGCGCGTACCCGGTCTCGTCCCTCACCAGCGCCTCGGTGATCGTAAGGCCACGCCGTGCGGGGTTCTTGACATTCACCGACACGACCGTCACCATCGCGGTTGCGATCTGGCCCGACTGGAGATTTGCCAACGGCGTCAGACTGCGTCGGTCAAGATGGCGGCGGGGCAGGTGATAGAGAAGGTCCAGAACCGAATTGATGCCGAGGCGGGCAAACCCCTCCACGGTTTTCGCTCCAACTCCGGGCAAGGCCGAAACCGGCGAAAGCGGCAAAAGTGGTGTTCCGGCACCCGACCCTTCGGTCACGACCGGACGGTTGCGTGGTCCCGGAAGCGCCGGCGCCCTCTCCGGCACGGCGTTGGCTGGTCCGCGGGCATCCCTGCCCCCTCTTGGAGACGGGGCCAGTCGCCCGGGGAGCGACGGCACCCACACCGGCACGGTCTCACTTGACGCCCCGGAAACCACGGCCAAGGCCTGTTCGATCATCGCTTGACGCGCCCGGACATCACCGCGCGCGTACCCGGACAGGATCCGGCGCACCTCGTCCGCCCAGGCAACCCCCGGCTCAACTCGTGAAGTGAATACCTCGAGACCACCGACTACCGCCCGATTGGTGAACCCAAGTTCCCGCTCGTACATGAAAATACGTTGCGCCCGAGTCGCACCGGCCGTAGCCCGGACCACGTCACTCCACCGAAATGATGAAGTCGTAGTGGGGTTGCCCCCCCATCATCGATTCAACAGCCAACCCTGGGAAACGCGACTGCACCGCAGCCGCGAAGCGCGACGCATCGGTGTCACTGACCTCTGCACCCCGGTATATGGTCAGCAGTTCCGCGGTCTGCGCCCCGGCCTGTTCAAGGGAACGGGTTGCCACATCGTCAATGTCGGTGCCGGCAGCCACGACGTCATCATCAACAAGGCCAAGCACGTCACCAACCCGGACATCCACTCCATTGAGCAAGACATCCCGAGTGGCGCGGGTGACCTCAACGGTCCTTACGGATGTCAGCGCACCGGTCATCGCAGAGACTATCGCCTCAGGGTCAGCGCCGAAGGTCATCGCCATCATCGCCCCGATGCCTTGGGGGACCGTCCGTGACCCGACAACCAAGATGCTTCGGTCGGCCCCGAGGGATCCCGCCGCCACCGACGAAGCTTGCTTCGCCGTCAAGACGACGTTCCCGTTGTTCGGAAGCACAATGACGGTGCGGGCGTGTGCGCGGCGTGCGGCGTCAAGGATTTCCTGCGCGCTGGGGTTCATCGTCTGGCCACCCAGAACGACCTCGGATGCCCCGAGACTACGGAATACCGACGCGAACCCTTCCCCGGGCGCAATCGCGATGATTGCCACATCTGCCAGCGGTGCGTCCAAATCAGCCGTTTCCCCGGACATCTCCCCCTTGGATCGATCGCCCACCCTACCGGCAGCCATGCGCCACCGTTCGGCTTGAGCATCCATGTCCTCGATCGAGATCCGCTGAACGCGCCCGTACTGAACCGCTCGCGTGAGAAGTGAACCTGGATCCTCGGTGTGACCGTGAATTCTGACGAACCCGTCACCGCCCACCACCATCGTCGACACGGCAAGGACTTGCAAGTCGTCACGCACCGTCTGGACTGAGAGGTCCTCACCATCGTTGGCCACGATCACGAATTGCGTGCAATACCCCCACTCGCCCGCAAGCGGATCATCCTCGGGCGAAATCGTCCCGTCATCCGCCTCCATCTGGACCGCATGTAGGGGCAGGGGCATTTCACCTGCCGCAGGCAAGGCCTCACCGCGCAGGGCAAACCCCATCCCCTCAAGGATCAGGCGGTATCCCTCCCCTCCGGCATCCACCACCCCAGCCTGCTTCAATATCGGTAACTGGAGTGGGGTTGCCTGCACGGCGCGGTGTGCTCCCGCCATCGCTGCGCCCAACACGGTCGATACGTTCTCTCTCGCCTGGGTCACGCACTCGATCGCAGCATCGCCCGCAGCCCGCGCGACCGTCAGGATTGTGCCTTCGACCGGTCGGGTCACTGCCCGGTAGGCGTTCGACGCACCCTCGGCTAGTGCCCGGGCAAGCTCGGCACTTGAAATCGACCGGGTGTCCCCTACGCCGCGTGAGAGCCCGGCCACGATTTGCGAAAGGATCACCCCGGAATTACCACGGGCGCCAAACACTGCCCCTTGGGCCGCCGCCCGGACTACCGCACCTGCGCCCTCATCCGCGACCCGGCGAACCGCCTCGACGGCCGCCCGCATCGTCAGGTGCATGTTCGTTCCGGTATCCCCATCGGGAACCGGGAACACATTCAGGGCGTTTACGACGCTTACGTGCCGCTCAAGCCACGTGGTAGCCAACTCGAGCATGTGACGCACAGTCGCCCCGTCAATCCGTGAGCGCTCGCCATCATTCTCACCATCGTGGCCATCGACCGACGGCACAGGCTGTTGTGTGGAATCGGCCATTGTGGTGACCCCTGGATCTTCCGGCGTGTGTCCGACGTGCCGGACCCCATTGGAATGCTACAGTTCAAGGAAATAGATCAGGCACCCCGGATTGCCGGCGTCCGCTGATTTCGTGCCGGATGCCCTTCCCGATCAGTAAACCTGCGCCTCAAATGGCCTAGGACGACGGGCGGTCAGGATAGCACAGTCAGCGGATTGACCCGGTCGTCCCACGGCGAAGTGCTGACAGAACTCGCAGGATTGAGGTCAAGCAGTGGCTACTACATGTGACGTGTGCAACAAGGGTACTTCCCACGGACGCACCATCTCGAGCAACGTTTCCGCCGCGTGGGCCAAGCGCGCCCCAAAGAAGAACCGCACCTTCAAGGCAAATGTGCGACGCGCCACGATCACACTCGCCGGGCATGCCATCCGCCTGGATATCTGCACGCGTTGCCTGCGGACCCTCGCCAAGACGTCCTGACCTGAATTGCGCCGTTTCTCGCCAGAAACGAGGCCCCGCCGGCAACTTGGGCTCTGAGCGTGGAGCGTCAGCGGGGTTTCTCTTTTGGAACTGTGTTGCCACACCCTGAGCGGGCCTTACTCAGGTTTGAACCGCTCCCCGCATTCGCGACACGGCTGACGCGATACCGTCGAGCCCACCGGAGAACAGCGCGCTGCCGACCACGAGGTACCTTGCACCGGCAGCGACGCAGGCCGCACCAGTTTCGGGATTTATCCCACCGTCAACTGCCACTTGGATCCCGGATATCCTTGCCCGCGCGCTGACCCGCCGAATCTTTTCTATCTGATCCAAACGGAACGACTGGCCCGACGCGCCCGGTTCGACAGTCATGACCAGCAAATCGTCGATGTCGGCCTCGAACACATCGAATACCGTGTCCGATGTGCCTGGCTGTAGCGCGATACCGGCACGCATCCCGGCGCCACGGATTGTTCGCAAGACCTCCCCGAGTTCCCGGGACCCATCCGGGCGCGCAGCAAAGGCCTCGGCGTGAACTGTCACACCACGGACACCGATGGCAGCCAGTTCATCCAGAAGGTTCTCGGGTTGCGCCACCATCAGGTGCACGTCGAGCGGTAGGGATGTTCGCGCCCTGATTTCCCGCACAAACAGCACCCCGAACGATATTGCCGGCACGAAGTGCCCGTCCATCACGTCCAGATGCAATGCGTCCACACCGGCCGCCTCAACCGCATCGAGCGCCTCGCCAACACGCAGAAGCGGTGAAGCGTAGACCGATGGCGCTATCTGGACACGCACGGCTTGTCAGGCGGTCACGGTACTGGCACGCACCGGTTCGCGTCCCTGCAGTTCGGTTCGCAATTGTCCGCACGCCGCCCGGATGTCACGCCCCATCTCACGCCGGACGGTGCAAATGACACCCGATTCACGAACGATGCGGTGGAACTCCTCGACCGCTTCCGGCCTCGACGCTCCAAAAGGCAGGTACGCAACCGGGTTCATCGGGATGAGATTGATGTGAACGTCATGACGGCGCACGAGTGCAACAAGGTCGCGCGCAAGGGCAGGCGTGTCATTTACGCCATCGAGGAGCGTGTACTCGAACGTCACCCGGCGTCCCGTCCGTGCCTGGTACTCCCAGCACGCTTCAAGCAGCGTTGCCAAGGGAAACCGCTTGTTCAGCGGCACCAAGGTCGTGCGCAACGCATCATCGGGCGAATGCAGTGAGACGGCCAATCGAACCGCGTACTTGTCCTCGATGAGACGGGACATGCCGGGCAGCCAACCAGCCGTCGAAACCGTAAGGCGGTGCACTCCGAGGCCCACCGCATCCACGAGTAATGCCACGGCGCCCATCGTTGCGTCGTAGTTGATCAATGGTTCGCCCATTCCCATGAACACCACATTGCGGACGGTCGGGGGCACGGCGCGGCTCCAGCGGAGAAAGTGCAGTGCCTGATCCATGATCTCGCCAGTGCCTAGGTTCCGCGTGAAACCCATCAGGCCGGTCGCACAGAAGGCGCACTTGACCGGGCATCCAACCTGCGTACTCACGCAGACGGTCGACCTCTCGGCACCGGTTCCGTCATCCCGGGTCGGGTAGCGCATGAGAACGCTTTCGATCAGGTCGCCATCGACAAGCCTCAAGGCGGCTTTTCTCGTCTCCCCATCGGAGGAGACGAATTCGGCCTCAAGAGCAAGCGCTCCGAACCTGAACCGATCAGCCAGCGCCTGCCTGAGGGACTTCGGCAAGTTCGACATCTCGCCGAATGAACCAATCTGGGACCGATAGACCCAAGCCGCAATCTGGTCGCCACGATATTCAGGGTAGCCCAGCTCAGTCACAACCTGCCGCAGGGAGGTCAACGTGAGGTCAGTGATTGGGGCAAGTGCCACTGGCGTGGCCGCCGGTGTAGGCGTCGAAGTGGTTGGGGCAATCATTAGGTCAGTCGTCGCGTCGCCGCATTCCCGAAAGCATCATCGCGTAGTACAGCACCTGGGACAGGGCTTGTGCCAGTCCGGCCACATACGTGAGCGCGGCGGCGTCAAGTACCTTCCGTGCAAGGTCGGCGTCTTGGGAAGTCACCAGGCCATTGTCAACCAGAAGGCGCATAGCCCGGTTGCTCGCGTTGAACTCGACCGGCAGCGTGACCGCCGCGAAGACTGCAGCCCCGCTGAAGAGCAGCAATCCGATGAGCGACAAATTGAAGAAATTGAGAAACATTCCAGCGAAGAACAGGATGTACCCCAGTGAACTGCCAAGGCCGGCGACTGGCACAAGGTTCGTCCTCAGGCGCATCGGCGCATAGCCTGTCGCATCCTGAATGGCGTGCCCCACTTCATGTGCCACCACACCGACCGCCGCCACAGAAGTGCGGTACATCGTTGACTCGGACAGGCGCACGACCTTGGCACTCGGGTCGTAATGGTCAGTGAGTTCCCCCGGTGTCGCCTCGATGGTCACCCCATACAGGCCCTCGGCGTCCAACAATCGACGGGCAATCTGTTCACCAGTGAACCCACCCGAACTGTTGACGTTCTGGTACTTCCGGAAAGTGGAATTCACCTTCCATTGGGCGTACATCGCGAACAGGAACGCGGGCATCGCGAAAACGAAGTACATCGGGTCAAAAAACATCGCCTGAACCTCCATGGCGTCCAGCACGCCCCGAGTTGAACGGCCCCGCGCATTCGCAATCGGGGTGTACGTTCTCGTTAAAGTCTACGAGCCAACCGGCGTGGTCTCCCGGGATTTCGCGTCGCGCTCGCGTTCACTCGCCGAGAATACGTGCCTGATGACATCGTCGATTGCCGGTTCCTCAATAGTGACATCGGCGACTGGCAACGACGCGAGCAGGCGAGCAGCCTGGGTCGAGACCTCGGTCCGGGGAATGTGCAGGGTTGCCGTGAAACCGTCGAATGACGCGACGGTGCCAAAGCCGTCAAGGTCGGCGTTGCCCACCTCTCGCTCAAACCGCACGGTAATCACCCGGTAGGCGGCATACACCGCAGAAACTTCGGCCAGAGCGCCATCGTAGATCACCCGACCTCGATCAATGATGATGATCCGTTCACACAATTCCTTGACGTCATCCATGTAGTGCGATGTCAGGACAATCGTGGCGCCGAACCGACGGCGGTAGTGGTCAACAAATTGCCGGATGGCCTTCTGCATCACGACATCCAGACCGATCGTGGGCTCGTCTAGGAAGAGGACACGAGGGCGGTGCAGGAGCGCGGCCGCGAGTTCGCACTTCATGCGCTCGCCAAGCGAAAGCCTCCTGACCTGCACATGAAGGATGCGGCCCAAATCCAGAAGATCGATGAGCTCGGTCAACGTTTCCCGAAAGACCGGTTCGGGGATCTCATAGATTTCGCGGTTCAAGAGGAATGTCTCCATCGCCGGGATATCCCACCACAACTGGTTTTTCTGTCCCATGACCAGTGAAAGTTGACGCAGGAATGCGTGGTCCCGTTTCCAAGGATCAAAGCCAAGCACAGTCGCCTGGCCGGCAGTCGGGTGGAGGAGTCCGGACAGGAGTTTCAGGGTCGTCGTCTTGCCTGCCCCATTCGGGCCTAGGAAACCAACGATCTCTCCCTCGGCAATCTGGAACGAGACCCCATCGACGGCCCGGACCGTGTCGTTCGTCCTTGAAACAAGACCTCGAAGCGACCCCAAGACCCCGGGGGACTTGCGGTGGACCTCATAGTGCTTGGACAGGTCGCGGACATCTATGGATACCGGGGCATCGCGCCGGTCAGACTGGGATGGCATGTCAGGCGCCCTTCGGGCGCCTAACTGCACTTCTGGGCCGTCTCGGCATTCTCGCCGGTGTCAAACGACTGGCCGCAGGCGCAACTCTTCTTCGCATTAGGATTTTGAACAGTAAAGCCTGCACCCATCAGACCCGCTACGAAGTCGATCTGGGAACCCTTGACGAAACTCGCGCTGAACTCGTCAACGAAGACCTGCATGCCAGCATAGTTGACGACGAAGTCACCGTCATCAGACTGTTCCTCCAGCGCCATTCCGTAGGAAAGACCGGAACAGCCGCCTGGAGACACAAAGACCCTCAAGCCAATGTCGTCGCGTTCCTCAGCCACAATGAGCCGACGCAGTTCACTGGTCGCCTTTTCACTGAGCGTCACCAACGGTTGTTCGGTAGCGGTCGTAGTCATGCCTGATCTCCCAAGTAACTGGCGATATCCTAGCAAAGGTTAGCACCCGGTGGTATCCACCGGAGGGGAACGCAGGGAACCTTCCCGCGGTGATGCGGCATACACTTTGCGGGAGGGACATGGCGTGACGTCACCGCTGATCGAGATCCTCAAGGACGAATTGACCGTGCAACGCGTCTTCCTTTCGTCCGACGAGGAACGCGCCCTTGACCGGATCGCTGAAGACACGGACGGTGGAGACCTCGCGTTCGAGCGCGTCAAGGCACGCCGGTACCTCTTCTATGCCGCGCTCAGGGACCGGTTCGTGTTTGACGGCCGGCCGATAAGGCAATGGCTGGAGTGGATTGCGGCTGCTGAATCCACGGCAGGCGAGAAGCCAACCATCATCACCGTGCTCGCCACCCGTGTGATCGAATGGTCGATACGGGCAAGCGACCGCATGTCGATGATCCTGGGATTCGCGACCGGACTGGTCCGGTGGTTTGCAATGTTCCTGCTTGCCCTTGGGGGGTGGGCATGGACGCGCGACTTCGCACCGGCATGGTGGGTGATTTGCGTCTTGGGCCTCTGCTTCTGGTTTGGCGCGAGGTTCCTCAAGCGGTTCACCGCCAACCATGTTTCAGGTGTCGTTGCAGCAACCCGTGACCGGTACGCTGACCCGTCGTCATTGGTGTCCGCCGGAACCTTGCGCTCATGAAGGCTGCGCGATGGGACTACATGCCAGGCAGCGTGACCTCAAGCGCGGGCAGGTACGGCGCCCACGCTTCAGCCTCTTCACGGTTCTGCCGCTGCACGCCGGTGAAATACTGCGTGGCCGGAGGACGTCGTGGAGGGCGCGCCAGGCGCATCCGCGTCTCATCAAGACGCTTTCCACCCTTGCGATGATTGCAGGGCCGACAGGCACTTACCAGGTTGTCCCAGACGTGGCGACCGCCAAGATGGCGGGGAACCACATGGTCCAAGGTCAGTTCCCGACCTCTCAGGCCGCAGTACTGGCAGGTGTAGTCATCACGGATGAAGACCTCGCGGCGGGTCAGCCTCACCTGCGCCCGAGGTCGCCGGACCAAATACTGCAACTTGATCACTCTGGGGCGCGGGAACACTGCGCGCGACGTCCGGATGTCCTCCATTCCTGAAGCAAGGATCTCGGCCTTCCCCGCACCAACGAGGGCAACTGCACGGCCCAGACCACAGATATTCAAAGGCTCGTAGTTCAGGTTCAGGACGAGAACCACGTTACTCACGCGCGAACCCCTCGCCGGAATCACCTGGCATGACGGCCACACGCAGCTGGCTGGCGGGTCACATCCGGTCCGACTGCAGCATGATCGAGGTGCATCCCCCCGACCGTCGCGAGTGTAGCACCGCCACGTGAAGCGTCGTGACGGACAACGCACGCATCTGCCAGATACCCTTCCATGGATCACGATGTCGATCCAGACGCTTGAAAAGATCACCGTCGTCGTTGCCGTGGTTGTCCTTGGCGTTGCGCTGAGCGTCGGCGCAACCGGTTTGCCACTGCTCGGCCTCGCGTTCGCCATCGTCATCACGGTATCTGCCGGGTTGGACCTGATCCTTCGCGGTGAGGCACGGCGGGGATCCACGGTAGAGCAGTTCATCCTGCCAAGCGCGTTAGTCTTCGGCGCCCTCTTCTTCCTGCCACTGCTTCCGACGGGCGCCCAGTTTGTCTTCGGCCTCGGCGGGTTCGGCGCCTTGACGTTCGCGGTCCTCTGGACTGAGTGGGCGCTCACGAGGCAGGTCCTCCGGCGAGACTACGGCGAGACAGTTCTCGCCCTCGCCGGGTACATCGCCGCCTTCGTCTTGTACGGCGCGATTTACCAGACGCGAACACGCAGCCTGTTTTCGGCGACCGCAATCGTTGCGGTCACGATCCTTCTGAGCGCACGTCACCTCCGATTGACCCAGGTGGCGTTCCCCGACCGTACGCCGGAACCGACACCAACGGTGGACATCACTACCCTGAGCGTGCCCGAACGCCTTCGCATGAGTGGGCGGTTCCCGGTCGTGAGGGCCCCGGATCTGACCGCGAGCGGCCGCTTCAGGACCCTTGCACCGTCGTGGCGTCGGACAATCCTCTATGCGTCCGTGACGGGGATCGGTGTCGGCGAAGTGACATGGGCGCTGAACTACTGGCCGCTCAACGGCCTGCAGGGAGGGGCATTTCTCCTCGCCGTCTACTACTTTGTCACCGGCATCCTCACGTATGCGTTGCACGCAAGGCTACGCATGCGGGTCACTCTGGAATACGGGGTGATCACCCTGGCCGGGCTTCTCTTGATCGCGTTTCTTGGGCTGATGCCCCGAACCATCTGATCAAGCGTTTGACCCGGCGTCTCCCGGCCTGAGAAGACGTACGACCCGCCGTTCCAGTTCGCGTCGGGGAACCAGGACGCGATGGCCGCATGTGCCGCACCGCAGACCAATGTCCGCCCCTAGGCGGAATACAACCCAATCGGTCCCGCCGCACGGATGAGCCTTCTTCAGGCGCACCAGATCATCCAACTGGAATGCCATTGGCACCGACGGGTCATACCGAGGCGCGCGAGGCGTTGCATCAAGTGCTGCCGCATCAATCACCGGTACCGGGACTATCTCCCGCGACGAGCGTCGATCGCGGTCAACCGGGCGACGTTGATCCGATCCCGGATTTCCCGCGCCGCTGTCCGCGCGTCCTCCGCGAACCGCAACCCGCTTGAGGCGTACATGACCTGTCTGGCGACCACTACCAACAGCCCGTCCCCCGTCAGGTCCAGACCCGCCGCTACCGATGCCTCCAGATCGCCGCCCTGCGCGCCCACGCCCGGCAGCAGGATCGGTACGCCCGGCGCCACCGCGCGAACCCGCGCCAGTTGTGTCGGAGCCGTCGCCCCGACGACCAGTCCAATGTTCGCGTGCGATGTCCATGTCGGTACCCGTTCGGCCACACGCAGATAGAGTGGATCTCCTCCAACGTCCAGTTCGGCAATGTCCGAGGCACCGGGGTTGGAGGTCCTGCAAAGTATGTACGTTCCCCGGTCAGCCCGGTCAAGGAACGGAAGCAATGCGTCTCGTCCAAGATACGGGCTGGCAGTCACCGCATCGAAACCGTACACGTCAAACACCGCCGTCGCGTACAGGCGCATTGTGTGGTCGATGTCACCACGCTTCGCATCAGCGATCACCGGCACACCATTCGGCACGTGTCGCACCGTCGCCCGAAGGGTTTCCATGCCTTCCGGACCGAGCGCCTCATAGAAGGCAAGGTTCGGCTTGTACGCCGCCACCAGATCGCAGGTGGCATCAATCAGTTCCTTGTTGAATGCCAGAATCGCCTCATGTGCCGGCAAGCCTCGGAAGTGGTCGGGGATCCGGTGCGGTTCCGGATCAAGACCGACACACAGGAGACTTTCATTCTCCCGCGACGCCTGCGCCAGACGCTCCATGTATGTCGTCATGTCAACTTCCTTCCCCGCATTCCAGTTCCGGACATCCGTCCACCGTCCGGCGTTCCAACACCATCAAGACCACCTCGATCACCCCTGAGGAAACGGCTAATCGCGTTGACCGCGCGCGAGGCGTCCGATCCGGTATCAACCACCACGTCGAAATGCCCACCGTAATCCTCCGAAGCGGCCATCAATTGATGGATGTCCCAACCTGCCTCGGAAGAAAATGACGGTGCGCGCCCGGCTTGGCGCTCGATCATCCGACGCCGGATCACCTCATCATCAGCCATGACGCGTACCAGCAGGTGCGTGGCGCCGGTCTCGCGCGCAATCGTCGAGAGCCTCCGCCGGCCCGTCCTGCGACCATTCGTACCGTCGAATATCACTGCATACCCATCGCGAAGGAGCGCCCTCACCACCGCGAAACAGGTCTGGTACACCGCAATGCTTTCGTCACGGGAATAGGTTGGGACAGGGAAGAGCACCTTCCTGACTTCATCGGTCCGGACCACGACAGCCTGCGTTTCATCATGAAGCTCACGCGCGAGGTGCGACTTGCCCGAACCGGGCAATCCTGCCAATGAGACTAGGGCCCGGAACATCGCGGTCGGCGCCGTGCCGGGGGCGTCCACAAACCCTAGAACCGAGGCAACGCGCGCCGACAGGGGTGGCACAGCGGTAGCGTCCAACCGGGACGAGAACGTGTTTGACATCGGGCGACGCTACGGGGTCGCGGCCGTCAAGACGCCGATGCGTCTTGGTCCACCCGTGCCGACCGACGAAGAAACCACATCGAACGCGCCAATTGCTCGGTGCACTCCTTGGTGACTTCGTAGGCCCGTTGAACCTGCTCCACATCTGAATCGGCAAGGAGGGTGATCGCGTGATCGAGACGTTCCGTCACGTGAGCGAGTGCCTCCATGGCAATCTCCCGCGAGTGAGCGGGCCCGTGTTCCTTCTCCATCAATCACCGCCTCTCCGCATGCTTGATGCGCCTGCCTGAGTGTAACGAACTCCCGAGGTCACCCAACTCATCAGTCGCACAGTCAGTGAAGAAAGGGGATTGCACCAAAGCCATGGCCGGAATCGCGCGGCCGTCCACGCAAAGCCTCGGAACCGGCGCAATGGGTACTAAGGAGCAGCCTTGGGCGGTCCGGAGACCTCGATGTCCGCTTCTCGACGCCTGCCCCCGGACGCACCACCCGGCTGAAACCGTCCGGCACTGCGGTATCCTTGTCGAAGTGGGAGAGACCGACGCACCCCGGAACTTCGTGATCATCGGCAACGGTGTCGCCGGAACGACCGCGGCGGACACGATCCGCAAGGGCGATGCCACCGCGCGCATCATTCTGATCGGCGATGAACCCCACCCCCTGTACAACCGGGTCGCCCTTCCAAAAGTACTCAAGGGCATCACCGCCCCTGAGCGCACGTTCATCAAGTCGGTCGCTTGGCACTCAGAGAACAACGTCGAACTGCTCCTGAATACGACGGTGGTGCGGATCGACCCCGAGCGACAGCTCATCGAAACCGATACCCACGGCGAATTCACCTACGACCGCCTCCTTGTGGCGACGGGTGGAACGCCAAACCTCCTGGATGTCGATGGCGCGCATCACACCAAGGGGATTTATCACTTCCAGACCCTTGACGACACCACGACAATCCTCGGCCGCATCCGGAAGTCGAAGCATGCGATTGTCACCGGAGGCAGTTTCATCGCCTACGAACTGACTGAAGGCTTCCGTCACCACGGTGTACGCACTACCTGGATGATCAGAGGCACACGGTTCCTGCACCGGATCCTTGATGCCGAAGGTGGCGCCTTCGTAGACAAGCTTGCCAAGGCAGTCGGCGTCGAAACAGTCTACGGCGACGAAATCACTGGCGTGAATGCCGGCGAAGATGGCGAAATCACGTCTGTCAACTGCAGTTCAGGTGTAACCATGGATTGCGACCTCCTCGGTGCGGGCCTCGGTCTTCGCATGCGGACCGAGTGCCTGCGGGACACCGGCGTGAAGGTCAATCGTGGGATTGTCACGAACGAGTTCCTTGAAACTTCGGTGCCGAACATCTATGCCGCTGGCGACGTTGCCGAGTTCTTCGACGTCTCAATCGGGACCCATAACCAGATGGGAACGTGGAACAACGCCGGTTCACACGGCAAGACCGCCGGCGCGAACATGCTGGGCGCGCGTCAGGAGTACCGTGAGGTGCCCTACTACACCAGCACGATGTTCGACAGCCAGATGGCCGCCATTGGCATCATGCCCGAGTCGGTTCCGACGATGGAAGCGCTGGGACGCATGAACGAGGAACGAGGCGTCTACCGTCGCCTGTTCTTCCACGAAGGACGCCTCGCCGGGGCTGCACTCATCGGCGATATCCGGATTCGACGACAACTGATGGACATGATCCGCTCACAGCGTCAGGTAAGCAACGCCGAACGCGAGCAGCTTCTTACCGTCTGACCCCTGCCCATGACGGTTAGGGTTCAACGCGCCTCGCTTTGAACCCGCGTGTCCCTTTGGAATCCCGGGAATCTCGCAGCTGTGACCTCCCACTCTGAGGTGTTGCGGCGGGCGGGTCACGGTATCCTGCGGCCGTGAGCGCAAATACCACCCCTCAGTACATTGGTCTGGACGTCGGCACGACCTCCCTGAAGGGTGCGTTAATCGATGCAACCGGCACATTCCTCGCGACTGCGAGCGTGTCGTATGGCGTGTCGAGGCCCCGTCCAGGGTGGTCGGAACAAGATCCCGCAGACTACGCATCAGCGGCCATCCAGTGCATCCGTGAACTCGTCGCTTCGCCCCACGCTGACCCATCGCGGATTGCGTCCCTGTGCAGTTCAGGTCAGGCACCAACACTCGTCCTTCTGGACCGCGACCACAAGCCAATCCGGCCGGCAATCCTTTGGCAGGACACCAGGGCCGCGGCCGAAGCCGCCGCGTTGTCGAAAGCTGCGGGATCGGTCGCACTGGATGACCTCCTCGGCATGCGGTGGCCGGTCGATGCGTCGTGGCCGCTCGCCCGAGGCCGGTGGCTTGCACGGCACGAACCCGACACGATTGCCCGCTTGGCGCACATCCTTCTGCCCAAGGACTACGTGCACTTCGTCCTGACCGGAACAATGCGCACCGATGCCTGGTCGGCAAAGGGTCTGGTCCACCAAGGAACCCTGCATCCGATCAGCGGGATGCGTGATCTGGGGGATCTCCCTCCAGAGTCTGTCCCGGTCGCCGGCACACCACGCGACGTCGTCGGGACGATCACCGCCGACGTCGCACGTGCCACCGGACTGCCAACGGGGCTACGGGTCGTGTGCGGGTGGTCCGATGCGATGGCCGCCATGCTTGGATCCGGCGCCTTCGGTCATCCCGGAACGGCGTGTGACGTCTCCGGCACATCCGAGGTGACTGGGGTCACGGTCCCATCCGAGGCGCAAGATACCGGCCCCCTGATGACGGCCCGAATTGTCGATACCGGCCGATGGATCCTGTACGGGCCGACCCAAGCAAGTGGCGCATCCCTTGGCTGGATCATGCGCACCGTGAACGTTCCTGTGGAAGACACCTCTCCGGACGCACGGCAAGCGGCCGCCCTCGCCCTGGCGGCAACGGTTGAGCCCGGCGCCGGAGGACTGACCTTCCTTCCCTATCTCGAGGGTGAGCGCGCACCCATCTGGAACCCCCATGCCCGTGGTGCGTTCACTGGTCTCTCGATCAGTAGCGAACCCGGGCACCTCATTCGGGCGGTCCTTGAAGGTGTCGCTTGTTCAGTGCGACACATTCTGGAGTACGCGGTCCAATACGGGCACACACCAATCCGAGAGGTCCGGGTAGCCGGGGGCGGGGCACGTGCCCACCTATGGAACCAGATAAAGGCCGACCTGACAGGCCTCGACTTCCGCCCATGCGCAACGACTGAGAATGGCGTGCTTGGCAGCGCCATGCTCGGTGCCGTCGGGGTTGGCGACTTCCCGGACCTGTCTGTCGCAGGTGACGCAATGGTCCACCTTGGGCAAACCGTCCACCCCGACCCTGCCAGCCGCGAAATCTACGACGAACTGTTCCGGCGTTATATCGGCCTCTATCCCGCGATCAACGGGGTGACGGCAAGCCAGTAGGACCTGCATGGGGGCTAGGCACGGGGAGCTCCGGGTGGGCGGTCTCGCCGACGCACCGGGATGATGGCCCGGCGGCGTCCCCGGGCAGTCCGTGGTGGCGTCAGGTCAATGACGACGGGGACGTCAGCCACAATCGAGGCATCGGTTCCCGGCGTGTTCACGATCATTTTGAGCGACTGGGCAACGAGGCCGCGCCGGACCAGCCGGTCACCACTTTCGAGGCGTCCAACAAGCGAGTCGTCTGCTACCGCGCTACTTCGGCGGGCACGCCGACCCGGACGAGATTCCGAACCACCATCGGCATCAGCCCCGGCACTACCAGGCGCCTCGGTCAGTGAACGGAGCGCCTCACGCATCTGTGATGCAAGATCCAATGTCTTGTTCATCGTGAGGAGCAAGTCACCCTCACTCACGCCGACACTATCGAGAAGCTCACCAAAGGTTTCACCACGGCACCACGCCGTCAGGACACCGTGGAAACTGCGATTCAGTCCGGAGGTGATCGCCAGGCCCACACGTTGTTCAGCCTGCACCATCTCGGCACCGAGCTCATCGAGACGGTTTCGCACCTCGGACATCACGGCCGAGAGCCAGTAGCGGTTGTAGCGAACGGTGTCACGGTCGTAACAGAACCACGAGATCAACTCCATCAGATCCGTCGGCGTCAGGGCGTCAAGCCATCCGCGACGAGCGGCATTCAACAGCAGCAATCCATTCGGGTCGTAGAGTGACCGCAATCCGACCGCGATGTCCGTCGGTTGCGCCAGACCCGCCCGTGCCGGTGTCAATGCGCCAAATCGTCCGAGGACTGACACGATCGCATCGAGTGTCCTGGTCGCCTGGGTCGACGCCTCGGTCTCGATCAGGGCCGCGTGGGCCTCAGCCTCGATGACCGATCGGAGCGCCTCACGTTCGCGGCGCCATGCACGGTCATGTGCCGAACGGTGCGGGCACTTGTGGCACGGATGACCTCCCATGCGCCTCTGTAGAGACTCCTCACGCGTGACATGAGGCGTCACAAGGCGTTCAGTAAGGTCCTGTTGCCTTGCACGCCGATCAGCCTCGAACCGGGCTAGATCGGGAAGCTCGAGGGCCGCAATGCTCGCCTCGAACCTCGCCCATCCCATCGGGTCCACGACAGTCCGCGCATCGGTCTGGGGTTGCGCATCCACCAGATCCGGTGGAACCACCACTCGCGAAATGCCGTCTCGACCCGATGCGAGGCGGGTAACCACAGACCACTGACGGACCTGGACCACTTGCCCTTCAGCCACGAATATCCCCGGGCCCGAGCCATCGCGCCGCAGGAAGACCGACCACGCACCGCCAGCAGTTGTCGCCGGTACCGGTTCACCGTCGGATGAGGCGTCCCGTGCAACAGTCGCGCGCCAGTTTGAAAGGTAGACGACCTCGCCGCCGGTGAACCCCTGGACTGCACGCTTGACCGCGACCGGCGATGGCGGGTTCCACGGAAGGTGACCGGCATCACGCGCGGCCCCCGCAACCGTGATCCGCGCACGTTCCACCTGACGATGGGCCTCTGCGACGTCACGCCGGAGTGCCGTGTAATCGACGATCGCGTCATCGTCCACGTCAGGAACCGGGCACACGTAGTGCCTCTCGTCCGCCTCGGCACGCAGGTCCTCAACTTCGGCCATCGCCTCCTGCAAGGCATCATCCGTCTGGAATTGCCGGAGACTGGACGCGAACAGCCGCTGCAGCCGTTCACGCCCCGTTCTGGTGCCATCCCACAGCGAGACGACCGTGTGATACCGCGGTGTGAATGCACTGCGAACCGGCAGGAGATCGGCCCCGATCAGTTCCTGCACTTCGGCGCAGGTGGTCCAGGGACTGTAAAGCGATACCGCGAACCCTCGCTCATCCTTACCACGGCGACCAGCGCGTCCGGAGAGTTGCGAGTACTCGTTCGGCAACAGCACTCGCCTGGAAACTCCGTCGTATTTCGTGTGTTCGGCGATCACGACGCTCCGTGCTGGCATGTTCACACCAAGCGCGAGGGTCTCAGTTGCAAAGACCGCACCGAGGAGCCCCTCTGAAAAAAGGCCCTCAACGAGCTGCTTCAAGACGGGAAGGACGCCGGCATGATGAAACGCCATGCCTCGTTCGAGGAGGTGGGTCAGATCGCGCACCTGGGCAAGCGTCCGGTCTTCAGGGCCAAGGGCCTCCATGGTCTGGCGCACACGTTCGGTACGCCGCCGTCGTGTGACGGCATCGCCACCAAGGTCGAGACGATCACAACTGGCACCGGCCACCTCACATGCCCGTCGCCCAAACAGGAAATAGATCACCGGCAACATCTGGTTCTCGCCGAGGATTGCGAGAACATCCCGCGGGCGTGGCAACTCCTTCGGTCGGGCTCCACGCCCCATACCCATTGGCCGAGGCGTCCGCGTCTCGCCACCGACACGCAAGGGTTCGTGAAGCCTTCCTGTCGCGTCCACGAGCGGCCAGATCCGATCATCATGGATGTACAGGTGATCAATCGGAACCGCCCGCGTCGAATGTTCGACAAGGATGGTCTCCCGATGGACACGCCCGATCCAACGGGCAATCTCGGCTGCATTCGAAACGGTGGCCGAGAGGCATACCAACTGGACGTGCGGCGGACAATTCAGGATTGCTTCTTCCCATGTCGTGCCCCGGTCGGGGTCGGCAAGGAAGTGGACTTCGTCAAAGATCACCACGGCCGTGTCGCCGAATGCCTCCGGGCTCCGCAACACCATATTGCGGAGAACCTCGGTAGTCATGACTAGGACGTCACCTGAGGCATTCTCGGTGACATCGCCGGTCAGGAGTCCGACGGCATCCCCGTAGGTTGCCCGCCAGTCGTGGAACTTCTGGTTCGACAACGCCTTGATTGGCGCGGTGTAGATGGCCCGCATCCCCTTGCTTCGCGCAAGTTCGACGCCAAACTCGGCAATCACCGTCTTGCCCGTGCCAGTCGGGGCGGCAACCAGGACCGACCGATCCGCACTCAGTGCCTGCATTGCCTCCAACTGGAACTGGTCCAGCGGGAATGGGTACCTCCGGGCAAACCCATCGACAAGGTCACTTCGCACCGCAGCCGCGACCCGCGCAGTGCGACGGCGACGGACTGGTGCCACGACCACCGGACTTGTTTCGCCGTCACCAGCAATTTCTTCAGGCAAATCCACCGTAGCCGGTCCGGGAATGTCGAAGGGTTCATCGGTCAACGGCGACGGGGCAGGGATGTTGTGGTCACTATCTGTGTCGCGGGTCGTCATTCACGTCGTTTCAGTTCGTATAGAGTGTAGTGATCGACGGCACGACGCCCGCGGGGGTCGGCGAGTGGCGAACATCAGAACGGTCAATTGATCGCAATCACATGAAAGTCCGCGCCATCACCGTTGGCATACCGGTCACCGTCGGTATTCCCGTGACCCCCGGGACACAATCCCCTCTGGTGTGTCGGGCGGGAACCATCGCGTCCGGCATCCGCGAGGCGTTGGACCGGGCCGGCATCGAAACCCAGACCGTTCGCCTCGCCTTGCCACCGGTCACCAACCGGTTTACGGGCAGCGATGCCAGGACGTCGCGAGACGTCCTGGAACAGGCGGCGTTCCTGGACGAGGCGTCTCGCCTGAGCGATTTCGGTCACGTGTCATTCGGCACAATCGACACCGTCGGCACACCGGATTCCGTCTGGGCACCACTCCTTGACCTCGTTCCCGAAATCATCGCGACGACCTCACTCATGTCAGTGACCGCGTCCGTCGCGACACGCAAGCCATCCGGTCTCGCGGAGATAAACATAGAGGCGTGCCGAAGTGCCGGGAGTGCCGTGGCCCGCATCGCGCGCGGTGGGAATGACGGCTACGGCAATTTCCGGTTCGCCGCCCTCGCCAACTGCGGACCAAACATCCCGTTCTTCCCGGCCGCCTATCACGATGGTGAGGACACTCCCGCAGTCGGGATTGGCTTGCAATGCGCAAACTTGGTCACAGACGCCTTTGCCGGTGCGTCAAACCTTGAGGACGCCCGGATCCGTCTCGTCGAATCCCTTTCCCATGCCGTCAACCGTGTCGCGAAGATCGTTCGCACCGTTGTCGACAGTCTGGGAGGAGTCCGGTTCAACGGTGTCGACTTCTCACCTGCCCCATTGCCAGGCGATAGCACGAGCATCGGGAGTGCATTTGAACACCTTGGATTGCCCGCGTTTGGCGGTCACGGCACAGTCTTCGTCGCGTCATTCCTCACCGAGTGCCTGCATGAGGTCGCAACAAGGACGGGCATGACCGGAACGACTCCTGGGGGGAGACAGCGACCGTTCGCCTTCTCAGGCCTCATGATGCCCGTCCTCGAAGACAGCGTCCTTGCGCAACGCGCGTCATCGGGCCACATCGGCATCGATCAATTGTTGCTCGCGAGTGCGGTCTGCGGTCTCGGACTCGACACCGTGCCCCTGGCTGGGGACACATCCGCTGGAACCCTTGGCGCAATCATCCTCGATATGGCCACCTTGGCCGTGCGACTTGACAAACCACTGTCGGCTCGCCTCTTCCCCGTACCTGGCACTCACGCCGGCGACGCCGTTTCATGGGACTCGCCGTACTTCGCGCCGTCGGTGGCAATCGGCACCTTGGAAGCAACAACAACGGGCGTCCTCGGTAGCGCCACACGCCACGTTGCGCGCCTCGACCCCTTCCGGCCTGGCTGACCTCCCTCGAACCCGACTGTGCTACAACCGTGAGACCTGCCGGTACACCAAACCCTTGCTTAAGGAACACGCAATTGACCGACCTGACCGCACTTAGTGGAATCGTGCCGCCAATCCTGACCCCTCTGATGCCCGACGGTCAGGTTGATCTTCGGTCTCTCATGCGCCTCACCAGATATCTCTTGATCAATGGGGTGCACGGGATATGGGCGTGTGGGACCACCGGCGAGTTCGCCTGCATCGACGCGGAGGAGCGCGAACACGTCACCGCCACCATCGTCGAGACCGTTGACGGAAAACTGCCCGTGATTGCCAACGTTTCCGATTGCAGCACGCGCCTCACCATCGGTCACGCCCGACGCGCCGTCGCCGTTGGGGCCGACGCGATCGCCGTGACCCCGCCGTACTACTATGCCAACAGTCAGGAAGAGCTCCTTCACATGTATCGCGAAGTGCGCGATGCTGTTGACGTGCCCCTTTACATGTACAACATTCCGTCAACGGTCAAGACACGCGTGGAAATCCCGACCATCATCGAGCTCGCCCGGGAGGGAACCGTGGCCGGGATAAAGGACAGCCAAGGTGATCTCCCATGGGCACGTGAACTCGCGTCCGCCGTCGCGGAGGCCGGAGTTCCACTGCGCATCTTCCTCGGGTCGAAGGCCATGACCGAGGTCGCCTTGATCCCGGGCCTCCACGGATGCATTCCCGGCATCGCCAATGTCGTGCCCCGCGCCTGTGTGGACGCTTGGGAACAATCCGAACGAGGCAACCTCGACGCCGCACGGACCGCGCAACACCTGGTTGATGCGGCGATGGGCCTTCTCGACATGACCGCGGGGGGACGGCATGCCCGCAGTTTCGGGGGCATGAAGGCGTCCCTCGTTACGCTGGGCGTCATCACGCACCCGACGATGTCATCGCCCCTCCACACTGCCGACGCCACCGAAATCGCGGCGGTTGGAGAACGCACCCGGGAATTGGGGATCACTGTCCGCAAGTAGTCCAACCGCCCTCTCCGTAAACTCCTTCCGAACACCCCTCTCCCGACTTCGGGGGAGGGAACCGGAGCGGGAGCGACGCTGTTCGGGAGAACCCAATCCGGACTTCGCGCCCGTCAGTGGCGGAAGTGTCGGAATCCGGTGGTGACCAGCGCGATGCCATAGCGGTCAGCCATCGCTGACGCGTCGGCGTCCTTCCGTCCCCCGCCGGGATGGGCAATCGCGGTTGCACCAGCCTCACACGCCGCCTCAACGGCATCCGGATCGGCGAAGAAGCCGTCGGTGGCCATCACCGATCCGATAAGCGGTGACGAGAGTCCCTTTTCCCCCTGCATCAGCGGGGCATCACCAGTCCGTGCATCCTGCGCACTGCGTGAAGCAATCCGGGTCGCCGCAACCACACTGTCAAGGCGGCTCATCTGCCCAGCGCCAACGGCACGCACTGCGCCGTCGCGCACGAACACGCTCGCATTCGAACGCACGTGCCTGACAATCCGCCAGGCCATCCGGAGATCAGCCTCCTCGGCGACGGTAAGTTCCCGGACCGATGCAGGTGTGAAGCTCACAGTGTCCGCATTGACGGTGTCGTGCGACTGGGCCAGGAACCCACCCGTCACTGGCCGGTATTGCCAATCGAATGCTGACAGCATCCCGGAGGTGGCCGGGACGGGCAGTGAGAAGACCCTGGTCTGGCGGCGGCCAAGGATCCTCAGTGCCTCATCGGTATATCCGGGTGCCACGAGGACCCAGTAGAGAACTCCACTCATCGCCCGTGCCATGTCGCCGTCGACTATCCTGTTGCATGCCACGACACCACCAAATGCTGACAGCGGGTCGCCGGCATACGCCCGCCGGTACGCCTCCGCAGGCGTGGAACCAACCCCGACACCGCAGGGGTTGTTGTGCTTGACGATACTTACGGCAACTTCCATGAAGTCCGCGACGATCGCATAGGCGCAATCAAGGTCCAGAAGGTTGTTGTACGACGGGTCATCTCCCGAAAGGTGCACCAGGTCCGCAAGGCCTGGCCGGGTCAACCGCGAATCGGCTAACCGGTAGAGGGACGCCGACTGGTGAGGGTTCTCGCCGTAGGTGAGCAAGGAGGAACGGGTCAGCGGGAGGGAAACGGCGTCCGGAAACTTCTGACCGGCCATGGCCGAGAAATAGGCCGCGACGTACGCGTCGTACTGGGCGGTATGCGCGAAAGCCACCTGCGCAAGCCTCACGCGTTCCGCCATGGTCAAACTGCCGGCCCGCAGATGTTCTAATGTGCCCGGGTAGTCCCGCGGGTCCGTCACCACCGCGACGTGGGCGAAGTTCTTTGCTGCCGCCCGGGTCATCGCGGGTCCGCCAATGTCAATCTGTTCCACTGCCCCACGGATGGCATCCGTCAGGTCACCATCGACCATGGCCGGGGCATCGTTTCCGGAAATCGTCGAGACAAACGGGTACAGGTTCGTGACCACCATGTCGACCGCCACAATCCCGTGATCCGCAAGTGTTGAGAGGTCGCCGGGAACGTCGCGCCGGGCAAGGATGCCGGCATGAATTGCCGGATGGAGGGTCTTGACCCGTCCTCCAAGGATTTCTGGAAATCCGGTTACACCGGCGACCGAAATCGCCGGAATACCGGCCTTGGTCAGGGTTGCGTGCGTCTGCCCGGTACTGACAAGTTCCCAACCCAGATCATGCAAACCCTGCGCAAACTCCACCAGACCGTTCTTGTCCCACACGCTTAGCAATGCCCGCACGATATCGCCTCGATCCAACAAGGTTCCCGGCCGACGTCGATTCGACCCTCGTCAAGCGTGACAACGCGTGCAATGGGCGCCGAACGCGAGACGGCCGGAACGGGTTGAGGGTACCCCCAGTGACCCACCGTGGACCCGAACTCGCAGTCACTCGGGTACGGTTTCTTTCAACAGAAAGGCCTCTTGACTGATGCAGCGCCTCCTAGACCAAACCATCACGACCGCCACCGCCAGTACGCCATCAGGCGAAATCGCCCGTGAAGAGGTCTACACCGACCTCGGGTTCGCAACCCAGACCCCGGACACCCGCCCGTATGTCGTGGTCAACATGGTCATGACGCTTGACGGCAAGGTGGTGATCGGCGGACCGGGGACTACCCGCCTCATCGGCAGCAGGATGGATCACTATCTGATGACCCGCATCGAGGCGCAGTGCGATGCGGTCCTCTTCGGGGCGACCCTGGTGCGCGAGGACAACCCGGGCTATCCATGGCACGACGAAGCAAGGCAGGCACGCCGTCTTGCCCGTGGTGTGCGCGCCGAACCACTCTGGGCGGCCGTCAGCACGGTGGGCGCATTTCCAACCCCACCACGCATGTTCGAGGGGGGGCCAGACCGAACAGCCCTCTTCGTCAGCAACGCCACGCCTCCCGAGACCGTGGAAGCATTCGCATCGCAAACTACGGTCATCACGCGGGGCGAACACGAAGTGCCACTTGACGAGATGCTTCACGTCTTCCGTCACGAGCTCGGGGTCAGGACCCTCTGTTGCCTAGGCGGTGCCGCGCTGAACGCACGCATGCTTGCACTCAGCCTGGTCGATGAGGTCTACGTGACAATCGCCCCGAAAATCCAGAATGGGCGGGGCGGGGTGACCATGTTCGAGGGTGTCGCCTTTCCAGCCGACGCTCTTGCGCATCTTTCATTGAAAAGTGTCTATACGCATGAAAGCGAACTCTATCTTCGTTACCAAACAGCGTGAGCGTCGATGTGCATCCCGGGTTACGGGGTTCCGAACCCAGTTCTTGCTACACTGGCTGTCGTATGGGCACATAGCTCAGCTGGTTAGAGCGCACGGTTCACATCCGTGAGGTCCGGGGTTCGAGTCCCTGTGTGCCCACCACCCGCACTCAAGATCACAGGCATGACCAGGCCACACACATCCGGTGGGTCTGTCCCGATATCGGTGACCGGCGATGAATGATCCGGCCGAACCCACACCGGGCGTCCTGCTCATCGGGTCCCAAGGCTTCTCCTACGACGGGTGGAATGGCCTTCTCTACCCACCCGGTACGCGACCTGCCGATCGACTGGCCAGGTATGCACGCGCCTTCCCGCTCGTCGAGATCGACCGCACTTTCTACGGGCCTCCACGCGCCTCGGAAGTTGACAGGTGGATTTCGCAGACCCCGGATACATTCCGGTTCACGGCAAAGGTGCCCCGGCAGATCACTCACGATGCACGTCTGCAAGGTCCAGATTCACTTCGGCAACTTGAGGAATTTCTCAAAACGATTTCCAGGCTTGGCGACCGCCTTGGCGCCGTAGTCCTGCAACTCGGTCCGGGCTTCCAGTTTCCACGCGACGTGGATAGCTTGTCATCCGCCCTGCACCTGCTTCCGTCGATTGCACCCCAGTCCTTGCGCGTGGCCGTCGAATTCCGCCACCCATCGTGGATTGAAGCCCCGGACATCGAGGCTCGCCTTCGTGAAGCACACGTCGCGTGGGTATGGAACGACTGGGACCCGGGTCCAAATCCATGGGCATCGATGCCCCGGGCAATTGACGAACCACGAGCCTTCCGTGAGACAGCCGACTTCGCGTACGTGCGGCTCACCGGTGATCACGACAACACGATTGACTACCAGACGATCACCATCGACCGCGGGGCTGACCTTCGGCGTTGGGCGTCGCTCATCTCGAAGTGGCGCGAGGAGCAGACGAAAAACGGTCGGACCAGTGACGTCTTCGTCCTTTTGAACAATCACTACTCCGGAAGCAGTCCGCGGTCGGCCTCTGCCTTGCGCCAACTCCTCGACCTACCCCCGGTACAGTTCGACTCCGAAGCGGACGGGCCATCGCCACCCGTGCCGGAATCGCAAGCGCTGCGCCTTCCGGGTTTCTGAAATCCGACGAATCGCCACCGTCTCGGACCAGACAGCGTTGCGTCATCACGATCCATAGTGACTGGTGGACGTTCAGCGCCGAACCTGTCACAATGCCCGCATGCCACTGCGGATTCGCGACCGTTCGACCGCCGGACAGATCACCCGTTCACGCACACCCGGGCAACCGGCAACGCGTGCGGCCGGTGCGCCGGCAAGCTTCGCCGAAGCGCTGACAACCGTTCAGCGGACCGTTGCCCAACAGGATCTCGATCGTCTCTACATGGACGTCGAGGAACAGGGACGGCAGCTTCTGGAAGATCCGTCTCCAGATGGATTGACCCGATACCGTTCATCGATCCGGAACTTCATCTCCTACGTGGTCAAGAATGGCCTGAAGTTGCGATCTGCGATTGCGCAACGGGAACTGCACCAGATCATCGACAAGATCGATGAGGAACTCCTGTCGATGGCCGACGGCCTGATCGCAAAGGAAAAGCCGTTGCTCGAACTTGCCGAAAAAGTCGGCCAGATCAACGGCATGATTTGCGACATGAAAGCCTGATCGGGAATCAGAGCCGCTGCGAAGGCGTGACGCTTGCGCAAGGCGTCGGCGGCCTGTGTTGTCACTGCGTTGAGATCAACTTCTACCGCCGTGCGTGCGGCCGTGGGGTTACTGACCGTCTTGCCTCACGAAGCCTTGGGCATCGACGGACGCCGAAGGGGGCACACCCTGTTCGACGATGACAAATGTCCGGCCGCCAATATAGAAGTAGCCGGGCGGGTCACCACCGAACTGATCGAAGTGTCGATAGGCGGCTGGTAATACCCACGTCAACCGGCCATCGGGTCCCGGTTCAAGCGCCATTTCCGACCCAGCATTGTCGATCAAGATGGCACTCGTGCCCGATGCCTTGAGCGAGATACTCGCCTCCAGGCCGGTTCCGTTCCAGATGACAGACGCACGCACGGTCCCCTTGTGAAATACCGCGAGATGTTGCGCCCATTCGAAGCGCGATGCGAACTTGGAAAGTCGGGACGGATCATTTCGTTTCCGGACATGGAGTTCCGCACGGTTGGCATCGGCGACGAACCTCGCGACAATCCGGTAAGCGTGGTAGGCCGGGCGTGCCCGTGACGCATCCTGGTCGCATTCGGGGTCATCTGAATAGCGCACGAGCCCCCACAACTCATCGGGGACCGGATATGGATCGTCCTGCAGCGCTTGGAAGAAGACCTTCTCGTAGCCAGCGGCAAACGCGAGCGCGTGGGCCTGCAGCACATAATCCGCCTGCTCGGCCATCGTGATCCTGAACCCATCGTTGCGATCAGACGGAACCCATCCGGGCAATGGGTCGTCGTAAGGCATCGCGTTGATCTCAGTAAGCCAGATTGGCTTCCCAACCGCGCCCATGGCATCGAGCCGCGCACGAAACCCAACCCGGTCCGCCTCTTCCGCCGCGACCGGGACGCCACCGTGATAGCGGTCCCACAAATCGTGGGGATTGCGATAGAGGTTCAAGGCGAAGTAGTCGAACACGTCCGCGCCCTTTGCCTTCACGATTGAGGCAAACTGATCAAACCACGGCAAACGGGCGCCACCGCCTGCATCCTTATCCTTGAAATAGGAATACGGCGAGGTCATGATCTTCGCGTCCGGATTGGCGCGCTTGGCGGCCTCGGATGCGACCTTGACTAACTGGTAGTACTCCTCCGCCGTTCCCGCCCAGGTGTTGTAGAGCGCATTGCTTCCAGACGCGGGAATCTCGACTTCGTTCCAAATCTCGAACACGTCCATCAGGCCGGCAAACTCCGATGCCAGCAGGTACATGAAGTACCCCCACGTGTTGTCCTCATTGACCTCATCGTCAATGAAGACCGGTTCATAGAGACCGCGCGGAACCGATGTCCCAGGCTTCAGATCAGGTATTTCGGACGCCCACTCGGGCGTGCCAAGCACCATCGCCGCAACCTTCAATCCAGAAGCCAACTGACGCTCGAGGATGCTCTCTCCGTTGTGGTCACGGAAGTAGAAGAGGTTCAGTTCACCAGGTTCGGGCTGGACGTTGAACCACTGGACCGTCCACCGTGTCCATCCGGCACCTGATGCGTCACCGAACGACATCGCCTTGAATGCCTCATTGACGCCGAGGCTCTCTGACCGGGGCAACGGATCATCGAAGTCGATGGACGGTTCGTCCGCTGCCAACACCCCACCTGGAAGACCCGTTACCGAGAGTGTCCCGATTACCGCACCGGCGGTCGTTCGGAATAGGTCTCGACGCCGGTACAACCGTCGTCCAAGATGACCACTCGATCGTGGATCGGCCGGTCGGTCATCGCGGTCACCGGGTACACCCATGTAATTCATCACTCCTCGGGAAATTCTCGGCGGTCCGTTACCGCGAACCCTTTTCGGGAAAGCACAAAGCGGCATGTTCCGTCTTAGCCCGAACGGGCCTCGGATCGACAACGCGCCGAATCATCACATGTCGCGTCTCGCGGCCACCCAACTTCCGAGGAATATCAAGGTGGCATACTCCAGTGCATACTGTCGCAATGGATCCGGTTCAAGGGTCCAACCGGAGTTGGCGTGACGTCATCATTGCTCAGGACCGGCGCGAGCCTGTTTGGAACTCAGGTCATCGGACGGAGCCTTGGATTTGCCTTGGGCACTTGTCTAGGCCGCCGGTTTCTCGAACGATTCGACGGGCAGGTACTCTCACCGTTTGAACACCGTGAGGTCGCGTCTCGCTGGGCCGGGTCAATCGGTGGGCACATTGGCGACATTGCCGTGAACGCCGCTGGTCTGCGCAACCCCACGGCGGACACCAATGCGCACATGCAAGTGAGAAACATGACCGCAGCACACGCAACACGCGACTGGGCCGAATTGATCCAACGAGCCGCGACAATCCTGATGGCCATCGGTGCCATCGTCAAGGTCGTCACGAGCCTGATGGAAGAGCGGTCCAAGATTGCCGACGAACACGCTTCGTGGCGCGGTTCCTCCCGGTAGCCTCCGTGGCATCCCCGCCCGTTTGAACGACCGGCATTCCTGCCGACTGAAATTTCTGAGCGGCCGGACCCGGCCTCCATGTGAGGTCGTGACTGGCCAACAAATCCTCTTTGGCAACCTGAGCCGAGAGCAAGTCTTCAACGGAGGCGACCGCACCGATGACTGTCAAAGGCAAGGCCCTTATTACCGGAGGCGCCGGGTTCATCGGCAGCTACATCGTCGATGAACTTCTGGCCCGTGGCTACGAGGTCCGTGTCTTCGACAACCTCGAACCTCAGGTCCACGGCGCTCTGCGAGAAAACGGGGGGCGACCGGAATACCTATCGCGTGATGTCGAACTCATCATCGGGGACGTCCGGGACACCGATGCCGTCACACGCGCCCTCGAAGGCGTGGATATCCTCTTCCACCAAGCAGCCCTTGTTGGCGTTCCTCAAAGCATGTACGACATCCGGCGCTATACGGACATCAACGCGCTGGGCGGGGCAACCGTCCTTGACGCCGCGATGAATGACCGTGGCGTACGCGACCGTCTCCGGAAGATGGTCGTAGCCAGCAGCATGTCTATCTACGGCGAAGGCGCGTACCGCTGTCCTGACCACGGTGTCGTTGCACCAAAGGTCCGCCCCTTGACCCAGCTGCACCAACACCGATGGGCGATGGAGTGTCCGCAACGCGGATGCGGCAAAGTGGTGACGGCGACACCGACCACCGAGGAGAAGCCCCTCCAGCCCCTCTCGATTTACGCGATCGGCAAGCGCGACCACGAAGAGATGTTCCTGTCGGTTGGGCGGGCGTACTCCATCCCCACGGTCGCGTTACGCTACTGGCAGGTCTACGGCCAGCGGCAGGCTTTGTCAAACCCGTACACCGGGGTGGGAGCCATCTTCTGTTCCCGCATCCTGGCTGGCAATGCACCGCCGGTCTACGAGGATGGCGGGCAGTTGCGCGACTTTGTTCACGCCAAGGACATCGCAAGGGCAAACGTCCTTGCGCTGGAAAGCATGACTGCAACGGACCATGCAATCAACATCGGGACCGGAAACCCCATCAGCATCGCCGACGTCGCCTGGACACTCATCAAGGAGATGGGTGCGGACCGTGACGGCATGACGCCGAACGTCCTGAATGAATTCCGTCCCGGAGATACCCGCGACTGCTTCCCGGACATCTCGCTAGCGCGCGAGCTTCTTGGGTACCAACCACAAATCACGTTCGCCCAAGGCGCCACGGAACTGGTCGGTTGGGTGAGGGAACAACGTGGTCACGCGGTTGACCGCTTTGAAGTCGCCCAGAAGGAACTCCGGGAACGCGGGCTCGCCACCGCGCCGTAGGCAAGCGCCCTAGCCGGCGGGACGGACGGCATCCGCCGCTCCCCGCCGCAACGCGGCCATTTTCAGCACCGCATCACGCGCCGTGTTCGCAAGTGCGGCCCACGGACCCCATACCGGGGTTCCTCGGTGCACGTTTGCCTGCGCCCTTGCCAACCGGTGGAGTTCGTTGCCGGCGCGGTGTGCAATCGCCGCCAGCATGACCGCCGCCTCTTCTGGGGGGACCGACGTGGTCAGCCTGAGAATCTCGGCCATCACCGCATCCGGCACGACACCCGGCGATGCCTTGGATGCGTCGGGAACGTCAACTACTGCGTCGTCTTCACCGGACGTCATCTGGACCTCCCGCAACCACTACAGTGATTTCCTCCCGGCAAAGCCACTCTCCAGCGTGTGCCAGTGCGTGATCCGCGTCTCCCCGGCCTTCCAGCAGAGATAGATCTCCTTGCCGTCTCGCAAGCTCCGGAAGTCGACCAGACCCATTGGCACGTCCTTGAGTTCGCAACCGAGGGCTTGCAGCTCATCAAAGGCCGCTTGGATGATCTCAATGAAATGGTCTGCGTCATTCATCAAGTGGTAGAGACGCTTGCCGTGGACGTTTGCCTCGTTGCCATCCGGGTCTCCCACAGGCGAGGCACCGGGGTTCTGGAGGCTCGCCTGGACCTGGGCCAACTGAGCGGCCGTTCGCTGCAAACGCGTCACCAGTCGCCCCACCCGGGGAACCAGCGCGTTGGCCTCGTCAAGCGAGAACAACCGGCGCCGGGTAGGAGTGGTCTCCATCGTTCTCTCGTCAGACATGCATGCTCCGCGTGCCATATCGTACTCGTTCGTGGCCGCATTATCGTCGGTTGCAAAAGGGACCCGCGCCGCAACCCTCAGATATCATTGCCCGTAACACTGAGTGGCAGTCCCTGAGTTCGAGGCCATCGTGCGGACAGCACGCAATCTCGACCATCGTCGGAGAACCCGAACAGGTATGGATACGGCCCGCGACTTCAAGGTGGTGGCGATAGGCGGGGGGGTTGGTGCCTCCCAAGTCATGCTTGGCCTTCGTCAGTACACCCGGTTCCAGACCGGCGTGATCTCGGTGATGGATTCCGGTCGGTCAACCGGCGTTGTGCGAGGCGCCTTCAACGTCCCGGCGCCGGGAGACATCCGGAACGCCATCGTCACCCTGTCTCAAGCCGAGCCGGTTCTCAAGGATCTTTTTCAACATCGCATGGTCGGGACCCGGCTTGACAATTTCAATGGCGTCGCCTTCGGGAACCTCTTCCTTGCCGCCCTCACCCAGATGACCGGTAGCTTCGAACGAGCCGTCGTCGAACTCAACCGCTTGCTCAGCCCGTTCGCCAAAATCCTGCCGGTCACACTCGACAACACGCACCTGTGCGCCGAGCTCGTCGACGGATCAATCCGCTACGAGGAAGTCAGTGTCCGAGGCATCCAGAAACCTGCGATCCGCCGGGTCTACCTTCGCGATGATGGCGTCGAAGCCTACGGGCCAGTCACTGAAGCGATCAAAGGTGCCGACTTGATCACGATTGGTCCGGGCAGCCTGTTCACGACGGTTATTGCCTGCCTCATCGTGCCGGGTATCCGGGAAGCGATCGAGCATGCCCGCGACCGCGGGGCCACGGTCGTGTACGTCTGCAATACGACCACGCAACCTGGACAGACCGACGGGGTCACCATCTCCGACCACATCGCCGAGATTGTCGGCTACCTCGGCCCTGGGAACCTCGATTACAGTCTGATCAACACCGGTGTACCCGCCCCGCACGTGATCGAGCGTCACCGGCGTGATGGCCTCAGCCTCCTCACCCTGAGCGCGGAGGAACTCCGGAAGATCAACGACTTCGGCGTGGATGTCGTTGCGACCAACCTGATCGAGGATGCTTCCGAGAGCCGGTCCCTGTGGAACAAGGTGGACACGGTCCGCCACGATCCATCCCGGGTTGGTCTGGAACTCGCAGGTCTCATGGCCGCGGTAGTAGCCGTCAGGGCCACCGCCACACAAGTGGCGCGAGGCGTCCCGGAGACCGGCTTTTCACCCTCGCAGGCATGATTGCCAAGCTTAATTCCTCGTATCCCATGCCATCTCTTATTTCTTGCACGGTCATTCCCTTATGGGTACGACGTCCCCCGTCGAGTCATGCTAGGATGCATCGCTGATGGGCACCGGGCGCGTCCTGACCGATGCACGTGATCTGGTTGCGGACCTCGGCAAGTGGTCGCGCCTTGGCATGCATGTCAAGCGTTGGATCTTGCTCCTCGTCATTGCGTGCACCGGTATCTCCCTGGGCATTGCCTTCATTCTCGTGCAGATCTATCGCACGCAACCATTTCCCGAATGGGTTTTCTACGTCACCTTGCAACCCGTTGACCGGACGTGGCGCGCCCTCCTCTTCATGACGATCGGCATCCTTGGTGTCGGGGTCGCAGTCGTGCAACTCAACCGCTCGCTCCTTCTGGCCGTTCAGCCACCATACGCACAGGGACGCCTCGTGGACCTTGTCTATAACTACCGGCTGCCCCAGCGTCGCCCACGCGTCGTCGCCTTCGCCGGACATCGCGGCTTCGTGGCGCTGCAAACTCATCGCGACCGGTTCGGGGAAAAGCTTCTCGGCATCGCAAGCATCGGCGACGGATTGCTTCCCCTCGGTCTCGACGAACCGCTCGTGCGATCGGCAACCGACCGCATGATCAGTCCGGTCGACGAACCGCTTGACGTCTGTGCCGAGCTCGAACACGGCACAATCCTCACTGGTGCGCCTGCGATCCGTTCCCGACGGGGTGGCGTCCCCATTAAGCGTGTCTTCCTGGCCGCTGTCGGTCAGGATCCGCAATCGGTGATCGGAGGCACCACCGGCCTCGTCACCCACACGGATGCACCCGTACGAGCCGAAGCCATCCACGCAATCCGCGAGGCAGATGTCATCATCTTCGGGCCAGGAAGCTTCTATCTCAGCATCCTGCCGAATCTCCTGCTTGACGAGGTCGCCGAGGCAATTCGCGCCAGCAAGGCCCGCAAGGTCCTGATCGCCAACCTCATGACTGAACCTGGCCAGACGGATCTGTTCGACGTTGGTGACTACGTCCGTGCCCTGCACGCATACGGTGGGTTCACCCTCGATTACGTCCTAGTGAACAGCGCCTCGGCCGATCGAGTGATCAGTGAGCGCTACGCCGCCTCGCTTGCCACCCCCGTGGTTGCCGATACTGACCGCGACTTTGTCGGATCACGCGATACCGTGGGTGGCGGAGGGGGGCACACCCTCAAGAAAATCGGTGTCGAAGACAGCACGGTGATCCTGGCGGCCGACTTGGCTACGCGCATGGCCGAACGTGTTCCAACCCCTCACGGAAGCCGCGACGCAACTCCCGGTGCACCGGCCACGATGTCAATCGTGGTCTACCGGCATGACCCGGCTAAACTGGCCTCGGCCCTCGCAACATTGCTTGGCGTGGCGTAATCAGCAATCGAATCGCCTCGGTGGTCAGCGTTCAACTCCCGACGCAATCACGGCAGCCTGCATCGATGGGATCAGGTTGGCCTTGACCGCCACCGCTGCCGTCCGCACTCCACTCGAGATCGCGCGTGCCTTCGAACTCCCATGCCCTATGAAGACATTTCCCTGGACACCAACGAGTGGTGCGCCACCGTACTCGGCGTAGTCGAGCACTTTTCCGGCCTTGACCAATCCCGGTCGAAGCACGGCGCCGGCGAGCTTGTAATGGAAGCGGCTTCGGATCGCCGTCCGCACAAGGTTGAAGCAGAGTGTGGAGACACCCTCGGCAAGTTTCAGGACAACGTTGCCCGTGAACCCGTCGCAAACCGCCACATCGCAGTGCCCGGCAGCGAGCTCCCGACCTTCAATGTTTCCTACAAAGTTGAGCGTGCTTTCAGCCAATCGCGGATGCGTCGCCAGCACCAGTGCGTTCCCCTTGGAGGGTTCCTCGCCATTGCTGATCAGGCCCACCCGCGGTCGTGCCACACCAAGCATCCGTTCGACATACATGCTGCCCATGTAGGCGAACTGGATCAGGTTGTCCGCATCGCAGTCCGCATTGGCACCGGCATCGACGATCACAACACGCCCAGTCAGCAGCGGAACCACGGCCGCAATAGCCGGACGGCGCACCCCTTCGAGGCGCCCAAGGGTGAACAAGGCCGATGCCATGACCGCACCACTGTTGCCAGCGGAGAAAACTGCGTCACCACGCCCATCCTTGAGTGCGCGCATTGCGACATTCATCGAGGCCCCGCGCTTTGCCCGTACGGCCTGCGCCGCATGGTCGTCCATACCGATCACATCGGTCGCGTCAATCACCTCGATTGGCAACGAGGTGGCATCCGGGTACTTGGCAAGTTCGGCACGCACCACGTCTTCGTGGCCGACCAGGATGACCGTATGACCCTCGCGAGCCGCCGCAACGCAACCTTCCACGATCGGTGCAGGCCCGTGGTCGCCGCCGAATGCATCAATGATGATTCGTGGTGTGCCATGTTGTTCGGTAGGAGCCGACAGACGCGTCACGCCATCCCTCACCAGGGCGACCGTCGGAATTGACGGCCTCCGGCACCTCGGCCGGACTTGCCGCCTGAAGTGTATCCCTGACCGTCACACGGTTCGGGATACAGACTGAGCCTGCAGTCGCCCGGGATACCCGTTCGGCACATCAGACGACCGTGTCGATGTTCCTCGCCTCTTCAGCGTGCGCCTCTATCCAGCGTCGCCTTGGGGCAACCTCCGCACCCAGGAACACCTCGATGGTTTCGCTCGCCGCCGCTGCATCCTGGACATCAACTTGGAAGAGTTTCCGGACCGCCGGGTTCATGGTGGTGTCCCAGAGTTGGGTCGCCGTCATCTCACCGAGGCCCTTGTAACGGGAAACTTCAACGCGTCCACGGGTGATCCCACGGATCTGGGTATCACGATCCTGATCCGAGTACGCGTAGAGCGTCTGCCTGCCTCCGCCAACCGTGATCCGGTAGAGCGGGGGACGCGCAACGTACAGGTACCCGTTCGTCACCAACTCGTTCATATGCCGGAAGAAGAAGGTCAGCAGCAGAGTGCGGATGTGACTGCCGTCGACGTCAGCGTCGGTCATGATCACAACACGGTGATAGCGAAGCTTCGCGACCGAGAACTGGTCACCGATCCCTGTGCCAAGTGCGGTGATAAGCGCACGCAGCTCCACGCTTGAGACGACGCGAGACAACGCCCGTTGCCGGACTTCCGCGGAGACCTCACGTGCCCGGTCAGGCGTGAGGTCATACGCCTTCTCAACATTCAGGATCTTGCCACGGAGCGGCAGGATGGCCTGGAATCCCCGGTCACGGCCCTGCTTCGCGGTTCCGCCTGCCGAATCACCCTCAACGATGAACAGTTCCGACTTCCGAGGGTCACGTTCGGAACAATCGGCCAACTTGCCCGGCAGGGCCGAGCCCTCGAACGGGCCTTTCCGCATGACAAGGTCGATGACCTTGCGCGCCGCCTCACGGGCCCGTGCCGCCATCAGGCACTGTTCAACGATCGGTCTCGCTTCCTTCGGGTTCTCGTGGAAGAAGTCCTTCATGAAGTTGCCGAAAGCAATCTCAACCGCGCCACGCACCTCACTGTTGCCGAGTTTCGCCTTTGTCTGACCCTCGAACTGAGGATCCTGCAACTTGACGCTGACAATCGCAGAGAGCCCTCGCCTTACATCCTCGCCCTTGATGGGAGGGTCGCTCGGCTTGCGCATCTGGTTCTTCTCCGCGTAGTCGGAAATGACGCGGGAAAGTGCCCGGTGGAAACCGTGCAAGTGTTCGCCACCATCCGGGGTCTTGATGGTGTTTGCGAACGCGTACACCGTCTCGTCCGCATCCTCGCGGTACTGGACCGCAACCTCGACGCTGACGGGGGCAATCGCGGTTGGCATCGTCCGCACGACGTGAATGACCGTCTCGTGGAGTGTCTTGTACTTGCGGTTCAGGTAGCGGACAAACGAGGAAATCCCTCCTTGGAACCAGAAGTTCGCTTCGTCAGATCGCCGGTCAGGCCGTTCGTCGACAAAGGAAAATCGCAGACCCGCAGTCAGGTACGCCATTTCGCGGAACCGTTCCGCCAGGGTCTGGAACTGGAAATCCAGGGTGGTGAAGATCGTTTCGTCCGGCATGAAGGTCACGGACGTACCCCGGCGGCTTGACGCCCCGGTCCGCACGAGCTCCCCAACCGCATCTCCGCGCTCGTAGCGGCGACGGTAGGCAGAGCCGTCCCGGTGCACCTCAACCTCAAGCCAACGGCTAAGGGCGTTCACGACTGACGCTCCAACGCCATGCAGGCCACCGCTGACCTTGTATCCGCCTCCACCAAACTTTCCGCCGGCATGAAGCTTCGTGAAGATCAGATCAAGAGCCGGGACATGGTGGGTTGGATGCATGTCCACCGGAATGCCTCGCCCGTCGTCGCTGACGCGGACTGCCCCATCGGCTAGGATCGCGATGTCGATGCGGGTGCAGAACGAGGCAAGTGCCTCATCAACGCTGTTGTCAACGATTTCATAGACGAGATGATGAAGACCACGGTCGTCGGTGCTGCCGATGTACATTCCGGGACGGCGCCGCACGGCTTCGAGTCCCTCGAGAACCTGGATCTGCGCAGCCGAATAGGCGCCGGCCGCATCTTCTGGTGCATCCTCGGTACCTGGTCGGAACGCCTGTTCCTCATCGACTGCCTCAAAAGGCAAGCTTTCGGACTCAGTCACCGTGCGGGCTCCAAAACGTTCATCACCATGAAGCAAATTTTACATTATAAGGAGGGGAGACCCCTGCCCCGGATCTTCTTCGACCGTGACGCCCGTGACGTGGCTACCGACCTCCTTGGGCGACACCTTGTCCGTACATCCGCGGACGGCGGCCAACATGCGGGAGCAGTTGCAACCATTGTGGAGACCGAGGCGTACCTCGGTTCACATGACTTCGCGTGTCATGCCTGCCGCGGGCGCACTCCGCGAACGGCGACGATGTTCGGTCCCCCGGGACACGCTTACGTCTACCTGGTATCTGGCATGTACCACTGCCTGAACACGGTGCCCGGCCCCTACGGAACCACTGGTGCCGTGCTCATCCGGGCCGTATATGTCGACCACGACCAACCGTCACGTCAAGGCGCGGCGTACCGCGGTACCGGGCCGGGTCGTCTCACCCGCTCGCTTGACGTCACACGGCGCCATGACACCGCTGACCTGTGCGACATGTCTTCGACAATCCAGTTCGCATCCGGCCCGAGGCCAATCGCCCGGCCAAACCCTGACCAACCATTTCGGTGCGGTCCACGCATCGGGGACGACTCCGCCGGCCCGGAATGGGCCGGGAAACCGCTCCGTTTCTGGCTGGACGGGCACTTCGCCGTATCCGGGACGCGAAACGAAGCCGGAGAGCGCTGCGCCAATTGACATTGCGGCGATGACGTGGTTCAGTCGGCCGGGTGGTAGGTCACCCCAAATGCACCCGGACCGGCATGGGTACCGAGAACCGGGCCAATTTCGACGCTGAACTCCCGCTCAACCTCGAACCGCTCCAGAACCCGCCGACGCAACTCGTCTCGTACCTCCGGCGCTTCGGCGTGCATCAGGCCAAGGTGCCCGAGGCGCCCCCTTGGCACGTCCTTTGCCATCAATTCCACAATCCGATCAAGTGCGCGTGGGCGGGTCCGCACGCGCTCACGCGCGATCAGGCTTCCATCTTCCAACGACAGGATGGGGCGGACATTCAGCATGCCACCAATGAACCCGGCTACCCGACCAAGCCGACCACCTCGTATCAGGTACTCCAAGGTCTCGACACTGACCATCGCGTTCGTGCGTGGGGCCAACGTCGCAATCAGGCCAAGGATTGCCTCAACCGACTCTCCGCGTGCGGCCGCCTCGGTCGCAGCAACAACCACCATGCCTTGGGCCGGTGCGATCACCTTGGTATCAAACACTTCAAACCGGACGTCGGGAAACTCCGAGCGGGCCATCCCCGCAGCCACCTGGGCCGAACCAAACGTGCCACTCAGCTTGGCGGACGCGTGGATCGAGATCACCGCTCCCGCAGTTGGTGCGATACGTCGATAGGCGTCAAGGAATTCTCCCGGCGATGGCTGCGATGTAGTCGGCTGAACCGACCCCGTGCGAAGCCTGCGGTAGAACTCCTCGTTCGTGATGTCCACGGTCTCCGTGAACTGTTCATCGCCAAACGAAACGTGAAGGGGAACCACCGTGACGTCATGCTGGTGCACAACATCGGCCGGAAGCCATGCGAGACTGTCAGTGACGATGCGGATAGGCTTGTGTGCCCCGCGCGTGGCGGCGTCGATGGCGTTCTCGGTCATTATGTCCCCCCTGAGCCGTTCGAGCCGGGCAATGGTCAAGGTCAAACCGACGCCTGAACCCACACCCGGCATCTCCAGTGCTGGCACCACGAGTTTACAATTTCCATGGCCCGAACCTTCACCCAACAGACAGCCCGACACCGCTCTGAATCGGTCGTGGGTCAACCCTGATGCCTGACGAACCGTTGATGTCGAACCAGCCCGAGGATTTGGCCGGGCGTACCGACGCCGCCGGTCTCGCACCCCTGTTGTCGCCCCTCTTCCACTCGCGCGTGGTAGCCGACCAGCACTATCAACGTGGTTTGGACCAGGAATCGCGTGGTCACTGGGACCGCGCCCTCACAAGTTTCCGGACCGCTTGCGCGTTGCATCCCGAACGCATCCTTTACCTCCTGGCGCGAGGACGCGTCTGCCAGACGCATGAGCTCGATCCCGAGGCCGAAGATTGCTACGAACACGCGCGCCGCGTTGCCCCACGGAATCCGGTAGTGCTTTTCAACCAGGCCGAACTCTGGGCCCGTCACGGACGGCTCGGGATGGCCATCGATAACCTCGAGGAAATCCTGTCTGACGGAAGTCGCCACCTTGGTGCACGCGCAATGCCCGTGCACCGGCTCCGTGGCGATCTCGCCTTGCGTACCGGTGACTATTCACGCGCCGACGAGGCATTCAGGACCGGACTTGTCCTCGTACCCGAGGATGACTACCTCCGCACAATGATCGAGAGCGTGCCTCGGTTCGCCGAGTTCACCCTCGACGGAGAAGCACTATCGGGGGCGAAGCAGTTGGTCTACGCACACACTGGAGCGATGCTCTTTGGGCTTCTCGAAGACGATGGCGTCATCATTCCCGGCTATCCTGGCATCGGTTTCGAGACGCTTGACGAAGTAGCCGAAGTCATCGCGCGCCCTGCACGGACCCTCCAGCATCTCGGGGCGCCAGCCTACATCGGCGCGCTGGATGCGCCGTCGCTGCCGATCGCCCGGGCTATCACCGACGTCCTGGGGGGCAAGCTTTTCGACCCGTCAGCGCCCTCTCAAGATGCCGCCGAGGGCAACAAGTCGGTCCTTCTGGTGACCGTGAACGCGTACGATCCGGAGGCCATCGATGCTGTCACGAACCGGTTGACGGAGCAGGGCCAGACCGTTTGGACCTACGCAATCGGCCTGCGTCACCCCGCAGGTGCGTATCACGGGACGATCGACCTCATCAGTTCGACGGGATTCGTGGAGGTTCCATGGGATGCACCCGGCCGCGAGACCAGCCTTCCCGAGGGAGAGTTGGGGTCCCAGTTGGCGTCTTGCCTGCGGCGTGCAATTGTTGCGCTTCCGACGGTGACAACCGTCTCATCACATCTCGTGTGGCATACGAAACATCACCGCTTCGCATCGCAATCCCTGCGGGATGCGTTTGCCCAATCCGGCATTTGCTAAACTTTAGCAACGTAATCTGAATGCGCCGGTCGGGCGCGACCCGTCGGAGTATTCTTGTGAAGCGAACCTGGCAACCCAAGCGCCGCCGCCGTTCCCGCGTCCACGGATTCATGAAGCGGATGAGCAGCGCTAACGGGCGGCGCGTCCTGCGCCTTCGTCGTCAGAAGGGGCGCAAGCGCCTCACCGTCTGACCTGTGTCAGCGCCCGGCTGCCTCGCCGGGCACTCCTCTTCCCCGGACTTGATAAGTTGCTTGCGCGCGCACACCGACTTCGCCGCAATGCGGATTTCACGAATGTCCGGAACGCTGCCCGCGCTCGCAGCACCGGACCCATCCAGATAGCCGCATTGACGCGCGAACCCACCAGTTCGGCCACCTGTGCGAGGATCGGTATTGTCGTGTCACGACGGGTTGGAAATGCAGTGGTCCGCAACCGTGTTCGCCGCCGCCTGAGGGCCGCCCTCAGCGCTCTGCTCCCACGTGTCGCCGGACGGTGGGACATCGTCATCGGAACGAGGCCGTCTGTGGCCTCCGCACCGTTTGAGCAACTCGCGTCGGCCTTGGAGAGTGGGTTGCGCCGGGCTGGTGTCCTTACCCATCCACCGGCGAGGATTGATCCCACCCTGTGACGGACGACGGGGCGCCCCCAGGTATCGCCTCTCGCCTTGCCATCGCAGGCATTCGCGCATTCAGGTTCGTGCGCACCGCCATCTACCCGGCTCGGCTCTGCCGTTACCACCCGACCTGCACGGAGTACGCAATCGAAGCGATAACCCGTCATGGTATTCTGCGAGGAACGACGCTCGCGCTTGGCCGGATTTCCCGATGTCACCCCTTCAATGCCGGTGGCCTTGATCCCGTCCCCTAGCGTGTCGCGAAGTTTCCCGCCGAACTTCCGATCCTACGGGTGCCCTGTGCGCCACACTGTGTGACATCGCCTGCCCGAAGTCGGGCAAGCGCCACGCAACCGCCATCCGGACGCGTCTTCTGCATCCGGACAGGAGGTGCACGCGGCGCGAGGAGTACTAGCGTTGCCTTCGTTCGTAGTCGTTCTGTGGGACAGCCTTCTTGTCCACCCGTTGGTGGTCGGTCTCATCTACCTCAGCAGCCTGTTCGGCGCCGGCGTCGCAATCATCCTGTTCACGATCATCGCCAAAACCATCCTGCTGCCTCTGACCATCAAGCAGTTGGGTTCTCAGCGCGCGATGACGCGTCTCCAACCGGAACTGAAGGCCCTGCAGGCGCGATACGCCAAGGACAAGGAAAAGCTTTCCGTCGAGACCATGGCTCTCTACAAGGAGCATGGGGTAAACCCGGCAGCTGGATGTCTCCCTCTCCTGCTTCAGATGCCCATCCTCTTCGCGCTCTACGCCGCCTTGCAGTCCCTTGCGTCTCCTGAAGTATCGTTGGATGAACCCCGGGCTTGGCTCACTGCCCTCGGGATGGATGGTGCCACGTATGAGACAGCCATTACTTCGTTCAAGCAAGGGTTCTGGTGGCTCGAAGGCCTTGACAAGCCCGATGTCATAAATGTCTTCGGATACGCATTGCCGTTCATCCTGCCCGTCCTCGCGGGTCTCACCCAATGGGTACAGCAACGGATGATGACCCAGCCCTCATCCGATCCTCAGCAGCAGATGCAGAACCAGATGATGCAGTTCATGCCCCTGATGATGCTTTGGATCGGGCTTTCGGTAAACTCGGGCCTTGCACTCTACTGGGTGGCACAGAATCTTTACGGGATCATCCAGCAGTACTTCATCGGCGGTCTGGGGTCGCTTGCCACGGTCCGCCTACCTGGGACTTCGACATCCGCGGCGACGGTCATTGACGACACGCCACCGGCATCCGGCAAGGCTCGACGCGTGAACGGCGCAAATCGCTCCAGCGGTTCCAATGGCGGTGATGGGAGGCGAACTGGTGGCAAATAATGATGGTTCGGTCGTTGAGACTTCGGCACGATCAGTCGAGACGGCAATCACTCAGGCACTGGCCGAATTGGGTCGCACCCGCAACGAAGTAACCGTTTCGATCATCGATCCGGGAAATCCGGGGCGCATGCTCGGGTTCGGAGCGCTGCCAGCACGCGTGCGAGTCTCCGTGCGTGTTCCGGGAGACGAGCCTGAGGAAGATCAGCACCCCCAAGACACCGGACACGAAACCGTTCACCGCGAGGCAACATTTGCGCCGCTACCCCGCGGTTCTGCAGATGCAACCGCAGTTGCCGAGACCGCCCGGCGGATACTGAGTGAGCTTTTGCATCACATGCACTTTGATGAAGCCCACATCGAAGTGGTGGAACTTGAGCCACTGACCCTCAATGTGCGTGCGCCAGACGCGGCCGATCTCATCGGTCGCCGGGGCGAGACACTCCGGGCAATCCAGTTCATCGTCGGGATCATGGTCAACAAGGCACTCGACACTCACGTGCGGATCACCATTGACATCGACGGGTACCGGGCGCGCCGCGAGGTGCTCCTCCGGGACCTTGCACTCCGGTTCGCCAGCCGCGTCATCGCCACCAGGGCACCGGTCCAATTGGAAGCCATGCCCCCGAACGAGCGCCGGATTGTCCACATGGTGCTTGCCGAACACCCGGACGTGGCCACGGAAAGCACTGGCGAAGGCGACAACCGGCGCATCGTGATCATGCTCCGCCACTAAGTGCGCCGGTGAATGGGTAACGACACGACCCCGGAAATACTTGTCCTCGGAAATGTGACCCGTGACGTGGCCTCTAGCACGCCCGATGGTTTCACGTTCGGTGGCACGGCAACGTTCGCCTCACTCACTGCAAGCCGCCTCGGGCGGCGCACGGCACTGGTCACCGCGGCCGCGCATGAACCCGGTCTTCCCGGAACCCTCCGGGATGTCGACGTAGAGCTCGTGCATTCTGCAGTCACCACCACGTTCGAGAACGTCTATACCCCAACCGGTCGGGTCCAATACGTCCGCGCCGTTGCCTCCCCCCTTGTTCCAGCCAACATTCCTGATGCATGGCGACGTGCACCCATGGTCCACTTTGGCCCGATTGCCCAGGAACTGACCCATGACCTGCTGGAAGTCTTCCCCTCGACCGCTTTGATTGGCGCAACACTGCAAGGATGGTTGCGTGCATGGTCTCCTGACAACGGACGCGTGAGCCCTGTCGCTTGGCGCGATGCCGAGACCTATCTGGACCGCCTCGATGTCGTCACTTTCAGCGCCGAAGACCTCGGCGGAGATCTGCTGCTTGTCGAGAAGTACGCGATCCGCGCCCGCCTCGCCGTGGTGACAGAGAACCGCCACGGTTGCGTTGTCTGGCAGCAGGGCACGCGTCGACGCTTCCCGGCCTATGACGTCGAGGAAATCGACCCAACCGGTGCCGGGGACGTATTCGCTACCGCCTTCCTGGTTCGCTACGGGGAGACGCGGGACGTCGAAACCGCCGCACAGTTTGCAAACTGTGTCGCGTCATTCGTGGTTGAAGGGCGTGGGGCGCAGGCAATCCCGACTGCCGACAGCGTACGTGAACGCCTGCGACACGGGCGCCTCCGGGCACCGGGAAGCTGACGGTTGCCCTCCGGCGGCTCCACAGGGTTGGCGTTCACCCGGTCCACTCGGTAGTCTTTGCCGTCGGCCTTCCGGCGTAACCGGAAACCCGACGCCACTCACTCCAGACACTTCCCAGCCCGAAAGGAACATCAATGGCCAAGACCTTCAAGGACCTCGTTGCCGAGGGGCGTGCCGTCGCTCCAATGATCAGCGTCAATGACGCCGAGGCCCAGATGGCCTCCCACCCTGAGACCGTCGTTATCGATGTGCGCCAGGAAGAAGATTCACACGGGAACGCCGTCGCCGGTTCGATCAACATACCCCTTGGCCTGCTTCCGCTGCGTGCGGATACCGAATTGCCCGAACACTACCGGGACGCCCGCATCCAAGATCGCTCCCTACCGATCATCACCACATGCGGCGCCGGCGGTCAGGCGTCTCTCGCCGCCAAGATCCTCCACGACATGGGGTTCACCAACGTGAAGATCATGGAAGGCGGCACGACTGCCTGGAAGGCCGCTGGCAAGCCGACCCACTGACCACCAGGCACGCAATTCGTCCGGTCTGCCCCTGCGCTGGCTGGACTAAAACCCTTTCAAACTCAACCCATTTCACCTGAGGACATGGCAATGATTAAGGTCGGCGATGCAGCCCCGGACTTCTCCCTGATGGGGACCGATGGCAAGATTCATTCCGTCAGTGACTACCGAGGCAAGCCCGTCGTCCTGTTCTTCTTCCCGAAGTGCTTCACCGGAACGTGCGAACGGCAGATCAGCGGTCACGCGCAGCACATTGCAGAATTCGATGAGCTCGGCGCCAAGATCATTGGCGTCAGTACCGACCATTCCCCGTCCCAGAAGGCCTTCAAGAAAGGGTGCGACCCCGAAGATCACATCCTCCTCCTGAGCGACTTCAGACATCAGCTTGTCAAGTTGTTCGGTGTCAACGTCGATGAAGGTCAACTTCCGAACCATCGGGCCACGTTCATCATCGACAGCCATGGGACTGTCAGGAACGCACACGTGGAGGCATCACCCGCCGAGTGGGCCGGGATCGAACCTGAACTCGCCGCCCTTCGCGCACTCTAGTTCGATTCGGAACATGCTGATGCTGCGCTACCGCACCGGCCCCGTCTGCGAAGGGGTCGGTGCGGTAGCGTGTTTTACGGGGGGAGCAGATGAGCGGATTGGTCCGCATACAAGTTGATACACCGGGACTGCTGGATGCAATCCTCGCGTACGTCAACGACCCACGCGCCGATCGAAACGCCTTTCACACCGACTTGCTGTCGGACGACCTCGAGCACCAACTCGGGTTGACGCAGGACATCCTTGAAGCACTGCTTCTCGACGGGGCATCGACCCGCGAGGACGTCGAACCGCTTGTCGGCTACCTTGTCACCTACGGCATGGCTGGGGTCGCCGGCACGCCCGGTACGGCAATCGATGGTGTTCCATCAACATCATCACCAGATGTGAGCGCCCCGCGGGTCTGACTTGCAATGGACGCCTTCTGGTTGACGAGTGCGTCACCTTCGGCACTCAGCGGCAGGACAAACCAGACGGTTGACCCGTGACCTTCTCCAAGACTGTAAGCACCAATCACCCCCCCGTGGGCCTGCACGAGGTGCTTGGCGATTGCCAAACCGAGGCCAGTTCCGCCTGACGCGCGTGATCGGTCCACCTTGAAGAACCGTTCGAACAACCGCGTGAGGTCCTCACGCGATATCCCGATGCCAGTATCGGTCACACCGAACCGAATGCCCCCGCCGTCTCGCGAGGCCGTGAGAGTGACAACACCACCTTCCGGGGTGAACTTGATGGCGTTCTGGAGAAGGTTGAGCAGCACCTGTCCAACTCGCATGGGATCAGCATTGATCATCGGGAGCGCGTGCTCTGCAGCCAACCGAAGATCAATACCCGTGCGCGTTGCCTGCGTGCGAAGCCTCCGGTAGGCCGTCTCAAGCAGTGTGATCGGCGCAACCGGGCGCTTTTCCATCTCGGCCTGACCGGATTCGATTTGCGATAGCTCAAGCAACTCGAACACCAGTTGGGTGAGGCTATCGACCTCGACATGCATCAGCCTGAGGAACTCTCGTGCCGCTGGAGGGTCGTCAAGCGCGCCCTCCTCAAGCGTCTCGACAAGCGCCTTCAGCGAAGCGAGGGGTGTCCGCAACTCGTGCGAAACGTTGGCGACGAAATCCCTGCGAATGCTCTCGGACCGGCGCAGTTCGGTCTCATCTTCAAGAAAGATCACACCGGCCCCCACACCAGACGTGCGCCGGCTTGACCCAACCCCGACGTCGGACGGCGAACGACCTTGAGACGCGAACGGGACGGCCGAGACCTTGACGAGGCGAACGCTTGTCCCGCGTCGAGGCATGGAGGGTTCACCCATCGTCGAGAATGGCAACAGTCGCACGTGTCTCGTCACCGGGGCCCGGGTTTCAATTGCCTTGATGAGCGTTTCGGTGACCTCGTAATCCCGAACCGCTGTCACCAGGCTCTGCCCCACCAGTGACGAACCATCGCCTGGCAGGTCCAGAAGACGTGCTGCTTCGGGATTGACAGCCACCACCCTTCCTTCTTCCGATGAAATGATCAGGCCTTCGGCAATCGACGCGAGCGTCTGCCGGACACGGACCCGTTCCCGGACGACACTTTCGCGGTGCGTCTCCAAGGTGCGCGCAACATCGACAAGTGCCTCGGCAAGTGGTTCAGCCTCCTCGGGCAACCGAGATGCGACCAAGGCGGACGCAGGCGCATCCGAGTTCATGAGTTCGGGTGATGTCGCCTCGACGGCATGCCGAACTGACTGACGCAACCGGCTTGCCGACACGGCGAACGCCTCGCGCGACGCCGCCTGCCTTCCCTGGTCGGTTCGGTAGACAACGAACGCACCGAAGGATCCGAACGCAAGGCCAACCGAACCGGTCAGGAGCGCCCACGCAGGATCCGACATCGCCATTGGGAGCGGGTCAGCGCCGGGCGCGCGCCCCACGGCGGACAGGAACCATTGACCGACAAACCAAGCCAACGAAATCAGGGCGCCGACAACCACGTGAAGGTCGATTTTCACAATGAACCATTCTTGTGATCGGCCTTGGTCACGATCATGGCACCAACGAGGAGTTACGCCTCGTCAAGCTCTTCACGTCGCCCCTTGGCGAGATAGATGACGCGCTCGCATACATTGGTGATGTGATCCCCAACGCGTTCGAGGTTGTGCGCAATCCACAAGAGATACGTCGCCCGGACGATCGTACTTCCATCCTTCTCCATCGTGGAAAGCATGAGGTCGTAGACACTGTCCTGCAACTGGTCGAGCTCGACATCCTGCCTCGCACAGGCAAGTGCTTTTTCGGCATCACGTTCTAAGAAGGCATCGAGGGCGAGTCGCAACCGTTGACGGCATGACGCAATCATGCGCGGAAACTCATCAACCGATCTCATCGGAGGTTCGGCGCACAACTTCACGCTTAGTCGCGAAATACTACTTGCGTGGTCACCCATCCGCTCGAGATCAGTCGCAATGTGTTCGACACTGGTTATGAACCGGAGGTCGGAAGCCATCGGCTGCTGCGTGGCCAAGAGGACGACTGCCCCGTCCTCAACGCCCATCCGCTTGGCATTAATCAAGGAATCATCAGCGACGACTTGCCTGGCCTGATCGACGTCACGTCGCGCCAAGGCATCCATCGACCGCTCAAGGGCCTTGTCAACCATGCTGCCCATGGTCAGGATTTCATCTCCAAGCTGGGCAAGCTGAAAGTGATACGCCTTGCGATTCTCGGGCTCACGCGCCATGCCAGTTCCTCAGAAGCCCATTCCACAGAGCGCGGTTCCGGTAACAGCCGATCCGAAACCGGTTAAGTGCCCCAACGTTGAAGGAACTCTATTCAAGCAATGTAACAGCGACATGATCGTGCCGTTACCTCTGAACATCACACTCGGGGGTGGCGTAACCGCAACACCGCCATCAGGGAGGCCGCTGCCGTGATCGGTATCCTACAGCATATGGGATCAAAAATCCTAGTCATCGAAGACGAACCCGCGATCATCACGAGTGTCAGCTACAGCCTTCGCAAGGAAGGCTATGAAGTGGTCACCGCCACCGATGGGCAAACCGGTCTTGAAACCGCACGACGCGACCCACCAGATCTGATCGTCCTCGATGTGATGCTTCCACGGCTGACTGGATTGGATGTGTGCCGCGCAATCAGGAGTTCGCCCTCGGCAATCCTGCAAAACATTCCAATCATCATGTTGACTGCACGCACCGAAGAGGTTGACCGTGTCGTCGGACTTGAAATCGGTGCTGACGACTACGTGACCAAGCCGTTCTCGATGCGCGAACTTGTCGCGCGCGTCAAGGCGATGCTCCGGCGAAGCCAGAGCCGCACGGACGAAGCGTCAGCCCAACGCCCAATGACTCTCGGACCCATCACCCTCGATCCCGCGCAACGTCGCGTCACGAGAAACGGGACCAACGTCGCGCTCAAGCCCCGCGAGTTCGACCTCCTTGCATGCCTGATGAGGCGTCCTGGTCAGGTCTTTTCGCGGGATCAACTGCTCGCACGGGCGTGGGGCAGCGAATTCTCCGGGGACATGCGCACGGTGGACGTGCACATCCGGTGGCTCCGCGAGAAACTCGAGGAAGATCCTGGAAACCCAAAGATCATCGAGACGGTCCGAGGGGTCGGGTACCGCTCCTGTGCGCCCGACTGACCCGAAGGTTCAAGGGGCGTCCCACATCCGTCGACTAGTCCGCCTTCTGCGCGAGGCATTGCGCGCCCGGCCCTCAACCGTCAAGGAGATGGAATCCCTACTCAAAGTAAGCCCGGAACAGGTAGTGACCGTACTGCGTGCACTCCGTCGCCGACAGGGTCGCCTGCGGGTCAGCCTTCGAAACGGCAGTTCTGCTTGGTCGTGGGAACCGGAACCCGCCAGCACCGCTCTGGCGCGACTTCTCGCCCCGCCGGTTCGCGAAGCGCAGGCCCGCACCGTAGAATCGCGGACGCCCGAATCAACGCCGGGCCAGACATCGCAAGGAGACCCCGACCATGGGAACCGCGCCAACGACCGGCGACGCCAAACCACCTCTTGACCTGGTCACAGATCCACGGCATCAAAGCCGGATCCAGCTGGATGGCCGCGACCGCATTGCCGCCCGGGCAATGTTGCATGCCATCGGTTTCACCAACGAAGACCTGAGCCGGCCAATCGTCGGCGTGGCGCACTCGTGGATTGAAACGATGCCCTGCAACTGGGGCCTGCGCGCGCTAGCCGAACAGGTCAAGAAGGGCATTCGCGACGCCGGTGGGACGCCGATGGAACTGAACACCATCGCCATCAGCGATGGCGTCACCATGGGCACCGAGGGCATGAAGGCATCCCTCGTTTCGCGGGAAGTGATCGCCGACTCCATTGAACTCGTCGCGCGCGGCCACATGTTCGACGCACTCATCATTCTCGTCGGGTGTGACAAGACAATCCCTGCCGGCGCGATGGCACTGCTTCGACTGAACATCCCTGGCGTACTGCTCTACGGGGGCCCAATCAAACCCGGGCGGTTCAGAGGCAAGGACATCACGATCATCGACTTGTTCGAAGCCGTCGGTGCCCATTCCGCAGGGAAGATGTCCGATGCAGACCTCGATGAAATCGAGAACTGCGCAATCCCTGGCGCTGGCGCGTGTGGGGGCCAGTACACCGCGAACACCATGGCAATGGCCCTGGAGTTCCTCGGACTCGCCCCGCTAGGCAGCGGCAGTGTTCCGGCAGTGGACAAGCGCAAGAATCAAGTAGGCGTTGACGCTGGCCACCTGGTCATGGACGTCCTCCGACGTGGCGTGCGCCCGCGTGACATTGCCACCAAGGCCGCCTTTGAGAATGCCATCGCCGGTGTCTGTGCATCCGGCGGATCAACCAATGCGGTACTCCACTTGCCAGCCATGGCCCACGAAGCCGGTATCGAGTTGACCCTCGATGAGTTCAACGAGATCAGTCACCAGACACCGCTCATCTGCGACCTCAAGCCAGGCGGACGCTTCGTTGCGGTCGATCTCGATAACGCCGGCGGCATCCAATTGGTCGCCAAGCGCCTCATCGAGGGCGGCAAACTTGACGGTTCGTGCCTGACCGTGACCGGCCACACCCTCGCCGAAGAGGCGGCCAAGGCCGTCGAGACACATGGCCAGGAAGTCGTGGTCACCGTGGACAAGCCACTCAAGGAGACCGGGGGCATCGTCATCCTCAAGGGCAACATTGCCCCCGAAGGTGCCGTAATCAAGGTGGCTGGCTACGACCGGACATTCCATCAGGGACCGGCGCGGGTCTTCGAACGCGAAGAAGAGGCGATGGCAGCCGTGACCGGTGGCAAGGTCCACCCGGGAGACGTGGTCGTGATCCGCTACGAAGGACCGCGGGGCGGTCCGGGAATGCGCGAGATGCTTAGCGTGACTGGCGCAATCAACGGTGCCGGCCTCAGTGCGTCGGTCAGCCTGCTAACCGACGGCCGCTTCAGCGGTGGCACTCACGGGTTCATGGTCGGGCATGTGTCACCCGAAGCCGCCCTCGGTGGCCCCATTGCCGCCATGCGTGACGGCGACATCGTGACCATCGATCTCAAGGCACGAACCATGGATATCGCAGTCTCGGATGCCGAAATCACGGCACGCATGGCCGGATGGAAGCGCCCTGCACCCCGCTACACCAATGGGGTGTTTGCGAAATACATGGCCCAGGTGGGAAGTGCCTCACGGGGTGCGATCACCAGTTCGCCCGACCTCTCCTGAACACCAAACCCCGGCACGGAGGTCCCGTGTCGGGGTTGTTGGGGGATCGGCCCGTCAAGTGAAAGTCAAAACCGGTACGACACAACTGTCATGCCGGGGTTGCTAGTTCACCCGGTCGCGCAAGGTCGCCGGCACTTGGGCAACATTGCCTCGGGTCTCCCGACTGGCGTTACGCACCGCCTTGATGGATTCAAGGCGGGTCAGTAGCCGGCTCAATTGTGCGAGGCTTCCGAGTTCTACCGTGGTCATGATCGTCGCGATCCCCTCGTGGGCATCGACGGTGACCTGTGAACCGGTGATGTTCAATTTTTCCTCAGCCACCACGGCAGCAACGTCCCGCAAAAGACCCGGCCGGTCAAACGCTTCGACCCGCACCGTCACCGGATAGTTCTGACCACCGCTGCGTCCCCAATCGACGGCTACCAGACGGTCTGGTTCATCTTCCGCAAGCACGTTGTGGCAGTCCTGACGATGGATCGTGATACCGCGGTTCCTAGTGATGAACCCGATGATCCGGTCGCCGGGAACGGGCTTGCAACAGGGAGCCATGCGCGTAAGAAGGTCTCCAACCCCCATGACCTGCACCGCCCCAGTCGAGTTGGCACCGGTCGCCGGTGCAACTTCCGGCAAGTCGATGAACGCTGGTTCAGCTACCGAGCGCAGCCCTAGGCGCCCGATGACCGTCTGCAGTCCGACGCCACCGTATCCGATTGCCGCCAGGAGACTGTCGAGCGACTGGAAATTGAGCTGGGTAGCCGTGTTCTCAAGCTGTGTCTCGGCAACAGAACTGATGCCACCAACCCCGAGGCGCTTGAGTTCCTTCTCCAATACGTCGCGCCCTCGAATGATGTTCTCCGCGCGCTGCTGCTGCTTGAACCACTGGCGGATCTTTTCCCGCGCATGGCTTGTTCGGACAACCGTCAGCCAGTCGCGACTTGGGCCGTGCGATGACTTGGTGGTCAGGATTTCGACGATGTCGCCGTTCTTGAGTTCGTAGTCAAGGGAAACCAATTTCTGGTTGACACGGGCGCCAATGCATCGGTGGCCCACATCAGTATGGATCCGGTAGGCGAAATCCAACGGTGTTGCCCGAGCCGGCAAGTCCTTGACGTCACCGCGAGGGGTGAAGACAAACACCTGATCCTGGAAGATATCCATCTTGACAGTCTCGACGAATTCCTGCGCCGTCGAGAGTTCCTGTTGCCACGCCATCAACTGCCGTAACCACGCAAGTTTCGCCTCGAACTGGGTATCCGGCTGACTGCCTTCCTTGTATCGCCAGTGAGCCGCAATGCCGTGTTCGGCAATCCGGTGCATGTCATGCGTCCGGATCTGAACCTCGAGAAAACGTCCCGTGCGCGCTACCACTGCCGTGTGCAGCGATTGGTACATGTTGCCCTTCGGCATCGCGATGTAGTCGTCGAACTGCCCGGGCACTGGCGGCCAGAGGCTGTGGACGATGCCGAGCGCGGCGTAGCACTCCGGGACAGTGGCCACGACAACCCGAAGCGCGAGAAGATCGTACAACTGGTCGAAACTACGGCCTGTCCGCTCCATCTTCTTGTAGATCGAGTAGATGTGCTTGGGCCGGCCAGTGATCTCCGAGGCAACACCGGTCTTTGCCAAGTGGTCGCGGATTGACTCGATGCACTCCTCGACATGCGCCTCGCGTGCCCGCCGGGTATCGTTGAGGAGACGCTTGAGCTCCTGATAGTGCTCGGGCTCGAGGTGATAGAACGCCGCATCCTCGAGCTTCCACTTGACCTGCCAAATGCCAAGACGGTGGGCCAGAGGCGCGTAGATCTCGAGTGTTTCCAGGGCGATACGGTGACGCGCATCGGAACGCTTGCCACCGAGGGTTCGCACATTGTGCAGACGGTCGCACAACTTGATCAGGACAACACGAATGTCCTCGGCCATCGCTAGAAACATCTTGCGAAGGTTTTCGGCCTGCTGTTCCTCAAGACTGTTCCAATGGATCCTGGACAGTTTGGTGACACCATCGACCAGCCGGGCAACTTCGATGCCAAATGCGTCACACAATGCGTCAAAGGTGACGCCAGTGTCCTCGATGACGTCGTGGAGAAGCGCCGCCGCAATCGTTGCTCGATCAAGCTGCAGATCAGCCAGGAGCAGTGCGGTCTCCAGTGGATGCTGGATATACGGCTCGCCCGAACCACGGTTCTGGCCTGAATGGGCCTTGGCTGCGTACTCGTACGCCCGCTCAACGATTCCCAGGTCAGAGTTCGGTGGCAAGTAGGCACGCAACCGCCCCAGGAGGTCATCAAGCGTCGTCAGGCGACGCGACGCATCCGGTTCGTTCTCAATTGCTGGAAGTGGGGTCGCAATCACGGTGGCATCGGGAATGGCTTCAATCTCGGCAACGGGCACCTCGCCCGGTTGCTGGTGACAGGATCAGCCAACGCTGCGGAGAGAAAGAACCGAAAACCTCGACCCTCTCCCCTCAGGAGGATAACGCCGCCGAGGTCACCGCACAATCCCCTTCCGCGAAGCGCGGCCAATTCCGAGACGTGGCGTATACCCTTTACGGAGGCGCTTGCTGCGTCCGACTGAGGCACCATGTTTTACGACCACGCAACGATCAGCCTGAAAGCCGGGAACGGTGGCGACGGCGCCATGCACATGCGCCGGGAAAAGTACGTCTCACTCGGCGGTCCAGACGGCGGCGATGGCGGGCGTGGTGGCAGCATCTACCTCGAAGGCGACCCCAACCAGAACACCCTCATCTCCTTCCGGTTCAAGAGACACTTCGTCGCACCGGATGGCACAGGGGGTGGACGCCGGAACAGCCATGGTCGCGCCGGACAGGACACCGTCATCCGTGTCCCCCTCGGCACAGTCGTGCACGATGCCGCCAACGGTGAACTCCTTGGTGATGTCACCGAACCGAAGCAACGCGTCCTCATTGCGCGTGGAGGTCGGGGCGGACTTGGCAACACCCACTTCAAGACCGCGACCCATCAGACACCAGAATTCGCCCAACGCGGCGAACCCGGGCAAAAGCGCGACGTGGCCCTTGAACTGCGGGTCATTGCCGACGTCGGCCTGGTGGGCTACCCAAATGCCGGGAAGTCGTCCTTCCTTGCAGCCGTATCCGCCGCCCGTCCAAAAGTTGCTGCCTATCCGTTCACGACCCTCGAACCGAACCTCGGCGTGGTCGGGTTTGCCGACGACAGCTTCGTCCTCGCGGATATCCCAGGTCTCATTGAGGGTGCCAGCGATGGCGCCGGTCTCGGTCTCCAGTTCCTTCGGCACATCGAACGCACCCGCCTCCTCCTGCACATCATCGATGTCGCAGGCGTGGATGGTCGAGCCGACCCAATCGGTGACTTCCACCGGATCAACACCGAACTCCAGCGATATTCGGAAGCGTTGGCGACCAGACCGCAGATTGTCCTCGCAAACAAGCTCGACCTCCCCGAGGCACAGGAGGCATGGCCAGAGTTCCGGGCCGAGATGGCATCACTCGGGATTCCCGTCTTCCCGCTGTCCGCTGCCACCCGTGAAGGTGTCGACAACGTCCTCAGGGCGGTCATCATCCGCCTGAACGCCATGAACCAGGCCGAGGCGGACGCCCGACAGGCCGATGTCGACAGCTTTGCCGTCGGTCCCGGCTTTGAACGCTATACCCCGGCCCCGCGTGACCGCGCGCGCGACTTCCACGTCGAGAAGACCGACGATGGGTTCATCGTGTCGGGCGAGCCTATTGACCGCCTTGTGGCAATGATCGACGTCCACCTGATCGCCGGACAGGCGTACCTCAAGCAGCGTCTCCGCCAACTCGGCGTGATCGCATCCCTTGACGAACTCGGCATCAAGACTGGTGACACCGTGGTCCTGGGGTCGGAACGGATCAGGTGGGGTCCGCCGGAACCGCCTCCAAAGCGCCGTTCGGCGTTGTCCCGGAAACTCGGCGTCCGCTGACACCCCGGCGACTATCCGGGGTGAAGCCTGCCAAAAAATGGTGGGCACGCCTGCGTTACCAAGCGACTGTGCGTCAACCGCCCGCAGCCGTCTGGACCAACCGTTTCAGAACGCACCCCGTCCGCGCAGGACCACCGGAACCGTCCGTAACAGGATCACCACGTCGAGCCACGGTGAGTAATTCTGGATGTAATAGAGGTCGTATTCGACGTTTTCGTGAAGGGGACGGTCACTGCGACCATTGATCTGCCACCACCCCGTCATGCCTGGGGGCGCAGCGAACCGCTTGCGCTGCCATGGTTCGTACTTTTCGACTATCCACGGCTGTTCCGGACGCGGACCGACGAGGCTCATCTCACCCATCAGAACATTGAAAAGATTCGGAATTTCATCAAGGGACCATCGACGCAGAAACCGACCCAAGCGCGTCACCCGCGGGTCAGCGCGGCGCTTCAGATGCTGCTGGCTTTCAGAACCGACCCGCATCGTCCTGAATTTCCACATGCGAAATTGACGGCCATTCTCTCCCACCCTAGGCAGCCCGACAAAAGCCGGTCCGGGGTTATCCAGAGCAATGGCAATACCGACCACGATGATCGCGGGCCCAAGCAGCACAACGCCGATGCCCGCGATGACGAGGTCGAACAGACGCTTGACCACGCGATCCATGCCCGTAATCGCCGGATCACGGATGCCGATCAGCGGTACCCCCCAGAAATCCTCAATGCGGGCCCGAGCCGCGATCATGTTGAACCGTTCAGGCACGATCCGAACTCGGACCGGAAGCGGTAGCAGGGAAAGCGCTACGCGCACCGTCTGTTCATGCCGGTCAGGAGGCAACGCCACGATTACCTCATCGACTTGACGGTCAGCGACAACCGCGGGGGCATCGGAAGTGGAACCAAGGATCGGATGACCATCGACATCCGTTCCGTCGGTATCGTCGAGAAATCCAACGACCGCAAGACCAGCCCAAGGTCGCGATGACATCAGCGATGCCACTTCCCGTCCGGCCGGACCTGCGCCAATGATCAGGACACGGCTACCGGCGCGCCCACCTGATGCAAGCCAGGTCATCAGCAGGCGGGCAACCAAGCGCAGATTGACCAGGATCACCAGATCAAGTCCGACAAAATACGCCAGGAGCAACCGGGAGATGAAACGGAACTCGAAAACGTAGAAGAACCCCACAAGAGCCAGTGACGCCACGGCAATGCCGGGCACCACTACCCCAATCTCAT